>NZ_DASWVI010000329.1:0-7333 GCF_036401255.1 Nocardioides sp. | reverse complement strand
CGGGTACGACGCGGACCGGCGTACGTTCACCCAGTTCTACGGCTCCGAGGGCCTGGACGCGGCGCTGCTCCTGCTGCCGCGTGTCGGGTTCCTGTCCTGGGACGACGAGCGGATCGTCGGCACGGTCGAGGCCGTCCAGCGGGAGCTGTGCCGCGACGGCTTCCTGCTGCGCTACGACCCGCAGGCCGACGGCGGCACCGACGGGCTTCCCGGCTCGGAGGGCGCGTTCCTGGCCTGCAGCTTCTGGCTTGCCGACGCCCTGCACGGCATCGGCCGCACCCGCGAGGCCGAGGACCTGTTCACCCGCCTGTTGGCTCTGCGTAACGATGTTGGCATGCTGAGCGAGGAGTGCGACCCGCGGACCGGGGCGCATCTCGGCAACACACCGCAGGCGTTCAGCCTGGTCGGGCTGGTCAACACCGCCCGCCACCTCGGGGGCACGACCCACGCGACCACCGAGAGCCCCACGAGAGGAGACCACGGATGACCAACCCCGTGAGTGACCGCACGGCGCACGGCCACGACCCGCTCGGCGAGCTGTTCCGGTGGGAGGAGGCCGGCGGGAGCTGGCGGGCGCTGGACCGCGACCGCGACGGCACCGTCACGGTCTCCCTGCGCCGCTGCGACGGCGGTGAGGAGGTCGCCCGGATCGTGTCCGCCGACCGCGAGCTCGCGGTCTACGTCTCGGCCCGTCCCAGCAGCGAGGGCTGAGCGCCGGGTGGCGCCCGCGGCGGGCACTGGCACAATCCGGGCATGCCCACCGCGCTCATCACCGGCATCACCGGCCAGGACGGCCTCTACCTGGCGGAGTTCCTGCTCGCCAAGGGGTACGACGTCCACGGCGTGATCCGCGGGCAGAACAACCCCAAGCGCGACCTGGTCGAGCGGCTGCTGCCCGACGTCCGCCTCCACAACGGCGACCTGACCGACATGTCGAGCCTGATCCGGGCGCTGCGCGACTCCGACCCTGACGAGGTCTACAACCTCGGCGCGGTCTCGTTCGTCGCGTACTCGTGGGAGAACGCCCAGCTGACCACCGACGTGACCGCCAAGGGCGTGCTGAACATGCTCGAGGCGGTGCGGCTGCACACCGGCGACCAGCCCGAGGGCGTGCGGTTCTACCAGGCGTCGAGCTCGGAGATGTTCGGCAAGGTGCAGGAGGTCCCGCAGCACGAGCGGACCCTGCTGTGGCCGCGCTCGCCGTACGGCGTCAGCAAGGTGTTCGGGCACTACATGACGATCAACTACCGCGAGTCCTACGGCATGCACGCCTCCTCGGGGATCTTGTTCAACCACGAGTCCCCGCGCCGCGGGCCGGAGTTCGTGACCCGCAAGATCAGCGAGGCGGTCGCCCGGATCAAGCTGGGCCTGCAGGACGAGCTGGTGCTCGGCAACCTCGACGCCGAGCGCGACTGGGGGTTCGCCGGCGACTACGTCGAGGCGATGTGGCTGATGCTGCAGCAGCCGAGCGCCGACGACTATGTGATCGCGACCGGCGAGGCGCACTCGATCCGCGACTTCCTCGACGCGGCGTTCGCGCACATCGGCGTGGACGACTGGACGCCGTACGTGCGCCAGGACCCGCGCTTCATGCGGCCCGCCGAGGTCGACCACCTGATCGGCGACGCCAGCAAGGCCCGCGAGGTGCTCGGCTGGAAGCCGAAGGTGTCGTTCCGCGAGCTGGTCGCGCTGATGGTCGACGCCGACCTGGCCGCGACCCAGCAGGGCTGGTGACATGACCCAGCCGCGGCGGGCCTTCGTCACCGGGATCAGCGGCCAGGACGGCCGCTACCTCGCCGAGCGGCTGCTCGGCGAGGGCGTCGAGGTGCACGCGCTGGCCCACCACCTCGAGCCGCTGCCCGACCAGCCCGGCGTCGAGCTGCACACCGGCGACCTCACCGCGGTCGAGGAGGTGCGGGCGCTGCTGGTCGACCTGGCCCCCGACGAGGTCTACAACCTGGCCGCGCTCAGCTCAGTCGCACGCTCCTGGGAGGAGCCGGACCTGACCGCCCGGGTCAACGGGATGGCCGCCGCGGCGCTGCTGGAGTCGGCGCTGGCGGTCCAGGACAAGCTCGGCCGCCCGGTGCGCTTCGTGCAGGCCTCGAGCGCGGAGATCTTCGGCCAGCCCGACCGCTCCCCGCAGGACGAGTCGACGCCGCTGCGGCCGGTGAACCCGTACGGCGCCGCCAAGGCCTACGCCCACCTGATGGTCGACGTCTATCGCCGCCGCGACCTGCACGCGGTCAGCGCGATCCTCTACAACCACGAGTCGCCGCACCGGCCGCCGGAGTTCGTGACCCGCAAGATCACCTCGACGGTCGCCGCGATCGCCCACGGCCGCGCGACCACGCTCGCGCTCGGCAACCTCGACGCCCGCCGCGACTGGGGCTGGGCGCCGGACTACGTCGACGCGATGGTCCGCGCGGTGCGCGCCGACGTCGCCCGCGACTACGTGATCGCCACCGGCGTCGCCCACTCCGTGCGCGACTTCGTGGCCGCTGCCTTCGCCCGCGCCGGCATCGAGGACTGGGAGCCGCTGGTCACGGTCGACCCGGAGTTCGTCCGCCCCGCCGACCCCACCGAGCTGGTCGGCGACGCCACCCTCGCCCGCGACGCCCTGGGCTGGGCTCCGACGGTGGGGTTCGACGAGATCGTCGGCCGGATGGTCGACGCCGACCTCGCCGGCTGACCCGGCGCCGGCGTGCGTCGGCCCGCGGGCTGCCTCGGCTCGAGGTCGTTGAAAGCGGGGGACGTGGTCGCCGTCCGCTGTGGTTGCGCAGGCGTGGTCACCGTCGGCGCCCGGCATGCGGTGGCCTGGGGTCGTCGTGCTGTGGTCACCGTCGAGTACACGAGAGTCGGATGGCCGCTCGTTCCGCGCAGGCCAGGAGCACGGTGGTTGAGGAAGGCGCGCTGGCGCCTGTCTCGAAACCACCCCCTCCGGGTGGGATCACCGGCCCCGGGCATGGGTGTGGCCCCGCCGGCCGTGGCCGGCGGGGTCGGGTGCTCAGGTATGTCGCGTGTACGTGCGGCCCATCGGACTGGTCCAGGTGAACAGCCGGTGCCCGACCCGTTCGAGGCGCCATCCACCGTGCGTTTTCAAGCGATGGTGGAATCTGCAGGCCGGCACAAGATTGCACGAGCACGTCGGACCGCCCCGGTCCCACGGGATCACATGATCCAGATCGCAGCCCCGCGACGGTCGGGTGCAGCCCGGGAACACACACGTCGGATGGGTCAGCATCACCTGCTCGCGCAGGCGGGGTGAGGGCGTGTAGCCAGGCACCTCGAGGTGCTCGCCCAGGTCCAGCACCGGGCGGACGCTGACAGGTCCGGTGGCCGACGCGCACCAGCCCTCGACCTGACCCACGAGCACGTGGGAGCGGGTGTTCTCCACCCCGGCCAGGGCTTCCTCGGACAGGTGGGTGTAGACGACCAGCTGCCGCGGCGTACGGGCTGGCTTCACCGGCTCGGCGCGGGCCTCGACGGGGAGCATCAGGTCGCCGCGGGCCAGCGCTCCGGCGGCCATCGCACGGCGCACGTCCAACGTCTCAGCACAGCCGAGGTCGGCGAGCTGCTGCGCACCGGCACTGATCGCGTGGTCGAGGTCCAGGGCGTCCGCCAGGTCCAGCTCGCCCCGCACAGTCGCGGTGCCCTCCAGCGACGGGGTGTGGGTGTCGACGTCGAAGAACCGACCCTCCGCCGCGAGCAGCCGGCGGTGTTCGGCCTCGATGGGGTCGAAGGTGGCACGCGCGGCCTCCACGGTCCGCTCCAGCTGCGCCCAGGTGAGCCGGTGCGCCACCGGGGCGAGATGCCGGTCGACATGGTCAGCACCTTCCGCGGGCAGGGACATGGTGCTGCGGGCGATCTTGCGGGCCCGCCACACCGCCACCTGCCCGGCCATCACGCGGGCCCACAGGCGCGGGAGCCGGTAGCGGACCTCCACCGCATCCCCGAGATAGGACCGGCCCGCGTCGGTGGACACCCCGATAGCGAGGGCGAAGTCCGCGACACAGAACTCCGCCACCAGCGGCGCCCCGGGCCCCGCGATCGCGAGCTCGCCCTCGGTCCCCTCGACGGTCGCGGCGTCGTCGAGGTCGTCGACAGGGTGGGCGGCGGCCCAGTCGGCAGCGAGCCGGAACTTCGCGATCTCCTGCCGGTCCAGCTCGGCCTGGGTCGTCTCCAGGGCGGCCAGCAGCCCGCCGGGACCATCGAGGTCCGGGTGCGTGAGCGGGAGGGCTGCCATGGATCCATCCCAGCACTGCCCACCGACAACGAGACGCCCAGAACCCCTTGTTCCACAGGGTCCCGGCACATTCGAAAGCAAAATCTTCTGGAGTCGCTGGGTGGGTGATGCCGGTAGCCGGAATCCCGGGTCGACGACGGTGACCACAAGCACGACGACCACCCGCGACCGTCAGGTCCGTGACCGCGGTGACCACCTCGCGCTCGACCACAGCGGACGGCGACCACGTCTCCCGTCAACGCAACCCCGACCGGAGACCACCCGCAGGCCGAGCCAGATGTGACGGTGGTTTCGAGACGGTTGCAGCGCAACCTCCTCAACCACCGGGATGACCCCACGGGCCGACGCGGCGGTGGTTTCGAGGCTCGTCGCTGGCGCTCCTCGCACCTCAACCACCGCGATGACCCGGGGCGTCAGGGCTCCAGCAGGCCGAGCAGGTACCCGCCGTACCCACTGTTGAGCTGCCGCTTGGCGGCCAGCCGCAGCCCCTCGTCGGAGATGAAGCCCATCCGCCAGGCGACCTCCTCCGGCGAGCCGACCATCACCCCCTGGCGGGTCTCGACCGCACGCACGTAGTTGCAGGCGTCGTTGAGGGCGTCGAACGTGCCGGTGTCGAGCCACGCGGCGCCGCGTGGGAGCACCTCGACGTGCAGCCGGCCCTCCTCCAGGTAGGTCCGGTTGAGGTCGGTGATCTCGAGCTCCCCGCGCGCCGAGGGCCGCAGCGTGCGCGCCCGCTCGACCACGTCGGTGCCGTAGAAGTAGAGCCCGGGGACGGCATAGCTGCTGCGCGGGCGGGCCGGCTTCTCCTCGAGCGACAGGGCGCGGCCCTCGTCGTCGAACTCCACGACGCCGTACGCCGTCGGGTCGGCGACCCGGTAGGCGAACACGGCCGCACCGTCGAGGTGGCCGAAGCGCTGCAGGCGGGTGCCGAGCCCCTCGCCGTGGAAGATGTTGTCGCCGAGCACGAGCGCGACCCGGTCGCCGGCGATGTGCCGCTCGCCGATGAGGAACGCCTGGGCGAGCCCCTCGGGCGCGGGCTGCACGGCGTAGTCGATGGCGACGCCGAGGTCGCCGCCGTCGCCGAGCAGCCGCTCGAACTGCCCGACCTCGTGCGGGGTCGCGATCACCAGGATCTCCCGGATGCCGGCGAGCATCAGCGTGCAGAGCGGGTAGTAGACCATCGGCTTGTCGTAGACGGGCAGCAGCTGCTTGCTCAGCCCGTGGGTGATCGGGTGCAGGCGGGAGCCGGTGCCGCCGGCCAGGACGATTCCCCGCATGCCCCGACGCTAGGCAGCCGACGTGTGCCCACCGACCAGCCAGAGGGCGCTTCCCCAAGATCGAGTACGCCGCTCGGGGGCGCCCCGGCCCGCGCGCCGGCCCACCTAGCGTCGAGGTCGTGCGACGGATCCTCGTCACCGGGGGTGCCGGCTTCGTCGGGTCGAACTTCGTCCACCACGTGATGGCGACCACCGACCTGGACGTGACGGTCCTCGACAAGCTCACCTACGCCGCGAGCCCGGCCGCGCTCGAGGGCTGCCCGCCCGGCCGGGTGCGGCTGGTGGTCGGCGACGTCGCCGACGCCGAGGTGGTCGGGCCGCTGGTGGCCGGCCATGACGCGGTGGTGCACTTCGCGGCCGAGTCGCACAACGACAACTCGCTGCGCGACCCTGCGCCGTTCGTCCGGACCAACCTGCTGGGCACCTTCACACTGCTGGAGGCGGTACGCCGGTCGGGCGTCCGGCTGCACCACGTCTCGACCGACGAGGTGTACGGCGACCTGGCGCTCGACGACCCGGCGCGGTTCACCGAGGCCTCGGCGTACGACCCGTCGAGCCCGTACTCCTCCACCAAGGCCGGGTCCGACCACCTGGTGCGGGCGTGGGTGCGCAGCTTCGGCGTGCCGGCGACGATCTCGAACTGCTCGAACAACTACGGGCCGTGGCAGCACGTGGAGAAGTTCATCCCGCGCCAGATCACCAACGTGCTGGCGGGCGGGCGGCCGCGGGTCTACGGCGCGGGCCGCAACGTCCGCGACTGGATCCACGCCGCCGACCACGCCTCGGCGGTGCTGCGGATCCTCGAGCGCGGCCGGATCGGCGAGACCTACCTGGTCGGCGCGGGCGGCGAGCGCAGCAACCTCGACGTGGTGCGGCTGATCCTGCGGCTGCTGGGCCGGCCCGAGGACGACTTCGACCTGGTGGGCGACCGGCCGGGCCACGACCTGCGCTACGCGATCGACGCGACCAAGCTGCGCACCGAGCTGGGGTGGCGCCCGGCGTACTCCGACTTCGAGGCGGGGCTGGCGGACACGATCGAGTGGTACGTCGCGCACCCGGGCTGGTGGCGGGCGCACAAGCGCGAGGTCGAGGCGGCCTATGCGGCGGTGGGCCAGTGACCCGCCCGGCGGTGGAGCGGCTGGCGATCCCGGGGCTGCTGGTGGTGCGGCTCGCGGTGCACGAGGACGCCCGCGGCTGGTTCGAGGAGTCCTGGCAGCGGGAGACGATGGTGGCGCTCGGGGTGCCCGACTTCGGGCCCGTGCAGGGCAACCTGTGCTTCAGCGCGCGCCGGGGCGTGACCCGCGGCATCCACGCGGAGCCGTGGGACAAGCTGGTCACGGTCGCGGCCGGCGCGGTGTTCGCGGTCTGGGTGGACCTGCGGGCCGGGCGCGGCTTCGGCCGCACCTGCCGGGTCGAGCTGCGGCCCGGCGTGGCGGTGTTCGTCCCGCGCGGTGTGGGCAACGGCTACCAGGCGCTGGAGGACGGCACCGCCTACAGCTACCTGGTCAACGACCACTGGCGCGCGGGCGTCGACTATCCCGCGGTCGCGCTGGACGACCCGGCGCTGGGCATCGACTGGCCGGTCGACCTCGCGGCGGCCGAGATCTCGGCGAAGGACCGGGCCAACCCGTCGCTGCACGACGCCGGCCCGGTCGCGCCGCGGCGGGTGCTGGTCACCGGCGCGCGCGGCCAGCTCGGTCGGGCGCTGGCGGCAGAGTTCACCGGCGCCGACCTGGCGGACCGCGACGAGCTCGACCTCACCGACGACCGCGCGCTGGCGGCGTGGCCGTGGGCGGACTACGACGTGGTGCTC
>NZ_DASWVI010000328.1:0-2629 GCF_036401255.1 Nocardioides sp. | reverse complement strand
CGTTCACCCCCGTCGCCGGTGACCTCATCGGCGTCGGGTCCGACACCATCCAGACCACCCTGCACCTGCTGGCCGAGCGGGGCTGGAACGCCCAGACCCCGGCCCCGGCGTACCGGATCGCGAGCTTCGCGGCCCTCGGCGGCGGCAACATCACCCTTCCGAGCGGGTCGATCCCGCGGCCGAACGGCTCGGGCGCGGGCAAGGCGCTGCTGTACGGCGCCGGCAACAACACCGACATCGACTTCGCCCGCTCCTCCTCCGGTCCCAGCACCAAGGAGGTCCAGGCGGGCCTGCAGAGCATCCCGTTCGCCCTCGACACCCTGGTGATGGCGGTCTCGAACAGCACGCCGTCCCACGCGCCGGACACGCTGACCCAGGCGCAGATCGTCAGCATCTACAAGGGCGAGGTCACCGACTGGTCGCAGATCGGGGGCCAGGCCGGCACGATCGCGCCGAAGATCCCGCAGCCGGGCTCCGGCACGCGCGGCTTCTTCACCGACCAGCTCAAGGCGATGAACGGCGGCGTGGCCGTCGACTTCGGCGCCAACGTGGCCGAGGTGCAGGAGCACGACGACGCTCCGATCAAGAACGACCCGAACGCGATCGCGCCGTTCTCCAAGGGCCGGGCCGGCCTGCTCGGCACCACCCTGCGCCTCGAGAAGGGCTGGAGCGCCGACCGCGCGCTCTACAACGTGGTCCGGGGCGCCGACCTCGCCCGCGCCGACATCAAGTCCGTCTTCGGTGCGGACGGCTTCGTGTGCTCGACCGCGGCCCGCCCGCTGATCGAGCAGTCGGGCTTCGAGCAGCTGGCGACCGCAGACCACGGCGGCGTGTGCGGCGAGCCGACCCAGACGGCGACGACCAACTTCACCGTCAACAAGCAGGTCGTCACCACCACCACGCTGGCCGCCAGCAGCCCGAAGGCGAAGACCGCCAAGCTCGTCGCCACCGTCACCGGCTCGACCCCGCCGTCCGGCTCGGTCGACTTCTTCGAGGGCGCGACCCAGGTGGCCAACGACGTCCCGATGGTGTCGGGGGCCGCCACCACCACGCTCACCGGCGTCGCACCCGGCAGCCACACCTACACCGCGGTCTTCACGCCCGCCGAGGGCTCGGTGTTCGAGCCGTCGCAGGACGAGAGCACTGTCAAGGTGTTGACCTCCGCGACGATCACCGAGTCCTTCCCGGCCTCGGTCGCGGCCGGCGCCAAGGCCAAGGGCACCGTGACGGTCAGCGCCGTCGGCGCGACCGCCACCGGCAAGGTGTCGATCATGCAGGGCGCCAAGGTCCTCAAGGCCGGCACGCTCAAGGGCGGCAAGGCGACCTTCACGCTCAAGCTCGCGAAGGGCAAGAACAAGCTCAAGGCGGTGTACGCCGGCAACGCCAAGGTCGCCGGCGCCACGAAGTCCTTCACGATCAAGCAGAAGTGACACCGGCCGCGCACGCGGCACCCGCACGACACTGAACACCGCCGTGCCGGTCCGCCCCCTCCCGGGCGGGCCGGCACGGCATCAGCCATCGAAGGAACGCATCATGACCACTGCAGCCGACGAGACGACCGTTCTCCCGGCGGCGACCCCGATGGGCGACGCCCCCGGGCTGGCCGAGATCGAGGCCCGCGAGATCACCGCGTGGTTCGGTGACCGCAAGGTCCTCGACCGGGTCTCGCTGACGATGCCGGCCGGCGGCATCACCGCCCTCATCGGTCCCTCCGGCTGTGGCAAGTCCACGTTCCTGCGCATCCTCAACCGGATGCACGAGCTGGTCCCGTCGGCCCAGCTGGCCGGCGAGGTGCTGCTCGACGGCGAGGACATCTACGACCCGGCCAAGCGGCTGATCGACGCCCGCCGCGCGATCGGCATGGTGTTCCAGAAGCCGAACCCGTTCCCGGCGATGTCGATCCGGGAGAACGTGCTCGCCGGGCTCAAGCTCACCGGCACCAAGGCCTCGCGCGCGACCAAGGACGAGCTCGTGGAGTCCTGCCTGCGCAAGGGCGGGCTCTGGGAGGAGGTCAAGGACCGGCTCGACGCTCCCGGCGGCGGGCTCTCCGGCGGCCAGCAGCAGCGGCTGTGCATCGCCCGCTCCCTGGCGATCAAGCCGCGGGTCCTGCTCATGGACGAGCCGTGCTCCGCGCTCGACCCGACCTCGACGCGGGTGATCGAGGAGACCATGCGCGAGCTCGCGCACGAGGTGACGATCGTGATCGTCACCCACAACATGCAGCAGGCCGCCCGGGTGTCGGACACCTGCGCGTTCTTCCTCGCCTCCCAGGGCACCCCCGGCGTCATCGTGGAGCACGGGGATACTGCTGCCATGTTCCAGAACCCCCAGGACCCGCGGACGAGCGACTACGTCCACGGCCGCTTCGGGTGAGGGCCCGGGTGAGGGCCCGGGTGATGCCCCGGGTGATGGCTGCGTGAGCCCGGCTCGTCTCATCGCGTCGTTCGCCACGGCGCTGCTCGTCGTCGCCGGTCTCGGCTACCTCGCCTCGCAGACCGTGCTGGCCCGCCCGGAGCTGCCGGTCGTCGGCTCCTCGGCGTACGTCGAGGCGTCCCGGCCGGACACGCGGGTCCAGCCCGCCCGGCGCGCGAACGCCCCCGCGGCCCCGGCCCGGGTCGACCCGCGGTGG
>NZ_DASWVI010000327.1:0-8869 GCF_036401255.1 Nocardioides sp. | reverse complement strand
TGTCGCGGCGGCCGGGGCGGCGCTGGCCGCCGTCTGGATCGGGGCGCTGCGGGCCGCGGGAGCCTACGACCGTGGCGTGCTCGCCGACCACCGGAGCACCCGGGCGATCCGGGTGGCGCCGGCGCTGCCGCTGGCCGTGCTGCTGCTCGCCGCCCTCCGCGGGACGACGATCGACGCCCCGCGGCTCGCCGCCCTGACGGTGGTCGTCGCGTCCGCGTCGTACCTGCAGCACACGCTCGCGGGACTCGCCCGGACGCGGACGCGAGCACCGGCCCGCGTGGTCCTCGCCGGGCATCCCCACGGCGTCCGGTGGCTGCTGGACGACCTCGAGACCAGCGGTCGGCTCTCGGTCGTCGCCGTCTGCGTCACCGAGGCCGTCTCGCGGGGCGACTTCGCCGCGCCGGTCGTCACCGGCTGGGAGAACCTGCGGTCGTGCGTCCGTGAGCACGCGGCGGAGGCCGTGGTGGTGGTGCCGTGTCGGCACGTGGATCCCGACCGGATCCGGCGGGCGGGCTGGGACCTCGAGGCGGCCCGGGACGGGACCGGGCTGTTCGTCGCATCCGGCCTGCCGGAGGCCGGGGTCGCAGGGGCGCGGGTCACGACCGCCGGCCGCGTCCCCCTCGTGCCGGTCCGGTGGGCGCGGACCAGCGGCGCCGCTCGGTGGGCCAAGTCGGTCGGCGAGCGGGTCGTCGCGGCGGTGGCGCTGGTCGTGGTGGCGCCGTTGCTGCTGGCGCTCGCCGCCCTGATCCGCCTGGAGTCGCCGGGTCCGGCGGTGTTCCGCCAGACGCGGATCGGCAAGGGCGGTGTCCCCTTCACGATGCTGAAGCTGCGGACCATGTGCGCCGACGCGGCGCAGCTGCAGGCCTCGCTGTCGGCCACGACGCCGGCGGAGCTGATGCTCTTCAAGCTGCGTGCCGACCCGCGCATCACCCGCCTCGGGCGGTTCCTGCGGACCTACTCGCTCGACGAGCTGCCGCAGCTGGTCAACGTGGTGTGCGGGCAGATGGCGCTGGTCGGTCCCCGGCCCGCGCTGCCGTGCGAGGTGGAGCGGTACGAGCGCGACGTGTTCCGCCGGCTGACCGTGACCCCCGGCATGACGGGTCTGTGGCAGGTCTCCGGCCGCTCGGACCTGTCGTGGGAGGAGGCCGTGCGGCTGGATCTGCACTACGTCGACGACTGGACCCCGGGCCTGGACCTGCGGATCCTGCTGCGCACGGTCGGCGCGGTCCTCGGCCACCGCGGCGCCTACTGAGCATCGCCCCGTCGACGCGGCCCGTTTCCCACGTTTTGGGGATGTGTCCCACGGCCGGGTCGGGGATCGTGGAACGTGCCGGACGGTGACGTCCGGCGCCCGGAACGGCCCACCAGCCGTACCACCCGGTGCCAGTCCCCACGTCTGGCATCACCTCCTCCGGGGAGTCCGCGGTGGGGCCGGCTCCGCCACACCCATGTCCCCCCATGGCGGCGGTCGGCGGAGGCCGGACGCG
This sequence comes from Nocardioides sp., assembly GCF_036401255.1. Lineage (GTDB taxonomy): Bacteria > Actinomycetota > Actinomycetes > Propionibacteriales > Nocardioidaceae > Nocardioides. The sequence continues at coordinate 7,382 of NZ_DASWVI010000327.1, read as the reverse complement.
GCTGGTGGGTCCTCCGGCCCGCGACCCCCTGCCGCGAGGCGTGATGCTGCGCTCATCACGTTCGCATGCGACGCCGCGGCGGCGTGGCTAGGCTCGAGACAGAGCGGCCAGGGAGTCGTTCCAGTCCCAGCTGGAGCGAGGCGATCCGCGTGATCCATGAACAGCAGAAGATCCAGATCAGGCTCCTCGGTCCGCTCGGCGTGCGCCGGCTCGACGGCTCCTGGGTCGCCGTCGAGGAGTGGCGCACCGGCAAGACGGCGGACCTGCTGCGCATCCTGGCCCTGAACGGGGGCCGCCCGGTCCGGCCGGCCGACCTCATCGGGCGGCTGTGGCCCGACGCCAGCACCGACCACGCCCGCGGCAGTCTGCGCACCGCGAGCAGCCAGATCCGGCGCGTCGTACGGACCGACTGCGTCGTCCGGCGTCTCGACGGCCTCGTCCTCCAGGACGCCTGGGTGGACACCTTCTACTTCCTCCAGGCGGCGCGGCGGGCCGCGGTGGCGGCGCGCGGCGGTCACCACCTGCGGGTGCTGGCGACGGCACAGGCCGCCGAGCACCTGTACGTCGACGACTTCCACGCCCACGACGACGACAGCGACTGGGCCGTCTCCGAGCGCGAGCACCTGCGCCGCGCCCGGCACGAGATGCTCTGCGACGCGGCGACCGCGGCGTTCGAGCTGCACCGCTACCGCGAGTGCCTCGACCTGGCCACCACGGCGATCGAGGTCGAGCGGTCCTCCGAGACCGCCCACCGGCTGGTGATGCGCGCCCACGAGGCGCTCGGCGACGTCGGCAGCGCCCTGCGGGCGTTCGAGACCTGTCGCGATCACCTCGCGCGCGAGCTCGGCGCCGACCCCTCACCCCAGACCCAGGAGCTGCACCTGCGCCTGCTCCGCGGCGACTCGGCATGAGCGCCCCATGACCGCGGGTGGCGCGCGGGTCAGCAGGCGTCCCGGGCGCAGGCGGGGTCGCCCACGTCCGCACGCACCGTGTCGAACACCGCGACGGCCGCGAGCTGGGTGCGCACCCCCAGCTTGTGCAGCACCGCCTGGACCTGGCTGCGCACCGTCGCCGGCGCGACCCCGGCGACCTCGGCGATGAGCGCCACCGGCTGTCCGGCGTGCAGCGAGCGCAGCACCGCGAGCTCGCGCGGCGTCAGCGACCGGACCCGGCCCAGCACCAGGCGGCGGCCGAGCTCGACGACGCGCCAGGCGTCCACGAGCGCTCGCCGCTCCTCGGGCTCGGTGAGCTCCCGGCCGTTGCCGAGGCAGACGATCGCGGAGCGCAACCGCTCCAGCGACACCGTGCTGGGCAGCACCCCGCGCGCCCCGGCCTCGAGCACCCCGCCCCAGGCAGGACCTCGGGGCGCGCCGCCGAGCACGAGCCACGACAGCGGCGTCGCGCCGACCAGCGCGCGGGCCTCCTCGAGCCGCGCGGCCGGCTCCAGGTCGCACAGCAGCACGCCCACACCGTCCTGGCCGGCCAGCTCGGCGACGTCGACGGGCCACCCTTCGACCGCATCCACGCGGAACCCCGCCGAGGACAGTGCCGCGGCCACCGACTCCACCATCAGCAGGTGGTCGGCGCAGACGACGACTCGACGATGGAACATGACGTTGACAGCGTGGTCCCCCGGGCCCCGGCTGGGGCCGCTCCGCCCCGGCCGCACCCTGATATTGGGGACCCTCCCCCACCCCATGCGGACGTTCCTCCCCCAAATGGGGGATAGCCGACGACCCGGCCGGCGAGCCGCTCGGCTCGGCGTACGTTCGGCAGCGCGCAGCGACGGGGGTGAGTTGCATGAGGGACTCCAGCAGCAACCGGGATCGGAGCCGCTGCCGCCCGAGCGAGGGGCGGCGGAGCCGGTGATGACGATGCATCCCGCACCGGCGCGGAGCCGGGTGCGGATCCTGGTGCTCGAGGACCACGCGCTGTTCGCCGAGTCGCTGGAGCTCGCGCTGACGCTCGAGGGGTACGACGTGCGCCGGGTGCCGATCCCGGACCACGCCTGCGCACCGGGACAGGTCCTCGCCTCCGCCGGCCGCTGGAAGCCGCGGATCGCGCTGGTCGACCTCGACCTCGGCAGCTTCGGCGACGGGGCGGACCTCATCGAGCCGCTCGCCCGGTCCGGGACCAACGTGGTGGTCGTCACCGCGTCCACGGACCGCGCCCGTTGGGGCGAGTGCGTGCAGCGGGGTGCCCGCCAGGTGATCTCGAAGAACCAGCCGCTCAACGACATCCTGGCCGTCGTCCGCCGGTTGAGTCAGGGCCTGCCGGTCATCACCCACGAGGAGCGCGAGGAGCTCCTGGAGCTGTGGCAGGAGCGCCGTCGCACCCAGCAGGTGGCGCGCAGCCGGCTGGCGACCCTCACCGCCCGGGAGCGGGAGATCCTGGGCCGGCTGATGGAGGGCCACCCGGTGCGCGACATCGCCCACCACGACTACGTGTCCGAGGCGACCGTGCGCACCCAGGTGAAGTCGATCCTCGCGAAGCTCGGCGTCAGCTCCCAGCTGGCCGCTGCCGGCCTGGCCCGCAGCGTGGGCTGGCAGGCACCGGGCCACCACTGCTGACCGGGCCTACCGCGCAAGCTCCGCCTCGGAGCGCAGCATGCAGAACTCGTTGCCCTCGGGGTCGGCGAACACGACCCAGCCGGTCCCGGGTCCGTACTTGCCCCGCAGGTCGGCCACCAGCGTCGCGCCGTGGGCGAGGACGGTCTCGACCTCCTCGTCGCGCGACGCCGTGCGGGGGCGCAGGTCCAGGTGGAGCCGGTTCTTCACCGCCTTGTCCTCGGGGACCTCGATGAACAGCAGCCGGTGACCGGACTCGGGGTCGCGGATCATGCACTCCTCGTGCCCGGGGAGGTTGGGGTCGCCGTCGAGGTCGACGTAGCCGAGCAGGGCCTTCCACCACTCCGAGAGCTCGTAGGCGTTGCGGCAGTCGATGGTCGTGTGCGAGACGAAGGCGGTCATGCGGCGACCCTCCCGGCTGCGACCGCGGGCGGCAACGGGTTATCGGCTCGGATCGACACCGTGTCCGGCGAGGTGCCGGATCATCACTCGTAGCCGTGTTCCTTGACGAACGCGACGATCCGCTCGGCCAGCTCGGGGCGGCAGACGATCAGGTCGGGGAGGTAGACGTCCTCCTGGTTGTAGGCCAGCGGAGTGCCGTCGATGCGCGAGGTGAACAGGCCGGCGGCGCGAGCGACCGCGACCGGGGCGGCCGAGTCCCACTCGTACTGGCCGCCGGCGTGCACGTAGGCGTCGGTGATGTCGCGGGCCACCGAGATGACCTTGACCCCGGCCGAGCCCATCGCGACCAGGTCCGCGCCGAGCTCCTCGGCGAGCGCGTGCACGAACGCGGGCGGGCGGCTGCGCGAGACCGCGATCCGCGGCTGCGGTGCGCTGCTGGGGGGTACGACGGGGGGCGCCCCGGTGCTGAACGTCTCGCCGAGCGCCGGCTGCGCCACGGCACCGGCCACCAGCTCGCCGTCGGCCCACAGGGCGACGTGCACGGCCCAGTCGTCGCGGGGCACCTCGGAGAACTCCCGGGTGCCGTCGAGCGGGTCCACGATCCAGACCCGGTCGCTCCGGAGCCGCGCCTTGTCGTCCTTGCCCTCCTCGGAGAGCACCGCGTCCCCCGGGCGGTGCTCGGCGAGCAGGGCCATCAGCAGGTCGTGCGCGGCACGGTCGCCGGCGTCCTTGAGCTCGCGGCCCTCGAGGCCCTCCTGGCGGACCTCGAGGAGGCGCTCGCCAGCGACGGTGGCCAACCAGGCCGCGAGCACGTGGTCGTCGGTCGCGGCGGCGTCGGGCGGGGTGCCGGGGTCGAAGCTCATGGACCGAACCCTATCGAGGGCTCAGACCCGCGTTGACCCGCCCGGAACTTTCGGGCGGGTCACCTCGTGAGCGCCGGATCAGGAGTTGAACTGCTGCTGGGTGCGCTCGAGACCCTCGGTGATCAGCGACTCGACGGCGTCCGCGGCGCGGTCGACCTGGAACGGCAGCACCTTGCGCTCCGTCGTCGAGTAGTTGGACAGCACGAAGTCGGCCGGGTCCTGACGCCCTGGAGGGCGGCCGATGCCGACCCGCACCCGGTAGAAGTCGCCGGTGCCGAGCGAGGAGCGCATCGAGCGCAGGCCGTTGTGGCCGTTGTCGCCGCCGCCGAGCTTGACCCGCATCGTGTCGAACGCGATGTCGAGCTCGTCGTGGACCGCGACGATGCGCTCGGGCGGGACCTTGTAGAAGCCCGCGAGCTGCTTGACCGGGCCGCCGGTCTCGTTCATGTAGCAGCGTGCGCGCATCAGCACGACGCGCGGCCCGTCCTGCCCGGGCAGCCCGAGCCGGCCCTCGACCACGTCCGCGCGCCCGGACTTGTGCGCACGCAGCGGCGAGCCCAGCCGGGACGCGAGCTCGTCGACGACGAGGTAGCCCACGTTGTGGCGGTGCCCGGCGTAGGTCGGGCCGGGATTGCCCAGCCCGACCACCAGCCACACGGGTGCAGTGCCGTCGGGGGAGTCGGCCACGCGATCTCGGCCCTTCCTGCGGAACGACGGTCGAAACAGGTGACGGAGCGTCACTCCTCGGACGCGGCCTCGGTGCTCTCGGTCGCCTCGGCGCCGACCTCGTCGACGTCCTTGTCGGACTCCTCGCGCTCGATGCCGGCCTCGGCCTCGGCCTCCTCCAGCTCGGCCTCGAGAGCCTCGGCGGACTGCTGCTGGGTCACGTTGACGACCAGCGTCTCGGGGTCGAGCAGCAGCGTGCTGCCCGAGGGGATCGTCAGGTCGGAGGCGTGGATCTGGGTGCCGGCCTCGGCGCCCTCGATGTCGACCTCGATGTGCTCGGGGATGTGGGTGGCCTCGGCCTCGAGCTGGATGGCCGCGGTCTCGGTGACGACGAGCGTCTCGCGGGCGGCCTCGCCGACCAGCAGCACCGGCACCTCGACGGTGACCTTCTCGCCGCGCTTGACCGCGACGAAGTCGACGTGCTCGAGCTGGCGCTTGATCGGGTCGATCTGGACCTGCTTGGTCAGCGCCAGCTGGTCCTTGCCGTCGATCTCGAGCTCGAGCAGGGCGTTGGCGCCGCCGTGCTTGAGGGCCATCATCGTCTCGTGACCGGGCAGGGTCAGGTGGATGGGCTCGTTGCCGTGGCCGTAGACGACGGCGGGAACCTTGTGCTCGCGCCGGATCCGGCGGGCGGCACCCTTGCCGAACTCGGTGCGGGTCTCGGCCTTGATCTTCTCGGACATGCTGAGCTCTTCTCCTCGGTGGTGCTGGCTGTCGGTGGTGCTTCGCGGTCTCGGGGCCTCGGCGCACGGTGATCGTGGCGGCACATCCGATGCGGACCAGCCAGCCCTGTCGATCACGGAGCGACCGGTGGGTGCGCTCCCTCGCCGAGGCAACTTCCACAGACTACCGGCGCGCTCACGCGGTGGCGAATTCGCGGACGCCTCGACCGAGGGTCGCCCCGTAGGGTCGGATGTGTGTCCCTCACCCTGGCCGAGGCCCGCCAGCGCGCCGGCGCCGTCTCCGACGTCAGCTACGCCCTCCACCTCGACCTGACGTCGCCCGGCGGCGCCACCTTCGGGTCGCGCACGACGGTGACCTTCACCGCCGGGGCACCCGAGACGTTCCTGGAGCTCGCGGCGGCCGAGGAGCTCTCGGTCGAGCTCGACGGCCGGGCCGTGCTGCCGGCGTACGACGGTCGCCGGATCCGGCTCGCCGGGCTCGACGGTCGGCACGAGGTCGTGGTGTCGGCCCGGCTGCCGTACGTCACCGACGGCGACGGCATGCAGCGCACCGTCGACCCGGCCGACGGCGAGACCTACGTCGCGGCGTACCTCGGCATGGACATCGCCCAGAAGGTGTTCGCCTGCTTCGACCAGAACGACCTGAAGGCGCCGATCGCCCTGACGGTCGAGGCCGACCCGGCCGCGACGGTGCTCGCCAACGGTCGCACCCTGCGGGCCGGGGTCGGCTCGTGGGAGTTCGCGCCGACGCCGCCGATCCCGCCGGCCCTGTTCGTCGTCGCCGCGGGTCCCTGGGTCTCCCGGCGCTGGGAGCACGCGGGGCTGCCGTTCGGCTGGCACGCCCGGGCCTCGCTCGCCGCCGAGCTCGACCGCGACCTCGAGGAGCTGCGGGCGATCACCGTGGACTGCTTCGACCACTACGCACGGATCTTCACCGAGCCCTACCCGTTCGACTCCTTCGACCAGGTCTTCGTCCCGGGCCTGAACTGGGGCGCCCAGGAGATGCCGGGCTGCGTGACCTACCGCGACGAGCTCCTGCCCCGGGGCGCGGTGCCCGAGCACCTGCGCCAGCTCCGCGCGGCGGTCATCGCCCACGAGATGTCCCACATGTGGTTCGGGGACCTGGTGACGATGACGTGGTGGGAGGACAGCTGGCTCCAGGAGTCGTTCGCGGACTACCTCGGCTACCGCGTGGCCGCCGACGGGGCCGGCTACCCGGGGGCGCTGCTCGGGCACGAGGCCGAGCGCAAGCCGGGGGCGTACGACGCCGACGGGCGTCGCTCGACCCACCCGGTCGCACCGGACGCCGAGGACGTTCCGGACGTCGACGCCGCGGCCACGATCTTCGACGCGATCTCCTACGCCAAGGGCAACTCCGTGCTGCGCCAGCTGGTCACCTGGCTGGGCGACGACGCGTTCCTGCGGGGCGTCAACACCTACCTGACCCGGCACCGCTTCGCGAACGCCACCCTGGACGACTTCGTGGCCGCGCTCGACGAGGCCACCGACCGCGACGTGCGCGACTGGGTGCGGCTGTGGCTGCGCAGCACCGGCTTCGACACGCTGCGGGTCGAGCGGGTCGGGCCCGACGGCGCGATCCCCGCGGTGCGCCGGCTTGGGGTACGCCCGCACCGGGTGCGGGTGACGGCGTACGACGACTCCTGGACCGAGGTCGGCAGCACGCTCGTCGACGTCCACGACGACCCCGTGCCGCTGCCGCAGTTCGCGGGCCGCTTCGTGGTGCCGAACAGCCACGGTGAGACCTACGCCCGGATCGTGCTCGAGCGCCGGACCCGCGACGCGCTCTCGGCGAACCTGTGCCGGATCGACGACGACCTGGTGCGGGCGGTGCTGTGGACGATGCTGTTCGAGGAGGTGCACAGCCGGGCGGTGCCGGGCGAGGAGTTCGTCGACCTCGTCGCCCAGCACCTCGCCGGCGAGCGCAGTGCGCTGCTCGTCAGCGCCGTGCTGACCCGCACGCTCGCACGGGTGGTGCCACTGCGCACGCCCGCCGACCGCGCCGCCCGGGCGCACGACGTCGTTGCGGGCGCGTGCGCCACCGGCCTGCTGCATGCGTGCACGCCGGCCCTCGCGCTGGCGTTCGCCGCCGGCTTCGCGGCGACCTCACGAGAGCCCGAGAC
>NZ_DASWVI010000326.1:0-6699 GCF_036401255.1 Nocardioides sp. | reverse complement strand
TACGTCGCACCCACGGTGCGGCTGCCGCGCAGGATCGCGGTCGCTTCGGTGCGGCCGAGCAGCCGGAGGTCGTCCTCGCCGCGGTCCCAGCGGCGCGCCTCGGCGACCTCGCTCCGGGCGCGGCGCCACTGGGCCCTGCTGCGGGCCAGCGCGATCGTGCCGCCCTTCGCGATGTGGGCGTCGATGCCCTCGTCGGTCGCGACCCGCATCACCTCGTCGACGGTCGCGCGCATCGCCCGGTGCTGCGCGAGCGCGCCCTCGCGGTCGGACCGACCGGCCAGGGTCCGCAGCGACGCCGGGAAGAGCGCGGAGCACCAGCCGCCGTTGCGGCCGGACGCGCCGAACCCGGCGGTCTCGGCCTCGAGCACGACGATCCGCAAGGTGGGGTCCGCCTCGGCGAGGTAGTACGCCGTCCAGAGGCCGGTGAAGCCCGCGCCGACGATGGCGACGTCGGCCTCGGCGTCGCCCGCGAGGGCGGGGCGCGGCGTCCAGTCGGTGTCGACCGTGTCGTGCCAGAGCGAGAGGCGCTCCCAGTGCGGGTCCGCGTGACGGTTCAGCGCACACCCCACGAGTAGGTCTGCTTGCGTAGCTGGAGGTACATGAACGTCTCGGTCATCACCACGCCGTCGATGGCACGGATCCGACCGGAGATCAGCTCGAGCAGGTGCTCGTCGCTCTCGCACACGACCTCGACCAGCAGGTCGTAGGAGCCGGCCGTGACGACGACGTAGTCGACCTCGTCGAGCTGGGCGATCGCGTCGGCGACCGGCTCGAGCGCCCCCGACACCCGGATGCCGACCATCGCCTGGCGTGCGAACCCCAGCTCCAGCGGGTCGGTGACCGCCACGACCTGCATGACGCCGCCCTCGATGAGCCGTTGCACCCGCTGCCGGACCGCCGCCTCCGAGAGCCCGACGACCTTGCCGATCGCGGCGTACGAGCGCCGGCCGTCTTGCTGGAGCTGCTCGATGATCGCCTTCGAGACGTCGTCGAGCTGAAACGCGGGACGCCCGGACTTCCTGGTGCTCATGGCCGCATGGTTCCGCAGCCGAGGGCCCTGGGTCAAAGACCTGCCCGCCGCGTCGGACAAGCGATTTCGTTGCGAGAATGTTTCTTGTCGACTGGATCGCTTGTCGATGGGCCCATCACATGGCACGATCCGAGCAATCCAGTCGATGGCCCGAGGGAGTCGCATGGCGCCGGAGTCACCAGTCCCACGCAGGGGAGTGTCCCGTCGGAGCGTGCTCAAGGGCGGTGGCGCCGTGGCGTTCGCCGGGGTGAGCCTCGCCGCGCTCAAGCTGCCGTTCTTCGGCACCGACGGCGCGCAGCAGGATCCCGCGCAGTGCCGCGCTCGGGACGTGTCCGAGGAGGACATGCGCCTGGTCATCTCCAACTGGCCGCAGTACATCGACCCCAAGAAGGCCAAGAACGGGACGTTCCAGCGGTTCCAGGAGCAGACCGGCATCAGCGTCACCTACAACGACGACGTCAACGACAACTCCGAGTTCTACGCCAAGGTCCGCAACCAGCTCGGCTCGTGCCAGCCGATCGACCGCGACATGATGATGCTCACCGACTGGATGGCGGCCCGGATGATCGGGCTGGGCTGGATCCAGCCGCTGGACAAGGACGCGGTCCCCAACCTGCACGCCAACCTCATCGCGCCGTTGCGCGGCCGGCAGTGGGACCCCGACCTCACCTACCACGCCCCGTGGCAGAGCGGCCTGACCGGCATCGCCTACAACGCCGCCAAGACCGGCGAGGTGAAGAGCTTCGAGGAGCTGCTCACCCGTTCCGACCTCAAGGGCCGGGTGACGCTGCTCTCGGAGATGCGGGACACCATGGCCTTCATGCTGAGGATCGTCGGCGCCGATCCCGACGAGTTCACCGAGGACGAGTGGAAGAACGCCATCGACCGGCTCCAGAAGGTCGTGTCCTCCGGACAGGTCCGGGCGTTCACCGGCAACGACTACACCCAGGACCTCGCGGCCGGGAACATCCTCGCGTGCGAGGCCTGGTCCGGCGACGTGATCCAGCTCCAGGCCGACAACCCGGACATCAAGTTCGTGGCGCCCGAGGAGGGGCTGTCGCTGTGGAGCGACAACATGATCGTGCCGAACCTGGCGACCCACGAGGCGAACGCCGAGAAGTGGATCGACTACTACTACGAGCCGGCCGTGGCCGCGAAGCTCGCGTCCTGGGTCAACTACATCTGTCCCGTCGAGGGGGCGCGCGAGGAGATGGAGAAGATCGACCCCTCGCTCGTCGACGAGCCGCTGATCTTCCCTGACGACGAGATGCTGAAGGCGACGTTCGACTTCATGCCGCTCGACGACCGTCAGCAAGTCGAGTACGAAGGAGACTGGTCCGATGTCACAGGTGGCTGAGCGCCCCGACAGCACGCGGGGCCCGGCGCCCGACGGCGCGCCGTACGACGGCCTGCGACTGCGCGCCGTCACGAAGACCTTCGGCGGGTTCACCGCGGTGGACACGCTGGACCTCGACGTCCCGCGCGGGTCGTTCTTCGCGCTGCTCGGACCGTCCGGGTGCGGCAAGACCACGACCCTGCGGATGGTCGCGGGCCTGGAGACGCCGACCTCGGGGACGATCACCCTCGCTGGCCAGGACATCACCTACGCCAAGCCCTACCGGCGACCGGTGAACACGGTCTTCCAGAGCTACGCGCTGTTCCCGCACCTCGACATCTACGAGAACGTCGCGTTCGGGCTCAAGCGTCGCAAGGCCTCCGACGTCGACTCCCAGGTGCGCGACATGCTCGAGCTGGTCGAGCTGACCAGCCAGGTGCGCAAGAAGCCGGCGCAGCTCTCCGGCGGCCAGCAGCAGCGGGTCGCGCTGGCGCGGGCGCTGATCAACCACCCCGAGGTGCTGCTGCTCGACGAGCCGCTCGGCGCGCTGGACCTCAAGCTGCGGCGCTCGATGCAGATCGAGCTCAAGCGCATCCAGACCGAGGTCGGCCTCACGTTCATCCACGTCACCCACGACCAGGAGGAGGCCATGACGATGGCCGACACGGTCGCGGTGATGAACGCCGGGGTCATCGAGCAGATGGGTGCGCCCGCCGACCTGTACGAGAACCCGCGCAGCACGTTCGTCGCGAACTTCCTCGGCCAGTCCAACCTGATCCCGGGCGCCGTCACCTCGCGGTCGGCCGACGTCGTCAGCGTGGACATGCAGGGCGTCGGGGTCTCGATCCCGCCGGCTCGCAGCCACACCGACGGCGACCGCGGCTGGGTGGGGATCCGTCCGGAGAAGGTGCTGATCGGCGCGCCGGGGGAGGAGCTCGACGCCCCGGGCAACACGATCCCCGGCGGCGTCGTGACCGACGTCAGCTTCGTCGGCGTCAGCACGCAGTACCTGGTGCGGATGCCGTGGGGTCAGGAGCTGCAGGTGTTCCAGCAGAACACCGGGCGCCACCGGTTGTTCCACGTCGGCGAGCAGGTCGAGCTCTCCTGGCGTCCCGAGTACGCGTTCCTGCTCGACATCTCCCAGGACGCGCTGGCCGGCGCCCAGAAGGGCGACGACGAATGACCCGGCGCACGGGAGCGGTGGGCTACCTGCTGCTGCTCCCCACCGCGCTCTGGCTGATCCTGTTCTTCGTCGTCCCCTTCTACTCGCTGCTGGCGACCAGCCTCTACGACCCTGCGGGCTCGGACTTCCGTGGCTACGAGATGACCTACGCGTGGGGCAACTACGTCGACGTCGTCCAGGCGTACTGGCAGCCGATGCTGCGGGCGCTGTGGTACGGCGGGCTCGCGACGGTGTTCTGCCTCGTGCTCGGCTACGTGCTGGCCTACACGATCGCCTTCAAGGTGGGCCGCTGGAAGAACCTGATGCTGGTGCTGGTCATCGCGCCGTTCTTCACCAGCTTCCTGCTGCGGACGCTGTCGTGGAAGCTCATCCTGGCCGACGACGGCATCGTCGTGGACACCCTGCAGTTCCTCCACCTCCTCGGTGAGGACGGGCGCCTGCTGGCCACGCCGATCGCCGTGGTCGCGGGCCTGACCTACAATTTCTTGCCGTTCATGGTGCTGCCGCTGTTCGCGAGCATCGACAAGATCGACCACCGGCTGATCGAGGCCTCCAGCGACCTCTACGCCAACCCCGTGGTGGGCTTCTTCAAGGTGACCTGGCCGCTCTCCCTGCCCGGTGTGGTCTCGGGGACCCTGCTGACGTTCATCCCCGCGTCGGGCGACTTCATCAACGCCCAGCTGCTCGGCAGCCCCAACCAGCGCATGGTCGGCGGCGTGATCCAGAGCCTGTTCACCGACGCCAACGACTACCCCGCGGCCGCCGCGCTCTCGATGATCCTGATGGTGGGCATCGTGGCGATGGTGCTGGTCTACGTCCGCCGGGCCGGGACGGAGGAGCTGCTGTGATCGGGCGCTGGATCCGAGAGCACCTGGTGCTCATGCTGGGCCTGGTGGTGCTCGCCTACACGTTCATCCCGATCGCCGTCGTCGTGCTGATGAGCTTCAACGACCCGGCGAGCCGCAACGTCTACCGCTTCGACGCGTTCACGCTCGACAACTGGACCGATCCCTGCGCCGCCGAGGGCATGTGCGCGGCACTCGGGAAGAGCATCGAGATCGGCCTGCTCGCCACGCTCGGCGCGACGGTCCTGGGCACCCTCGCCGCGTTCGCACTGGTGCGCTACGACTTCTTGGGCCGCTCGTCGACGAACCTGTTGATCTTCTTGCCGATGGCCTCACCCGAGATCGTGATGGGCTCCTCGCTGCTGGCGCTCTTCGTGGCGTCCGGCTTCGCCGGCCAGCTGGGCTTCTGGACGATCCTGATCGCCCACGTGATGTTCTGCCTCTCGTTCGTGGTGGTCACGGTCAGGTCGCGCCTGGCCGGGTTCGACGACTCCCTCGAACAGGCGGCCATGGACCTCTACGCGACCCCGGCCCAGACGTTCTGGCGGGTCACGTTCCCACTGGTGTTCCCGGGCATCCTCGGCGCCGCGCTGCTGAGCTTCTCGCTGTCGTTCGACGACTTCATCATCACCAACCTCAACGCGGGCACGACCACCACGTTCCCGATGTACGTCTGGGGCGCCGCTCAGCGCGGCGTACCGATGCAGGTCAACGTCGTCGGCACCGTCATGCTGGTGATCTCGATGGTGATCGTGGTCAGTGGTGAGGTCGCCAGCCGCCGCCGCACCGCCAAGCTCACCTGACCAGGTACGCCGAGTCGGCGCCAGTTTCCCGGGGAGGTACGCCGAGTCGGCGTTAGTTCACCCGCTTGCCCGGATCAGACGATGTAGGTGCGAGTGCCGAGGCTGGCGCGCGCGGCAGCGAAGGCGCGGGCAAGGCGCAGGTCGGCGTCCTGTCGGGGGCCGAACACATTGTCTCGTCGGAACACCTCGATCGCCCACCGACGGTTGCGGTCGAGCCAGTCCCGCCGATCGAGGTCGGCATCTTCCTGGTCGGGGCCGTGCCACTCCTCGCCGTCGTACTCGGCGGCGAACAACAGCTCCACCAGCCCCATGTCGAGGTAGAACACAATGCGGCCGTCGAGGACCACCGGGATCTGGGTCTCCGGCTTCGGGAGGCCGCCGTCCAGCCACCGTAGGCGCAGGGCCGTCTCGCCCATCGACTGGGACCCGGGATCGGCCAGAGGAGCGAGGTGGCGCAGCTGGACGACGCCCCGCCGGCGGTTGAACCGAGGAATCTCAGCCAGCAACTCGTCGAGTGTGAACACCCCGAGGCTCAGCATCGTGTCCATCCCGTGCATCTTCAGGTCACGCGTCTTCTGCAGCCGCCCCAGGTCGAGTGCGGTCCGCAGTGGTGTCGTGACGAGCACGCCGTGGATCAGCATGAGGTCGCGCTCGCGCACCTCCCGCTCTCCGCTGTCGGTGAGCTTGTTCCGCAGCCGGCCGCAGTCGCTCGGTCTGAAACATGAGATCGGTGGAGGAGCGAGGTGCTCGTTCGGACCGAGTGCGCGCGGGCCGGCATGCAGCCAGGCGGCCGTCCGGTCGCAGACGAAGGCGTCCGGTGGGAGGACCAGGGTGAGCATCCAGCACCGAAGCTCGAGGGACTCGGGCACCTGCGCGGCGACGTAGACGCCGCGGATCGGACGCCGGAGGAAGCCTTCCACCACGAGCGCGTGGAGGGTCTTGTCGTTGACGCCGAAGTCGCGCGCCATGGGTCGGGTGAACGGTGTATCGAGAGGGAGCCCGACAGAGGCGTCGAGCAGCAGTGATGTAGTCATGGCCAGGTCCTGCCCGAACCTGGCACCGCCCACGCCCAGGCAGACGCCACCTGTGGACAACCGTGCGTTCGGGCCAGCTTCCGCACACCTTCCCAGGAAACTGGCGCCGCCTCGGCGTGGCTCAAGGGGAAACTGGCGCCGCCTCGGCGTGCCTCGGGAGGAAACTGGCGCCGACTCGGCCTAGAGGAGGGTGGCCGCCTTGTCGAGGACCGTGCGCAGGACCTGCTCCATCTCGTCGAAGTGGGCCTGGTCGCAGATCAGCGGGGGCGAGAGCTGGATGACCGGGTCGCCGCGGTCGTCGGCGCGGCAGTAGAGGCCCTCGGCGAACAGCTGCTTGGAGACGAAGCCGTAGAGCAGGCGCTCGCACTCCTCGGCGGTGAAGGACTCCTTGGTGGTCTTGTCCTTGACGAGCTCGATGCCGTAGAAGTACCCGTCGCCACGGACGTCGCCGACGATCGGGAGGTCCAG
>NZ_DASWVI010000325.1:0-3356 GCF_036401255.1 Nocardioides sp. | reverse complement strand
GCGGCGAGGTTCATCGTCTCGAGCGTGGAGCCGATGTTGACCGCCCCGTCGCCGAAGTAGGTCACCGACACCGCGTCGGTGCCGGCCTGGCGGTGCGACCAGGCGAAGCCCGCGGCCTGGGGCACGCCGCCGCCGACGATCGCGTTGGTGCCCATCGCGCCGGCGTCCTTCCACTGCAGGTGCATCGAGCCGCCGCGGCCATGGCTCCAGCCGCGGTCGAGGCCGCAGATCTCGGCGAGGGTGCGCAGCAGCACCTCGCGCACCGGGTCCGACGGCGCCTCGAGCGGATCGAGACCCTTGGGCTCGACGTGGTGGAGCGCCTTGGCGAGGAACTGGTGGTGGCCCCGGTGCGAGCCGTTGACGGAGTCCTCGCTGGTGAGCGCGAGCACCGAGCCGACCGCGCCGCCCTCCTGGCCGATGCTGGAGTGGGCCGGACCGTGGATCAGGCCGCCGCTGGCCAGGTCGAGGACGTACTGCTCGAACGTCCGGATCCAGACCAGCTGGGCGTAGATCGTGCGCAGCAGGTGCGGGTCGGCGCCGTCCCAGTCAGCCTCGGTGGCGACGACCTCCACCCACGGGGAGGCGGGGGCGAGGGGGTGGTGCTCGGGCATGGCTCTCCTTGGCGGGTTCCTGTGCTCGGCGCCACGATGACACAGGATTGGATCCAAAATCTAGATGCCGAAGTGGTGGACGCCACACCGTAGAGCGTGGTTTGCTGCGGATCGACGCCAGATCGGATCCGAAAGGAGCGCTCGATGCCGATGCCCGGGCTGCGCCGGATGGACCACGTCGGCTTCACGGTGCCCGACCTCGACCAGGCACACCGCTTCCTGGTCGACGTCCTCGGCTGCGAGTACCTCTACTCGCTGGGGCCGTTCCGGCACGACGACAGCGACTGGATGGCCGAGCACCTCGGCGTGCATCCGCGGGCCGAGATGGTGGAGAACCGGTGGTTCCGCTGCGGCGACCAGGCCGTGTTCGAGGTCTTCCACTACCGCTCCCCCGACCAGCGCGACGCGATCCCGCGCAACAGCGACATCGGCGGCCACCACATCGCGCTGTACGTCGAGGATCTCGACGCCGCGATCACCCACCTGGAGGAGAGCGGGGTGCGGGTGCTGGCCGGCCCGACCGCCAGCAGGGGCCCGGCGGAGGGCAACCGGTGGATCTACTTCCTCAGCCCCTGGGGCATGCAGTTCGAGCTCGTCTCCTACCCGGGCGGCAAGCGGTGGGACCGGGAGAATCCCCGAGTATGAGCAACGACGTGAGCAGCGCCCGCGTGGCGGCGTACCTCCGCGAGGCGATCCTCGGCGGCGACCTCGTGCCCGGCGACCGCATCCGGCAGGAGGAGATCGCCGCCCGGCTCGGCGCCAGCCGCCTGCCGGTGCGCGAGGCGCTGCGGATGCTCGAGGCCGAGGGGCTGACCGAGCACCAGCCGCACAAGGGCGCGAGCGTCCCGAGGCTGACCCAGCACGAGGTCGACGTGATCTACCGGATGCGCGAGCGGCTCGAGCCGCTGGCGCTCGTCGAGAGCATGCCGAGTCTGGGCGCGGCCGACCACGAGCGGCTCGAGGAGGTGCAGACCCGGATCGAGGAGAACGACGACCTGGAGAAGTTCCTCGACCTCGACCGCGAGTTCCACATGCTCACCTACAGCGGCTGCTCGATCGAACCGCTGAACCAGAACGTCAACCGGCTCTGGAACTCCACCCAGCACTACCGCCGTGCCTACGTCGCGCTCGGCGGTCGCAACCGGATGTGGATCGTGAACGCCGAGCACCGGCTGATCCTCGACGCCGTGGTGCGCCGGGACGCCTCCGACGCCGAGCGCTACCTGGAGGGCCACATCCGGCGCACCCGCAACGAGCTCGCCCACCACCCCGAGGTCTTCACCTGATGGACCTGACCGTCAACGGCTCCGCCGTCTCGCTCACCAGCGACGGCGAGACCCCGCTGCTCACCGCGCTGCGCGACGAGCTCGGGCTGGTCGGCACCCGCTTCGGGTGCGGGCAGGGGCTCTGCGGTGCCTGCTTCGTCGACGTCGACGGCACGGTGCTGCCGTCCTGCCAGACGCCGGTGTGGCAGGTCGAGGGGCGGGCGGTGACGACGGTCGAGGGCCTCTCGCGGGACGGGGTGCCGCACCCGGTGCAGCAGGCGATCTTGGACCGGCAGGCCGCGCAGTGCGGCTTCTGCGTCTCCGGCATCGTGGTGCGCGCGGCCGCGCTGCTGCGCGACGAGCCCGACGCCGACGCCGACCGGGTCGCCGAGGCCCTGGAGCGCAACCTGTGCCGGTGCGGGGCACAGCGCCGCATCATCGAGGCCGTGCTCGCCGCTCGGGAGCCGGTGTGAGCGGCCTGCCTCCCCACATCGCGGACAACCCGCGGCTCGGGACCTGGGTGACGGTCGCTGGGGAGCTCGTCGAGGTGCATGTCGGCAAGGTCGAGCTCGGCCAAGGCATCGTGACCGCGCTGGCGCAGATCGCCGCGGACGCGCTCGCCCTCCCGTTGAGCGAGATCCGCATGGTGCCGGCCCACACGACGCACGGCCCGGACGAGGGCCTCACCGCGGGCAGCCTGTCGGTGCTGCAGGCCGGCCCGGCGCTGCGCCACGTCGGCGCGGTCGTCCGCGCGCTCGCCGACCCGTCCGTCGAGGGGTACGTCGCGCGCATCGCCGCGCTCGACCCCGACACGGACCTCACGACTGCCCCGACCGCCGGCTCCGTCACGTCCGCCGCGGTCGGGGTCAGCACGCCCCGGCTGGACCTGCCCGACAAGGTGCTCGGCCGGCCGCGCTACCTCGCCGACCTCCGCCCCGCCGGGTTGCTGCACGGTCGGGTGCTGCGGCCGCCGTCGCCCGGCGCCCGACTGTCCGACCTCGACCCGGACTGGAAGGCGCCCGGCGTCGAGCTCGTCCGCGACGGCTCCTTCGTCGGGGTGGTCGGCGAGCGGGAGGTCGACGTCGACCGGGCCCTGGAGCAGCTGGCGCGGGACTGCCGGTGGGACGAGCAGGACCTGCTGCCCGACGAGGCCGATCTGTCGACGTGGCTGCGCACCGGGCCGCACGAGGAGATCCCCGTGCTCGACGAGGGCGGCCCGGCCGACGTCGCCCTGACCGCGTCGTACTCCAAGCCGTTCCTGGCGCACGCCTCGATCGCGCCGAGCGTCGGCCTCGCCCGGTGGGACGACGGCAGGCTGCGGGTGTGGAGCCACAGCCAAGGCATCCACGCGCTGCGGCTCGCGATCGCCGGGGCGCTGGCGCTGGACCCGGCGGCGGTGGAGGTCGAGCACGTCGAGAACGCCGGCTGCTACGGGCACAACGCCGCCGACGACGCGGCGTTCGACGCCGTGCTGCTGGCC
>NZ_DASWVI010000324.1:0-4730 GCF_036401255.1 Nocardioides sp. | reverse complement strand
GGCCGACGGCTCGTTCGGCGGCGACGAGGACGCGGCGTACGTCGCCGCCGCGGCCGTCAACGTCCACGCGTACGACGAGGCCCGCCGCCAGCTGGCGCGACCCGAGCACCGGGCGGCCTGGGAGCACTGGGCCGGTCTGGTGCCCGACCCGGCCCGCGGGCGCCTGCTGCGACTCGCGGCGGCGAGCGGGGTCTCCGCGGCCTGAGGGGTTCCAGGCTCGCTGCGCTCGCACCTGAACCACCGGGTGGCCTCGGAAAAGCAGACGACACCCGGCGATCGGTGGCGGAGAATCGCCCACGATGTTCGCGACTCTCGTGCGCTATGCGCGCCCACCCTCGCCGTTGGCCGGCCGGCTCTCGGTCCAGTCGCTGTTGTTCGCGCTCGGCGAGGGCACGTTCATGACCGGGTCGGCGGTGTTCTTCACCCAGATCGTCGGGCTGACCGCGTCCCAGGTCGGCCTCGGCCTGACCTGTGCGGGCGCCGCCGCGTTCCTCGCCGCGCTGCCGATGGGCAAGCTCGTCGACCGCTTCGGGCCCAAGCGGATGTGGGCGGTGAGCGCGTTGGGGCAGGCCGCGATGTTCGCGGTGTGGCCGTTCATCACCGACTTCCAGGGCTATCTCGCGATGGCCGTCGTCATGGACGTGATCGGGGCGCTCGGCGGTGCGGCCTACGGCGCCTACACGATCGACGTGCTGCCCGCCGACGAGCGGGTGAAGTCGCGCGCGTACATGTACTCCGCGCTCAATGTCGGGTTCACCCTCGGCTCGCTGCTCGGCGGCATCGCGCTGGCGTTCGACTCCAACACGCTCCTGCACGGCCTGCCGTGGTTCACCGCCGCAGTGTTCCTGGTCAACGCCCTCGCGATCACGGGGCTGCCGCGGGCGTCGCACGACGACCTCTCGGTGGAGGAGCGCAAGGTGAAGGTCCCCGGACCGGGCCCGCTGCGCAACCTCGGGTGGCTGCTGACGACGTTCTTCACCGGCGTGTTCTGGACCAACCAGGTGCTGTTGAACATCGTGATCCCGCTGTGGCTGGTCGAGCAGACCGACGCGCCCCGGGTGCTGCTGGCCTTCCTGTTCGGCACCAACACCGTGATGTGCATCTTCTTGCCGATGGCCGCCGCGCGCAGCGTGCACAACGTGCCGACCGCGCTCAAGGCGGTGCGGATCTCCTCGACGTTCTTCGTGGTCTCCTGCCTGATCACCCTGGCGACCCACGACACCGTCGGGTGGACCACGATCGCTCTGGTCTGGCTCGGCCACGTGACGGTGACCGGCGCCGAGCTCTACCTGTCGGCGGCCAGCTGGTCCTTCGAGGCCGAGCTGATGGACCCCCGCCAGCGCGGCGCCTACCAGGGCGCGGCCGAGCTCAGCGGCACCCTCGGCAAGGTGTGGGCGCCCGCGGTCTTCACGTTCCTCGCGATGAACTGGGGCGCCACCGGCTGGCTCGTCATCGCCGGGATCATCGTGGTCGCCACCGTCGGCATCCACCCCTCGACGCGCCTGGCGCAGCGCTTCCTCGAGCAGCACGTCCCCGCCGACGTGCTCGCCGACGCGCGGGCCGGGGCGCCCGACGCCGACGTCGGGCTGGTCACCGGACCGCCCTCACTGATCGACGCCGAGGACCCGGCGCCCGGCCCGCTGGACCCGCTCAGCAGCCCGTGATTGGCTGGCTCCGCGCGGCCACATCGGGGTGACCGCAACTCGGGGAGGACCAGACCATGGCACGACCAGCACGAGTACGACGTACCGCTCTCGCCGCGGCAGCCGCCCTGCTGCTGCCGCTCGGCGTCGCGCAGGCCGCGGCGCCCGACGGAGACCGGGCCGCGGCCGGCTCGCCGGGCGCGCGCGGCATCGGCGACCCCTACTACGCCGACTACGGCAACGGGGGCTACGACGTCGACCACTACGACATCCGGGTGTCCTACGTGCCGCGCACGGACCGGCTGCGCGGCACCACCCGCATCCGCGCGCACGCCACCCAGGACCTGTCCCGGTTCAACCTCGACTTCGTGCTGCCGGTCTCGAGCGTGCGCGTCAACGGCGAGCGCGCGACCTACACCCAGGGCCGCCACGAGCTGGTCGTCACGCCCGCGCAGGAGCTGTCCACCGGCGCGGCGATGAAGGTCCAGGTCACCTACGCCGGCGTGCCGTCGACGATCCGCTCCGACGGCATCAAGCCGTGGATCCGCACCGCCGACGGCGTCGCCGCGGTCGGGGAGCCCGAGATCGCCGCGTGGTGGTTCCCGGCCAACGACCACCCGCGCGACAAGGCCACGTTCGACGTCCGGGTCACGGTCGCGAAGGGCCTCGAGGCCCTGGGCAACGGGGTCCTGGTGTCGAAGAAGGACCAGCACGCCAAGCGCACCTGGCACTGGCGCGAGTCCACGCCGATGGCGACGTACCTCGCGTTCTTCGTGGTCGGCCAGTTCGACATCACCCGCTCGCGCGCCGACGGCCTGCCCGTGATCACCGCGGTCGCCTCGCACGGCGGCAAGGAAGGCAGGTACGCCGCCGCCGCGCTCGAGCAGACGCCGCGGATCCTGCGCTTCCAGGCCCGCCACTTCGGGCCCTACCCCTTCGAGGCGATGGGCGGGGTGGCGCCGGCGGCCGACTTCGGCTTCGCGCTGGAGAACCAGACCCGCCCGGTCTACACGCGCGGGTTCTGGAGCAACGGGCCCAACATCTACGTGGTCGTCCACGAGCTCGCCCACCAGTGGTACGGCGACTCGGTGTCGGTGCACGACTGGCGCGACATCTGGCTCAACGAGGGGTTCGCGACGTTCGCGACCTGGCTGTGGTCGGAGAAGCACGGCGACGGCTCGGCGGCCAGGCTGTTCCGCCAGGACTGGCGTGCGTTCCCGCCGCGCGACCGGTTCTGGGACGTGAAGATCGGCGACCCGGGCGCGCACAACGAGTTCAACGGGGCCGTCTACGAGCGCGGGGCGATGACCCTACAGGCGCTGCGCACCCGGATCGGCAACGCGGCGTTCGCGACCGTGCTGAGGACCTGGGCCGCCGACCACCGCTACGGCAACGCGTCGGTGCCTGAGTTCATCGCGCTCGCGGAGCAGGTCTCGGGCCAGGACCTCGGATCGTTCTTCGACGCCTGGCTCTACACCGGTCGACGCCCGGCGGCCACCGAGGAGAACGGGTTCCCGCCGGACTTCCAGGCGCGATCGGCGCCCGCCGGCGTACCCGCTTCGTGGCAGCAGATCCGGCACACCAACGACCTGCTCGCGCGGCTCGAACCACGCTGACCCGGTCCCGCCCTAGCATCGGGTCAGGACGCGTCCGGCCCGGGCGCGGCGAGATCGGGTGAACGGGGTGTGCCGTGGGAGGTGGCCAGGAGCCGGAGCGACGCCTGGAGCGCGTCGTGCTCGGAGCCGAGGACGCCCCGGCCGACGTGCTCGTCGCCACGGCGGTCGGACTCGTGGCCGACGGCCTGACCGTGGTCGTGACCGGCACCGACGGCGTCGTGCTCGAGATGGCCCGCGACCGGCTCGCGGTCGAGCTCCCGGCCGCACCGGCGCCGCAGGTGCCCGACCCGGGTCTGCGGTGGCTCCCGCTGCCCGTGCACGGCGACCGACCGGTGACCGAGGAGGAGCTGCTGCGGCTGGTCCGGCTGCACGCCCGCGACACCCCCGAGCACCGGCGCCGCAGGCGGCAGGCCTTCCCGCCCGAGGAGTCGGTGCCCACCGAGGAGCAGGTACGCCGCCTCGCGGACCGGGTGACCCGCGCCGACCTCGCCGCCCGCCAGCTCGACCCGGGGCTGCGCGACATCCTCGACCGGCCCGACGCCGGCGAGGTGCTCACGGTGATCCGAGAGGTCAAGGCCCGCCTGGGCGACGTGCTCGAGCATCGTCGGGCGTGGGTCGTGAAGGTCGCCGACCTCGCGCTCGCCGATCCGCACGGCGAGGGGTGGCGGCGCGTGTGGGGTCAGGCCGAGGCGATCGAGCGACTGATCGCCGTCGCCACCGAGCTCGGCGACACCGAGGTCGAGGGGGTCGAGCCCACCGCGGAGACGCGGCAGGCCTTCAGCGCGCTCGAGACCCAGCTCGCGTCCGGGCAGCAGTCCCGGCGCTGGTTCCGCGGCAAGGCCCAACGCACCGCCGCCCGCCTGCTCGAGAGCGCCCGCGTCGACGGCGAGCCGGTCACCGACGCGGCCGGCGCCGCCGCCGTCCTGCGGTTCGTCGAGGTCGCGGACCGGGCCGCCGACCTGGAGGCGGAGCTCGCCCCCGCGGGCGTACCGGTGCCGCCGCTGACTCCGCGCGACGAGCTCGTCGACGGACTCACCGACGTGCTCGTCGCGCTGCGCTCGGTCGACCGGCTCGTGGCGATCGCCCGGCGCTTGATCGTGGTGCTCGGCCCTTCACGGATCGACCTGCCCGTGGGCTCGGTCGAGGAGGCCGAGAGGGTGCAGTGGGCGGGCGACGCCCTGGCCGCGGTCCGCGAGGGCGAGCTGGCCCGGCGCGAGCTCGAGGAGGCGGCGCGGCGGCTCGAGCAGGCGGCCGCCGAGGTGGTGGCCCACGACGACCTGGACCAGCCCGCCCCCGAGGTCGCCGAGCTCGTCTTGTGCCTGCGCGCCGCGGCCGACACGGCGTACTCCGAGTGGCTGGTGAAGATGCACCTCGGCCGCCGCGCCCGCCGGCTGGCGGTGCTGCGCGAGGAGCTCGACGCGCGGGTGGCCGAGGGCGCGCCGGGCCTGCCGCCCCTGCTCGAGGCCGACAC
>NZ_DASWVI010000323.1:0-1968 GCF_036401255.1 Nocardioides sp. | reverse complement strand
CCGGCGGCGGCGCTGGGCGAGACGGAGGCGTCGCTCCGCGACCGGCTCGCCGCCCACGGCGGCCTGCTGGCCTGCCTCGACGACCAGCCGGTCGGCGCGCTCGTGCTCGACCGGGTCGGCGGCACGACGTACCTGCGCCGGTTCGGGGTGAGCCCCGCCGCCCAGGGGCATGGCGTGGCCGCGGCGCTGATCGACGCGGCGGTGGAGGCGGCCGAGGGGTCCGACGACCTGACGGTGGTCGCCCGCGAGGAGCTGCCGCAGACGATCCGGTTCTGGCAGCGGCAGGGCTTCCGTGAGATCCGGCGGTCCGCTCCGAACGTCGAGCTGCGCCGCCCGCTGCGCACCCACGTCTTCCAGGCGCCCGACGCCGACGCGATGCGGGCCCTGGGGCACGCGCTCGCCGGCCAGCTCGCCGCCGGCGACCTGATCGTGCTGAGCGGGGAGCTCGGCGCCGGCAAGACCACGTTCACCCAGGGCCTGGGCGCCGGCCTGCGCGTGCGCGGCGACATCACCTCGCCGACGTTCGTGATCGCCCGCGTCCACCCCGCGCTCAACGGCGGGCCGGACCTCGTGCACGTCGACGCCTACCGGCTGGCCGGGCTCGACGAGCTCGACGACCTCGACCTCGACGCCTCGCTCGACGAGGCGGTCACCGTGGTCGAGTGGGGTGAGGGCCTCGCCGAGGGTCTCGCGGAGTCGCGGCTCGAGGTCGTGATCGTCCGCGGCGACGAGGCGGCCACCGACGGCCTCGACCCGCGCCGCGTCGAGCTCACGCCGGTCGGCCCGCGGTGGAACCGGGTGTCGTTCGGGGAGCTGAGCACCGACCACAGGACGGCGCCGGCGGACGGGTAGCCTCGCCGGGTGACCGAAGGACGCAGCGCGGCCCGCGCGAGGCTGGTGATCGTCACCGGCTCAGGGCGCAGCGGCACCAGCACCGTCACCGGCGCCCTGGCCCGGCTCGGCCTGGAGGTGCCCGGGCCCCTCGCCCCGGCCGACGAGCGCAACCCCAAGGGGTTCTACGAGACGCCGTGGGTGATCGAGCGCAACGGCCGCGTGCTGGACGCGGTGCCCGTGCGGGGCAACGACGCGCGCCCCGAGGCGGCCGGTCTCGCCGACGCCGCGGCCGACGACCCCGAGCTGGTCGCCGACCTGCGCGGGTGGCTCGCGGACCACGTGGCCGGCCACCCGCAGTCGGTGGTCAAGGACCCGCAGATCTTCTGGCTGCACCGGGCCTGGCGGGCCGCCGCCGAGCAGGCGGAGGTCGACCTGTCCTTCCTCACGATGCTGCGCCACCCGGTCGAGGTGGCGCGGTCGCGCGACACGGCGTACCTCACGCAGAAGGATGCCGAGCACCGCCGGGTCCGCGAGATCAGCAACGTGGCGGCCTGGTGCAACGCCTGCTACCTGACCGAGCGGGCGACGCGTGGCACGCCCCGGGCGTTCGTGCGGTACGACGACCTTCTCGCCGACTGGCGCCGGGCGCTGGCGCCGCTGCCGGGGCGGCTGGAGATCGCGCTCGACCCGGCCGTCGAGCAGGGGGGCCACCACGCGGTCGACGACTTCGTGGACAGCTCGCTGAACCGCTCCCGCGCCGGGTGGGACGAGACCGCGGTGCCCGCGGCGCTGCGCGACGTGGCCGAGGCCACCTGGCAAGCCGTCAACGGGCTCGTCGATGACCCCGAGGACGCCGAGGCGGTCGCCGCGCTGCAGCGTGCGAGCGAGGACTACGCGGCCCTGCACGCGGACGCGGTGGCGTTGGCCGCCGACCACACCCAGGCCGCCGTGCAGACGGCCGTGCGCGAGCGGCGCGAGGAGGTCCAGCGGCTGCGCGGCCGGGTCACGCGGCTGCGGGCGCGGGTCGAGGAGCTCGAAGGGGAGCCCGGGGAGTCCGACGGTCCGGTCCGCAAGGCGCTGCCGGGACTGCGCCGCCGCGCCCGGGCGGCGGTGCGCCGGCCGCGAGACGAGCGC
>NZ_DASWVI010000322.1:0-1502 GCF_036401255.1 Nocardioides sp. | reverse complement strand
TGGACCTGCTCGCGAATGGAACGCCGGAACAGCGCCGTGGCGCGGCGTCTGCGTTGAAGCGGCTGCAGGACCCCGATACCTTGCCGCCGCTGCTCCAGGCAGCGGACGATCCAGACCCCGCTCTGCGGGGCCGAGCCATCGACGCGCTCGGCTCTCTGGGGTCACCGGCCGTGATCGACCCCCTCCTGGGCAAGCTGGCTGACCCCGGTCCCGACGTGCGCCGCGCGGCCTTGTCGGCGGTCGCCACCCTTGCGCGCGGCACTCAGGTGAAGTACCTCGAACCCGCCAGCGGCATCTCCGGCGTCTCCGGTCCCGACCGAGAGATCACGAGCGGCCCGCTGGTTCGACCCGATGTGATTCCCTCGGCGGCACGGCTCGTCGCGGACCCCGAACCCAGCGTTCGGCGCACGGCCATCGATGCGCTGCGGACACTGAACCTGCGGGGCATTCCCGCCGAAGCCATCGATGTTGTCGTTGCCCGGCTCAGCGACCACGACGGCGACGTCAGCACCCTCGCAGCGCGCGCGCTGCTGGAAACACCCGAAGCGGGCGACCGGGTGCGCGAGGCCCTGGCAGGGGTCCCGCGTGGCGGCCTCGAGGAACCGTACTGCTCCCGATCCTGTTACGAGCGCGGCGGACAGGCGATCGCCAGGGCGATGATGGAGACCGAGGTCCAGCGGTGCTGCATCTGCGGTGGCGCCGTCCAACCCCGAGCTCCTCAGAGCTGGGCCGCCGAGCTGACGCGGCCACAGGCGAACGCCAGCTTCGTCTGCTTCGCGCCCGGCCGCGACTCCACACAGGTCGGGGGCGCTGTCTTCCCCCAGTGGTACCACCGGGCGGAGCCGATGCCTGGACTAGTAGGTGTCTACTTCCATATCCACACAGACGTCCTCGGGGAGCACCGATGCGGTGACGAGGTGGCGGCCGTGGTGTCGAGAAGCCCGATGTGCGTGGCGTGCGGGGTCGTCCTGCGTCCCTGACCCGACCGCCCGGGGAGGCGGACTGCTCCGGGCCGTGGGGTCAGGCGGCTCGTCGGGGGTAGTCGTCGGCGATCGCGAGGTCGAGGCCGGTGGGTGGGTGCCACATCTCGGTCACCACGGGTCGCCGGGCCGCGCCGGGACTGTCGGGGAGTCGGCGGGTGCCGGTGTGGTCGACGAGGTAGTGCCCGCCGTGGGGGTCGCGCCACAGGTAGATCCCGGGGAAGGGTTGTCGCACCGCCCATCCGGGGGCGTGGGTCTTGACCCGGTGATGGTGCAGGGTCATCGGCCCGTAGTTCCCGATCCCGGACACGCCGCCGTGGGCGTGCGGGATGGTGTGGTCGACCTGCATCGACCGGGTCGTGCAGGAGGCGAAGGGGAAGGTGTCGGCCGGCGTCATCAGATGCACGGCCCGACGATGTCGCTCCGGGATCTCATAGGCATCCACCGGCGCCAACCCGGCAATGTCGAGCACCGGACGGACCGTGAACCGCGCCCGCTCCCCCAGGACCTCGCGCAGCCACG
>NZ_DASWVI010000321.1:0-6553 GCF_036401255.1 Nocardioides sp. | reverse complement strand
GAACGGTCCATGGACCGTTCTCAGGCACACGACCCGCAAGCGTGAGGACCGGGCTCAGGCGCGGTGCAGCACCGGGTCGCGGTCCTCGACGACGTACGACGCATCGGTGCGGGCCGGCGCGCCGGGCCGCCGGACGTACGGCAGCACGGTGAAGTCGGCCTGCAGCGTCGAGCGCGTGTAGCTGGTGAGCAGGTAGCCCCGGCGGCTCGAGGAGTACTTGATGTGCGGGTTCACCGCCCGTTCGGCCCGCATCGCCGGGGTGGCGTCGCTGCCGTTGCCCCCGCTGGTGACCGACGTCGTCACGAGCTCGACGCCGATCGGCCGGGTCGCCGGCCGGTCGAAGTCCAGCCGCAGCTCGTTGGCGTAGTGCCGGTGCACGTCCCCGGTGAGGACGACGGGGTTGCGCACGCCCCGGTGCTCGAAGCCCTCCAGGATCCGCTGCCGCGAGGCGGCGTACCCGTCCCACGCGTCCATGCCGACCTGGCGTCCGGGCCGCCGTGAGGTGTCGTGCTGCGCGAAGAACACCTGCTGCGCGACCACGTCCCACCGCGCGCCGGAGTCGCCGAGCCCGCGCAGCAGCCACCGCTCCTGGCGGTCGCCGGTGATCGACCGGCCTGGGGCCAGGCGCGCCCGGCACCGCGACGTACGCCGGTCTCCGCAGGCCTGGTCGTCGCGGTACTGCCGGGTGTCGAGCAGGTGCACGGTCGCGAGGTCGCCCCAGCGCACCCGCCGGTAGATCTGCATGCCGGCGCCGCGCGGCATCGAGCTGCGCCGCAGCGGCATGTTCTCGTAGTAGGCCTGGAAGGCCGCCATCCGCCGCCGCCGGAAGCCGTGCTGGTGGTGGGCCGGGTCCAGGCCGGCCCAGTTGCCGTCGACCTCGTGGTCGTCCCACACCACGCTCCACGGCGCCGCGGCGTGCGCGAGCTGCAGGTCGGGGTCGGTCTTGTACTGCGCGTGCCGCTGCCGGTACCCGGCCAGCGTCACGGTCTCGGGCCCGACGGTCCGGCGCACGTTGTGCGGGGACGCGACGTACCCGTTGTGCCGGAACTCGTAGAGGTAGTCGCCCAGGTGCAGCACCAGGTCGGGGTCGTCCTCGACGAGACGGCGGTACGCCGTGAAGTAGCCGTGCTCGTACTCCGCGCACGACGCCGCGGCCACGGTGAACGACGCCGGCGAGCTGTCGTACGCCGGAGCCGTGCGCGTGCGGCCCACGGGGGAGAGGTGTCCCTCGGCCCGGAACCGGTAGAAGTACTCGCGCGCGGGCTCGAGCCCCGCCACCTCCACGTGCACCGAGTGGGCCCACCGGGGCAGCGCCCGGACCGCGCCCTGCCGCACCACCTGGGCGAACTGCGCGTCGGTGGCGACCTGCCAGTCCACGCGGACCTCCCGCGACGGCATCCCGCCGCGGCCGTCCCACGCGAGCGGCTGCGGAGCGAGCCGGGTCCAGATCACCACCCCGTCGGGCTCCGGGTCGCCGGAGGCCACGCCGAGGGTGAACGGGTCTCGCAGCCGGCCCCGTGTGACGAGCCCCCGTTCGAGGAGCGGCGACCGGGCGGCGAGCCCGGCCGCCGGCGTGGACAGCACGGTGAGGGAGGCGGCGCTCCCGGCGAGGACGGCGCGGCGGCCGAGTGCGATCACGTACCTCACGGTCTCGGCCCGACCACCGCGACCGGTGAGCCTCAGGCAGACGCCGGACGAACGTCGCCCCAAGTTCAGGCGCGCACCGACACCGGGCCGTCAGTCGCTGTTCAACCACTCCCGGATCGCGGCGTCGTGCTGGCCCAGCGTGGGGGGCGCGAGGTGCTCGGAGCGCCCGCCCGACCAGGGGTCGTCGTCGAAGCGGATCGGCGAGCCCGGCAGCCGCAGCGTGCCCTGGGTGGCGTGCTCGACCGTGAGCAGCAGTCCCTGCGAGAGCGTCTGCTCCCAGGAGTAGACGTCGTCCATCGAGCGCACCTTGCCCGACGGCACTCCGGCCTCGGCGAGTGCGGCCAGCCAGTGCTCGGCGGGCTCGGTGGCGAACAGCTCCTCGATCCGCGCGGTGAGGGCGTCGCGGTTGGCGACCCGCTCGGGGTTCGTGGCGAACCCGGGCTCGGCCGCGTCCCAGCCGAACGCCGTGCACAGCGCGCGCCACAGGTTCTCCGAGCCGCACGCGATCTGCACCGGCGCGGTCGCCGTCGCGAACATGCCGTACGGCGAGATCGACGGGTGGTGGTCACCGGCCAGCCCGGGCACCTCCCCGGCGACGGTCCACCGGGTCCCCTGGAACGCGTGCACGCCGATCATGCCCGCGAGCAGCGAGGTGCGCACGACGCGCCCGCGGCCGGTGCGGGTGCGCTCGTGCAGCGCCGCCAGCACGCCGTACGCGCCGTTCATGCCGGCGATCAGGTCCGCGATCGGCACCCCGACCTTGGTGGGCTGGGTGGTGCCGGTGATCGACATCAGGCCGCCCTCGCCCTGCGCGATCTGGTCGTAGCCCGCGCGCGTCGCCTCGGGCCCGTCGTGCCCGAAGCCGGTGATGCTCAGCACGACCAGCCCGGGGTTGAGCTCGTGCAGCCGCGAGACCGGGAAGCCGAGCCGGTCGAGCACACCGACGCGGTAGTTCTCCATCAGCACGTCGGCCCGCTCGACCAGCCGCGCCAGCACGTCCTGGTCGGCCTCGTCCTTGAGGTCGAGGACCAGCGACTCCTTGTTGCGGTTGGCGGAGAGGAAGTACGTCGACTCGCGCTCGTCGTCCGCGCCGACGAACGGCGGCCCCCAACCGCGGGTGTCGTCGCCGGCCGGCGGCTCGATCTTGATCACCCGGGCGCCCATGTCGCCGAGCATCATCGCGGCGTGCGGGCCGGCCAGGGCGCGGGTCAGGTCGAGCACGACCAGGTCGGAGAGGGGGCCTTCAGTCATGCCAGGACGCTATCGGGCGGTCCGGGGTGGGCCTATGGCGAGAGTTGCCGACGCGGCGGGCCGGCCCCTGGGCGGGTGTTTCCCGTCCCGTCGTTCCCGGTGGCACGGCACGACCGCTGTCGTGCCATGTCGGCGCCGGATGATCGAATGGCCGCATGGCGACCACCGCGACGACGTACCGCCTCGCGCGGCCCGGCGTCGCGCCGCGGGTGCCCGAGCTCGACGAGCACCAGCGCCGCGTGGTCGACCACCCCGGCGGGCCGCTGCTGGTGCTGGCCGGCCCCGGCACCGGCAAGACCACGACGCTGGTCGAGGCGATCGTCGACCGCATCGAGACCCGCGGCGCCAAGCCCGACGAGGTCCTGGCGCTGACGTTCTCCCGCAAGGCCGCCGAGCAGCTGCGCGACCGCGTCACCGCGCGCCTGGGCCGCACGATGTCGACCACGCTGAGCTCGACGTTCCACTCCTTCGCCTACGCCCTGATCCGCCGCTACTCGCCGGCCGAGCTCTACGAGGCGCCCCTGCGGCTGCTCTCGGCCCCCGAGCAGGACGTCGTGCTCCGCGAGCTGCTCACCGACCATCCCGAGTCGGTGGTCTGGCCGGAGTCGATGGCCCGCGCGCTCGGCACCCGCGGCTTCGCCCGCGAGGTCCACGCCGTGCTCTCCCGTGCGCGCGAGAAGGGCCTCGACGGCCGCGCCCTCCAGCGCCTCGGGGAGGTCGAGGGCCTGCCGGAGTACGTCGCCGCCGGGCGGTTCCTCGACCAGTACCTCACCAACCTCGACTCCCAGGGCGCCACCGACTACGCCGACCTGATCCGCCGCGCGACGATCGAGGCCGAGGCCCACCGCGACGAGCTGCGCGCCCGGATCGGCTGCGTGTTCGTCGACGAGTACCAAGACACCGACCCCGGCCAGGTCGCGCTGCTGCGCGCGCTGGCCGGCGACGGGCGCGACCTCGTCGTCGTCGGCGACCCCCACCAGTCGATCTACGGGTTCCGTGGGGCCGAGGTGCGCGGCATCCTCGAGTTCCCCACCGAGTTCCCGCGTGCCGACGGGCGCCCGGCCGAGGTCGTCGCGCTGCGCACCACCCGACGCTTCGGCCCGCGGCTGCTCGTCGCCTCGCAGCGGGTCGCCGGACGGCTGGCGCTGCCGGGCAGCATCCCGCCCGAGGCGCGTGAGGCGTTCCTCGCGCCCGAGGCCGCCGCGCCCGACCTCGGCGAGGGCCGGGTGCTGGTCCGCACCTTCGACACCGATCGGGCCGAGGCCGAGCACCTCGCCGACCTGCTCCGTCGCGCCCACCTCGAGGACGGCATCGCCTGGGACGACATGGCCGTGCTGGTGCGCTCGGGACGTACGTCGATCCCGCCGCTGCGCCGGGCCCTGGGCGCGGCCGGCGTGCCGGTGGAGGTGGCCAGCGACGAGGTGCCGCTCGTCCGCGACCCGGCCGTGCTGCCCCTGCTCGACGCCCTGCGCACGGTCGTCGAGCTCGACACCCACCCCGATGAGTCGGGCGCGGACGAGGACCGCGACTCGGTCGACCGCGTGGATGCCGCTCGCGCCGAGGCGCTGCTGCTCGGGCCGCTCGGCGGTCTCGACGCCGGAGACCTGCGCCGGTTGGCCCGGCGGCTGCGGGCCCGCGAGAAGGAGCAGAGCAAGACCGAGGGTCGCGCGCCGCGCACCTCCCGTGACCTGGTGCGCCGGGTCGTCGTCGAGCCGGGCTTCCTCGACGGCCTCGAGGGGCCCGACCGTCCCGACGTCGCGCGGGCGCAGGCGCTGGCCCGGCTGCTGTCCGACGCCCGCGAGGAGATGCGCGCGGGGGCCTCGGCCGAGGAGCTGCTGTGGACGCTGTGGTCGCGCACGGGCTGGCCGGCCCGGCTGCGCCGCTCGGTCGAGTTCGGTGGCGGCGCCGCCCGCCGGGCGCACCGCGACCTCGACTCGGTCTGCGCGCTGTTCGACGTGGCCGCTCGCGCCGAGGAGCAGCGCGACCACGTCGGCGTCCGGGCGTTCCTGGCCACGCTGGTCCAGCAGCAGATCCCGGCCGACACGCTGGCCGAGCGGGGCGCCCGCGGCTCCGCCGTACGCCTGCTGACCGCCCACCGCGCCAAGGGCCTGGAGTGGCGGCTGGTCGCCGTGGCCCACGTGCAGCAGGAGGGTTGGCCCGACCTGCGCCGCCGCTCGACGCTGCTGCAGGCCGACCGGATCGGCGAGCACGGCGTGGTCCCGCCGGTGTCGGCCCGCGAGCTGCTCCTGGAGGAGCGGCGGCTGTTCTACGTCGCGTGCACCCGTGCCCGCCAGCGGCTGGTCGTCACCGCGGTCGCCTCGCCCGACGACGAGGGCGAGCAGCCGTCGCGGTTCCTCGACGAGCTCGGCGTGAGCGTCGAGCGCATCGTCGGTCGCCCGCCGCGCCCGCTGTCGCTCGGCGGCCTGGTGGCCGAGCTGCGCCGCACGGTCGCCGACCCCGAGACCTCCGAGCCGCTGCGTGAGGCCGCCGCCCGCCGCCTGGCCCGGCTGGCCGGCGAGGTCCGCATCGCCGACCCGTCGACCTGGTGGGGCACTCGCGCGGCGACCCGGTCGGCTCAGCCCGTGCGCGATCCCGGCCTGCCGGTGCCGGTCTCCGCCAGCGTGCTCGAGTCGATGCTGGTGTGCCCGACCCAGTGGTTCCTCGAGCGCGAGGCCGGCGGCGTCGCCCGGGCGCACCAGTCCGCCAACCTCGGCGAGCTCCTGCACGCCCTGGCCCAGCGGGTGGCGTCCGGTGAGGTCGAGCCGGCCGTCGACGTGCTCATGGAGCACGTCGACGCGGTGTGGGACCGGCTCGACTTCCGCACCCCCTGGTCGCGGGCCCGCGAGCACGAGCGGGTCCGGGCCGCGCTCGGCCGGTTCGTCCAGTGGCACCTCGCCAACCCCCGGCGGCTGCTCGGCACCGAGACGTCCTTCTCGACCGTGGTCGAGCTCGAGGGCGGCGAGCAGGTGCAGCTGACCGGCTACGCCGACCGGCTCGAGCTCGACTCCGACGGCCAGGTCGTCGTCGTCGACCTCAAGACCGGCCGCACCAAGCCCAGCAACAAGGCGGTCGAGAGCCACGTCCAGCTGGGCCTCTACCAGTACGCCGTCGACCACGGCGCGGTCGACGAGCTGGTGCCGGATGCCCGCGCCGGGGGCGCCGAGCTCGTCCAGGTCGGGCTGACCGACGGCGACGAGACCGCGGTCGTCCAGAGCCAGGGTGTCCAGCCCGACGACGGCGCCGACCGCTCGTTGCTGCGCGAGCGGCTCGCCCGCACCGCCGCGCTGCTGAGGGCCGAGTCGTTCCCGTCGATCGCCGGCCAGCACTGCCGCGAGTGCCCGTTCGTGTCGATCTGCCCGGCCAAGAGCGCGGGGTCGGTGACCAGCCAGTGAGCCGACCGATCGACAGCCCCGCGGACCTCGCCGAGGTGATGGGCACGCCCTACTCCGTCAGCGACCAGCAGTGGGCCGCGATCTCCGCGCCGCTGGCGCCGGCCGTGGTGATCGCCGGCGCCGGGTCCGGCAAGACCACGCTGATGGCCGCACGGGTCGTCTACCTCGTCGTCACCGGCCAGGTCCGCCCCGAGGAGGTGCTCGGCTTGACGTTCACCACCAAGGCGGCCAGCGAGCTGCGCCGCAAGATCCGCGACGCGCTC
>NZ_DASWVI010000320.1:0-16221 GCF_036401255.1 Nocardioides sp. | reverse complement strand
GGCGGCCCAGCGCACCGCGGCCTGCACGTGCGCCGCGTCCGCGGCGCGCACGACGGCGAGCGGGTGACCCGCGGCCCGGTCGCGCGACCAGTCGAAGCGGTACTTCTCGACGGCGTCGGGGTCGGTGATCACCACGCCGTCGGGCAGCGCCTCGATCAGGCCGGTCAGCTCGTCCACCGGGTGCATGGGCCCATGCAACCACCCTCAGGCGCTCGCCGGCGCCTGCTCGTCGGTGTGGGCGATGTGGACCAGCTGGCCCCAGATCAGCACCACGAACACCGCCGACCCGGCGAACGCGAACCAGAACGGCGCGGTGACGCCCCAGTGCCGGGCGAGGCCTCCGCCGATGCCGGACCCGATCACGAGCCCACCGAAGACGCCGACCAGGTTCACGCTGCCGACCCGGCCCTGCAGCCCGCTCGGCACCGCCCGCTGGCGGACCGTGGTCGAGGTGGTGCCCCAGATGAAGGCGTGCGCGCCGAAGAAGAAGAAGATCACCATCGCCACCGCCGGCCGGGTGGTGAGTGCCAGCGCGAGGTGGGTGAAGGTCTCGAAGATCAGCCCGACCCGCATGATGTTGCCGAGGCTCACCCGCCGGGTGATCCAGCCGTAGGACAGCGTGCCGAGCAGCCCGCCGACGGCCGAGATCGTGGTGAGCAGCCCGAAGCCGACCTCGCCCATGCCGAGCCGCTGGGTGGCGTAGAGCACCAGGATCGACCACGCCGCCCCGAAGGTGATGTTGAAGACGAAGATCGTGAGCACCAGCGTGCGTACGGCGGCGTGGTGCCACACCCACCGGAACGCCTCGACCACGTCCTGGCGCAGCTCGGTCCGCTCGCCGCGCGCGCGTCCGTGCGGCGGCAGCGCGATCCGGGCCGCGAGCAGCGCCCCGAGGGCGACGACCACCGCCTGCGCCACGAACGGGATCGCGTGGCCGGCGGCGAACAGCGCCGCGCCGATGGGCGGGCCGGCGAGCTGGTTGACGGTGATGAACCCGGTGGTGAGTCGGGCGTTCGCGACCGCCAGGTCGTCGCGGTGCACGAGCATCGGCAGCAGCGTGGACGCGGTGTTGTCGGCGAAGACCTCGGCGGTGCCGAGCAGGAACATCGTGACGAGCACGAGTGCGATCGACACCAGGTCGGTCGCGATCGCCAGCGTCAGCAGCACGAGGACGACGGCCCGCAGCAGGTCGACGGTCACCACGATGACCCGGCGGTCCAGCCGGTCGGCCAGCGCTCCGGCGTACAGCCCGAACACCAGCGGTGGCAGCCACTGCAGGAGGGCCGCGAGCGCGACCAGGAACGGGTCGTGCGTGAGGGAGGCGACCAGCAGCGGGCCGGCCGCGATCGCGATGCCGTCGCCGAGGTTGCTCACCCACGAGGACGCGAGGAGCCAGCGGAAGCCGGTGCCGAGCCGGCGGGGAGCGACGATCTCGGCCAGGCTGCTCACAAGGGAGTCAGATTAGTGCCGGACGCCCGCACGGACATCCGGTTTTCGAGCCCGGCGCTCAGGCGGGCTGCATCTCCTGCAGGGACTCGTGCTCGAGGTCGAGCATGGTGACCGACTGCGCGGCCGTCAGCTTGTCGTTCTCCTCGCTGAGGCGGACGACGAGCGTCTCCAACTCGCGCACGCGCGCGCGAAGCCGGTGGTTCTCGGCTACGAGGGCGGCGGGCGTCCGCAGGTCGCTGTTCATGTATCCGATCAGCGCCTTGGCCATGGACAAAGCCTTCCAGGGTGGTGGACGACCCGCGATGGCGGGCCGTCTTCAAGAGTCCCACCAGTCCGGGTTCTGGTCAATCTGCGAGGCGCGCCGTTCGCGGGGGCGTCCGACGCTTCCGGGGCGCCGGCTGGCACACCGGGCAGAAGTACGACGAGCGGTTCATGAACGCCACCCGCCGGATCGGTGTGCCGCACCGTTCACAGGGCTCGCCCTCGCGGCCGTAGGCATGCAGCGAGCGGTCGAAGTATCCCGACTCGCCGTTGACGTTGACGTACAGCGCATCGAACGAGGTGCCGCCCTCCCCCAGCGCCGCGAGCATCACCTCGCGGGCGTGACCGAGCAGCTCGCGCACCTGGCTCGCAGTGAGCCGGTCGCCGGGCCGCTCGCCGTGGATGCGGGCCCGCCACAGCGCCTCGTCGGCGTAGATGTTGCCGACTCCGGAGACCAGGTTCTGGTCGAGCAGCTGGCGCTTGACCCCGGACGTGCGCCGGCGCACCTTCCGCACGAACGCATCGTCGTCGAACTCCGGGTCCAGCGGGTCGCGGGCGATGTGGGCGATCTCGGGCGGCAGGTCGGCCCCGCCCGCCGAGACCGACAGCCCGCCGAACATCCGCTGGTCGACGAACCGGAGCTCTCGACCGTCGTCGGCGCCCTCCAGCGCGAGGCGCACCCGCAGGTGCCGTTCGTCCGGGGCGTCCGCCGGCTGCACGAGCAGCTGGCCGCTCATCCCGAGGTGGCCGAGCAGCGCGTCGCCGTTGTCGAGGGGCAGCCAGAGGTACTTGCCGCGCCGGCGGGCCGCCTCGATGCGGCGCCCGGTCAGCGCGG
Organism: Nocardioides sp.; assembly: GCF_036401255.1. Classification (GTDB taxonomy): domain Bacteria; phylum Actinomycetota; class Actinomycetes; order Propionibacteriales; family Nocardioidaceae; genus Nocardioides. Next base: position 13,676 of record NZ_DASWVI010000320.1, on the reverse strand, counting down.
CGGCGAAGCCGGCGGGTCCGCGCAGGTCGCGGCGCACCGGCCGGGGGTGCAGCACGTCGACCCGGGTGACGGTGGCACCGAGCACGTGCCGCTCGAGGCCGGCCCGGACCACCTCGACCTCGGGCAGCTCCGGCACGGGCTAGTTCTCGTGGGCGGAGTGGGCGGCCGCGTCCGCGGCCGGGTCCTCGACACCGAGGTCGGAGGCGATCTCGCCGTACGCCGTCTCCGCGGCGGCCTGCTCCGCCTCCTTCTTGGAGCGGCCCACGCCGTTGCCGTAGAGGCCGTCGCCGACCCGGACCTGAGCCGTGAACGTCTTCATGTGGTCGGGGCCGTCGTCCTCGATGACGTACTCGGGGACGCCGAGACCGTGCTCGGCGGACAGCTCCTGCAGGGAGGTCTTCCAGTCCAGACCCGCGCCGAGGGCCGAGGCGGCCTCGATCAGCGGGTCGAAGAGCCGGTGGACCACGACGGCCGAGGTCTCGAAGCCGCCGGAGAGGTGCACGGCGCCGATCACGGCCTCGACGGTGTCGGAGAGGATGGAGGCCTTGTGGCGGCCACCGGTCGACTCCTCACCCCGGCCGAGCTTGACGTGCTCGCCGACGCCGATCTGGCGACCGACCCCGGCGAGCGCCCGGGCGTTGACGACCGCGGCGCGCAGCTTGGCCAGCCGGCCCTCGGAGAGGTCCGGGTGGGTGCGGTAGAGCGTCTCGGTGACCACGACCCCCAGCACGGAGTCCCCGAGGAACTCCAGCCGCTCGTTGGTCGGCAGGCCACCGTTCTCGTAGGCGAAGGACCGGTGGGTGAGGGCGCGCTCCAGCAGCTCGGGGTCCAGGGTCGGATCCCCGAGAGCCGCTCGGAGCTCTGCGTAGTTGGTCAGCGGACCGGTCGGGTCAGAGGACCTGACGACGGTCGGCGCGCGCGCCGTACTGGCCGCACTCGCCGCACGCACGGTGCGGCAGGTGCTTGGCACCGCAGGCGGGGTTCGCGCAGGTCACCAGGGTCGGGGCGACGGCCTTCCAGGCCGAACGACGGTGACGCGTGTTGCTGCGCGACATCTTCCGCTTCGGGACAGCCACTGTTCTCTCCTCATGGTTGACCGGGACGTCCTCCCGGTCGTGGTCAGTCGTGGTCCTGCTGGTCGTGCTGGTCCTGCAGGGCGGCCAGTCCGGCCCATCGCGGGTCGACCGGCGCCTCGTGCGTGTGGTCCGGGTCGTCCTTGAGTCGCACCCCACACTCGGGGCACAGGCCCGGACAGTCGTCCTCACACAAGGGCTGGAACGGCAGTGCGAGCACCACCGCGTCCCGCAGCAGGGGCTCGAGGTCGAGCAGGTCGCCCTCGAGCATGCTGACCTCGTCGTCCTCCTCGGAGGAGTAGTCCTGGTCGTCGTACACGAACAGCTCCTGGAACCGGACCTCGATCTCGTCGGTGATCGGCTCCAGGCACCGCGCGCACTCACCGGCGAGCTCGGCCGAGGCCGAACCGGTGACCAGCACACCCTCCATGACCGCTTCCAGCCGCAGGTCGAGGTCGACCGGCGAGCCTTCCGGGACACGGAGGACTTCGATGCCCAGATCTGCCGGTGCCGGAACCGTCCGCTTCTCCTGACGCTGGGACCCCGGGCGGCGGCCGAGCTCGCGGGTATCGAGCACGAGCGGCGCTCTCGGGTCCAGGCTGCTCAGGGGTCTACTTCCAGGTCCGGGCACAAACAGATCGTCGTAGAGCGTACCGGGCAGCGGACGGGCCGGGCAAAACCGGCGGGTCCCCGCACGGTGTCACCGCTGGGCGAGCTTGGCCTGCAGCCGGCGGTGCACCCCCGGCGGCACGAGGGAGGAGACGTCCCCGCCGAGCATGGCGACCTCCTTGACCAGGCTGGAGGACACGTAGCCCCAGGAGGCGTTGGTCGGCAAGAAGACCGTCTCGACGCCGGTGAGGTGCACGTTCATCTGGGCCATCGGCAGCTCGTACTCGTAGTCGTTGCCGCCCCGCAGCCCCTTCACGATCGCCGGGGCCCCGAGCTCGCGGCAGAAGTCGACGATCAGGCCGGTGAAGCCCATCACGGTCACGTTCGGCAGGTCGGCGCACACCTCGCGCAGCATGTCGAGCCGCTCCTCGGGCTCGAAGAGGCGCGACTTGGAGGGATTGGTGCCGGTCGCGACCACGAGCTCGTCGAAGATCGCGGCCGCCCGGCGGACGATGTCGAGATGGCCGTTGGTCACCGGGTCGAACGAGCCGGGGCACACCGCACGGGTCATGGCGTGGACGCTATCGCGTACCACAGCGTGGTCTCGCCGTAACGCTTCTCACGGTCGCGGCCGAGCCCGGCCGGCCAGGTCGGCTCGGGGCTGCGCGAGGACCGCTCGACGACCACCAGCGCGCCGGGCGCGAGCCAGCCGTGCTCGACGAGCCGGGCGAGATCGGTGGCGAGGGCGGCCTCGTCGAGCGGATAGGGCGGGTCGAGGAAGACCAGGTCGTACGCCGCGGCGGGCTCGCGGGCCAGGACGGTGGCGACGGATCCGGTCACGACGTCCGCGCTCCGGCACCCCAGCGTCCGGGCGTTGGCCGCCACCAGGGCGGCGGTGCGCCGGTCGGACTCGACGAGCGTGACGGCCTCCGCGCCGCGCGACCAGGCCTCCAGGCCGACCGCGCCCGAGCCGGCGTACAGGTCGAGGACCCGCAGGCCGTGCAGGGACCCGCACCAGGACTCGATCGCGGAGAACAGCGCCTCGCGCACCCGGTCGCTGGTCGGCCGGGTGGCCTCGCCGCGGGGCGTGCCGATCCGCCGGCCGCCCGCGCTGCCGCCGATGATGCGGGTCACGACTTCTCCATGAACTCGGACTGCACGGACTCCTCGAGTGCCGCGACCGCGGCGGCGAGCTCGGGCGCGCCGCGGAGTTGCGGGTCGGCGTCGAGCAGGTCGACCGCCGCGGCCCGGGCCTCGACGATCGTCTTCTCGTCGCGCAGCACCCGGAGGTTCTCGAGGCTGGACTTGAACCCGGACTGCGACCGGCCGAGGACGTCGCCCTCGCGGCGCTGCTCGAGGTCGACGCGGCTGAGCTCGAAGCCGTCGGTGGTGGCCGCGACCGCGGTGAGCCGCGCCCGCGCCGGCGTGTCCGGCTCGGCCCAGGAGACCATCAGGCACAGGCCCGGGTGGCCGCCCCGGCCGACCCGGCCGCGCAGCTGGTGGAGCTGGGAGACGCCGAACCGGTCGGCGTCGAGCAGCACCATCGCGGTGGCGTTGGCGACGTCGACGCCGACCTCGATCACGGTCGTGGAGACCAGGACGTCGACCTCGCCGGCGGCGAACGCACGCATCACCGCGTCCTTGTCCTCGGGCGCCATCTTGCCGTGCAGCCGCTCGACCCGCAGACCGGCCAGCGGCCCCTCGACGAGCCGCGCCGCCACCTCCTCGACGGCGTTGAGCGTCTCGGACGCTCCCGGTGGCGCGATCGCGTTGCCGTCCTCGTCCACGTCGATCTGGTCGCGCTCGCCCTGCTCGCTCTCGTCGCCGGTGATGCGGGGGCAGACGACGTAGACCTGGTGGCCCCGGGCGACCTCCTCGCGGACCCGCTCCCAGACCCGGCCGAGCCAGTGCGGCTGCTCGGCGAGCGGGACCACGTTGGTCTGGATCGGCGCGCGGCCGGCGGGCAGCTCGGTGAGCGTGGAGGTCTCCAGGTCGCCGAACACCGTCATCGCGACCGTGCGCGGGATCGGGGTCGCGGTCATCACCAGCACGTGGGGCGGGGTGCCGGCCTTGTCGGTGAGGGCGGCGCGCTGCTCGACCCCGAAGCGGTGCTGCTCGTCCACGACGACCAGGCCGAGGTCGGCGAACTGGACCTTCTCCTCCAGCAGGGCGTGGGTGCCGATCACGATGCCGGCCTCGCCGCTGGCCAGCCGCGACATCGGCGCGGTGCGCTGGGCCTTGGTCATCGAGCCGGTGAGCAGCTCGACGTTGGTGGCCTCGGGCGCGCTGCCGAGCATGCCGCCGGCCGCGAGGTCGCCGAGCATGGCGGTGATCGAGCGGTGGTGCTGCTGGGCGAGCACCTCGGTGGGAGCCAGCAGCGCGGCCTGGCCGCCGGAGTCGACGACCCGGAGCATCGCACGCAGTGCCACCAGGGTCTTGCCGGAGCCGACCTCGCCCTGGAGCAGTCGGTTCATCGGGTGCGGCTGGGCGAGGTCGGCCTCGATCTGGGCACCGATCTCGCGCTGCCCGGCGGTCAGCTCGAACGGCAGCCGCGCGTCGAACGCCGCGAGCAGGCCACCGTCCGCTCCGGTGCGCGCCCGGCCGCCGAGCTCGCGGATCGCGCGCCGTCGACGCGCCAGCACGAGCTGGGTGACCAGCGCCTCCTCGAACCGGAAGCGGCGCTGGGCGCTGGTGACCTGCCCCCAGTCGTCGGGGTTGTGGATGCGCTGCAGCGCCGTACGGACGTCGAGGAGCTCGTGGCGCTCGCGCAGCGCGGGCGGCAGCAGGTCGGGCACGTCGTCGACGACCGAGAGCGCGAACGCGACCGCGCGCTGGAGGTCCCACGAGTCGACGCCCTTGGTGAGGGGGTAGATCGGGTAGAGGTCGCCGATCGCGTCGAGCGAGAGCTGCGCCGCGTCCTCGTCGGCGGTGCCGAACAGCACGACCTGCGGATGGGTGAGCTGCCACTCGTCACGGAACCTGCTCACCTGACCGACGAAGATGCCGCGGCGACCGGCCGGGACGCGGTTCTGCTGCTGCCACTGCGCCATGTGCTGGTTCTTGGCGAACATCGAGACGCGGAACGACGGGCCGTCGGTGCGCACCACCACGTCGACCCGGTAGGCCGGGCGTCCGGTCCGGCGGTCCTGGTAGGTGGCGATCTTGCTGGACGCGATCTGTCCCACGACCGTGAGCAGGTCGCCGACGTTGGGCTCCTCGACGCGGGTGAGCTCGCCGGTCTTGATGTAGCGCCGCGGGAAGTGGCGCAGCAGGTCGCCGACGGTGCGCAGCCCCAGCCGGTCCTCGATCGCCGCGCGCTTCTTCTTGTGGTCGCCGAGGACGGCGACCACGGGCGTGTCGAGGCTGATCACCGCTGTCTCCCTGCCTGGCTACTCGACGGACATCAGCAGCGGATAGCGCTGCTGCCCACCGTCGTACACCACGACGTCGACAGCAGGGTGGTGCTGCTCGACGTACGCCGCGCAGCGGGTGGCCAGCGAGCCCTCGGGGTCGTCGGCGCCCGCGACGATCGTGACGAGCTCGCCGCCGCCGCCGAGCAGGCGGTCGAGCACGTCGGTGGCGACGGCGTACAGCTCCTCGCCGACGATCGCGAAGTCACCGGCGATCACCCCGAGCACGTCGCCGGGCTCGCACGGCCCCGCCATCGTCATCGCCTGCCGGGCCGCCACGGTCACCGCGCCCTGCCGGGCGTGCCGTGCGGTCGCGGTCATCTCGAGCACGTCCTGGTCGAAGGACCGGCCCGGCTCGTGCACCGCGACCGCCGCGAGACCGGTCACCTGGGCCTGCGTGGGGATCACGGCGACCCGGATGGCACCGTCGGCGTCGGCCTCGGCGGTGCTCGCCGCGACCTGCGCGACCCGCACCGAGTCGTGGTCGTTGGGCAGCACGATGACCTCGGCGGCGCCGCACGCCGTGATCGCCTCGAGCAGCTGGCCGGTCGAGGGCCGGTGGCCCGGGCCGCCGTGGACGACCACCGCGCCCGCCGCCTCGAAGAGGGCGGCCAGGCCGGGTCCGGCCGCGACCGCGACCACGCAGCGCCCGTCGCGTGCGGCGGTGCGACCACGGGCGGCCTGGATCTGCTCGGCGAAGTGCGTCACCCGCACCCGGTGCGGGCGGCCGGCGGCGATCCCGGCCTCGATCGCCGCCCCGACGTCGTCGACGTGCACGTGCACGTTCCACAGCCCGTCGCCGCCGACGACCACGAGGGAGTCGCCCAGCCCGGACAGCGCCCTCCGCAGCACCGGGATCGCCGCGTCGTCGGCGTCGAGGAGGTACATCACCTCGTAGGCGGGCCCGTCCGGGGTCAGGTCGCCCGAGCTCCCCCCGGTCGGGACCGGGATGTGGTGGCTGCCGAAGGGCTCGGTCACGGGCGCCGGGCGGCGCCCGGTGAGCACGGTCTCGGCGGCGTCGAGGATCACGCTCACACCCCGGCCACCCGCATCCACCACCCCGGCCGCCCGCAGCGCGGGCAGCTGCTCAGGGGTGTGCGCGAGCGCCTCGCGGGCCGCCGCCGCAGCGGCGGCAAACACATCACGGGCGCGTGCCCGGGGGTCCCGGGCCGTCTCGGCGGCCGCCTCGGAGGCCGCCCGCGTGACGGTGAGCATGGTGCCCTCGACCGGGACACCGACCGCGGCATAGCTGGCCTCGGTGGCGCGGCGCAGCGCGTCGGCCATCACGTGGGCGTTGCGCTCCCCCGGCTCGGCCGCGGCGATGCGCCGCACGATCGCGCCGAGCATCTCGCTGAGGATGACCCCGGAGTTGCCCCGCGCACCGAGGAGCGCGCCCCGGCCGAACGCGGCGAGCGCCGTACCGAGGTCCGCGCCGGCCTGGCCCGCGGTGGCCTCGCGCACGGCGTCCCTCGCGGCGCAGACCGTGAGGTACATGTTCGTGCCGGTGTCGCCGTCGGGCACCGGGTAGACATTGAGCGCATCGATCTCCTCGCGGGCGTCGGCCAACGCGTCGGCGGCGATGTCGACGAACCGCAGCACCACCTCGAGCGTGATGGCGCCGCTGCGGGGAGTTTCCATCGCCGTCCTCGATCGTGGAGACTGCTCGCTCGGGAGATGTCGAGTCCCACAGGTTAGTGCGTCCGCTCGATTTCCGCGTGTCCGGGGCCATCGGATACTCTTGTGCGGTTGCCCGCTCAGCGGGCCCCTCTGCGAATCAGTTCCACATCCTCGATCGTTTAAGGAGCACACGGTGGCTGCCGTCTGCGACATCTGCGCCAAGAAGCCGGGCTTCGGCAACAACCGTCCGTGGTCGCGCAAGATCACGAAGCGTCGCTTCGACCCCAACATCCAGCGCGTGCGGGCCACCGTCAACGGCACCCCCAAGCGACTCAACGTGTGCACCGGCTGCCTCAAGGCCGGCAAGGTCACGCGCTGACCTGAGCTCTTCCGAGAGGCCCCGATCGTCCAGCGGTCGGGGCCTTTCTCATGTCCTCGGTGGTCGAGTAGCGAGCGCTCCCCTCGGTGGTCGAGTAGCGAGCGCCAGCGAGCGTATCGAGACCCATCCGGAGCTGAGGTCTCGGTACGCCCGTCGCGGCCTCGTCCCTCGGCCGCGGGGCTACTCGACCTGGCTGCTGCCTCCGAGTCGGCGCAAGCGCCGCCTCGGGCAGCTCAAAAGTGGGTCCAGCCGGTGGGGCCGTCGTAGGCCGCGCCGTCGACCGTGACGCCCTCCCCCTCGCCGACCCGGCCGATGACCGACCAGCCCTCGGGCACGGAGGCGGCGTCGGGGTAAGTCGCCAGCAGCGCGTGGTCGTCGCCGCCGCCGAGGATGAACTGCATCGGGTCGGCGCCCAGCGCGGCGCCGACCGCCTGCAGCGGCTCGGGCACCTCGAAGGCGGCGGTGTGCACGTCGATGGCGACGCCCGAGTGCGCGGCGATGTGGCCCGCGTCGGCGAGCAGCCCGTCGGAGACGTCGATCATCGCGGTGGCGCCGGCCTCGGCGGCGAGCCGGCCGGCGTCGTACGGCGGCTCCGGGCGGCGGTAGGCCTCCACGAGCACCCGCGGGGAGCGGAAGCCCCGGCCGAGCACGGCGAGACCGCCCGCGGCCCAGCCCTGCCGGCCGCACAGCGCGAGCACGTCACCGGGCCGCGCCCCCGAACGGAGCACCGGCGCCTGGGTGCAGGCCCCGAGGACGGTCACCGCGATCACGACCTCGTCGGCGCGCGTGACGTCGCCGCCGACGACGCTTGCCCCCACCAGCGCGCACTCCTCGGCGAAGCCCCGGGCGAAGTCCAGCGCCCACTGCGCCGGCAGGTCGGCCGGCGCCGCGAGACCGATCGTGAGCGAGGTGGCGCGCCCACCCATCGCGTTGATGTCGGAGAGGTTCTGCGCGGCCGCCCGGTGGCCGACGTCGGCCGCGCCCGCCCACTCCCGGCGGAAGTGCCGCCCCTCGACCATCAGGTCGGTGGACACGACGACGTGCCCGGTGCGGACCCGCAGGACCGCGGCGTCGTCGCCCGGGCCGACGAGCACCTGCTCACCTTGCGAGAACAGGTCCACGATCGCCGAGATCAGCCCGAACTCGCCCGCGTCGGCCAACGTGGCGTCTGGTGGGAACGACATGGACCCATCCCACCAGATGCGGGCCGGGGTGGCGCACGATAGGTTGGCGTGGCAGTTCCCGCAGAACGCAGATCACCCGTCCAGACCCCAGGGAGAGCTCGATGGTCGTCCAGGCGTACATCCTGATCCAGACCGATGTCGGCAAGGCTGCCGAGGTGGCCTCCGCCATCGCCCAGGTCAAGGGCGTGACCCTCGCCGAGGACGTCACCGGACCCTACGACGTGATCGTGCGCGCGGAGGCCCGCAACGTCGACGAGCTCGGCAAGCTCGTGGTCTCGAAGGTGCAGAACCTCGAGGGCATCACCCGCACGCTGACCTGCCCGGTCGTCCACATCTGAGGGTGACCCCCGCCGTACGTCGTCGGCGCCCCGGGTCCCCATGGACCCGGGGCGCCGTCGCGTGTGCGGCCGTCCTGCTCGCGACCGGCTGCTCCACCGGGCCGGTGGAGATCGACGCGCCGGACCTCTCCGCCGCCGACCAGCGCACCTGCCGCGAGTTCGTCGCGGACCTGCCGTCGACGCTCGCGGGTCTCGACGAGCGCGAGGTCTCCGGTGACAGCGAGTACGGCGCGGCGTGGGGCGATCCCGCGATCGTGGTCACCTGCGGCGTCGACATCCCGCCCGAGTTCGACGAGTTCTCCGCGTGCACCGAGGCCTCAGGAGTGGGCTGGTTCGTGCCGCCCGAGCAGGAAGCGGACCAGGATGCCGACGTCCTGCTCACCGCGGTCGGCTACCTGCCACGGGTCTCGCTGCTCGTCCCGGCCGACCAGCGCGGCGCGCCGTCCGCGGCGGCGCTGGCGGCGTTGGCGGAGCCGGTGCGCGAGCACCTGACGCTGCGCGACGAGTGCGACTGATCCGGTGTCCGGTTAGCGCAGGCCGGTGTCGCGCCGCAGGGCCAGCTGGATGAGCCGGTCGACCAGTGCCGGGTAGTCGAGGCCCGAGGCCGCCCACATCTGCGGGTACATCGAGGTCGGGGTGAAGCCCGGCATCGTGTTGATCTCGTTGACCACGAGCCGGCCACCGGGCAGCACGAAGAAGTCAACCCGGGCCAGGCCCTCGCAGCCGACGGCCTCGAACGCCCGCACCGAGAGCTCCTGGATCTGCCGGGTCACGTCGTCGGGCAGGTCCGCCGGCACGTCGAGCTCGGTGTGCTCCTCGGGGAGGTACTTGGCCGCGAAGTCGTAGAACTCGTGGTCGCCGGTGATCCGGATCTCGGCGGGCACGCTGGTCTCCGGGGTGCCGTCGAGCGCCTCGAGCACCCCGCACTCCACCTCGCGCGCGTCGACCGCGGCGGCCTCGAGGAGCACCTTCGGGTCGTGCTGGAACGCCTCCGCGAGCGCGTCCGCGAGCTCGCTCGCGTCGTGCACCTTGGAGATGCCCAGGCTGGAACCGCCCCGCGCGGGCTTGGCGAACAACGGGTAGCCGAGCTCGTCGGCCCGGGCGCGGCACCGCGCCGGGTCTCGCGCCCACTCCCGCGCCGTCACCGTCGCCGAGGGCAGCACCGGCAGCCCCGCAGCCGCCAGCACGACCTTCATGTAGGCCTTGTCCATGCTGACCGCCGAGGCGAGCACCCCGGCGCCGACATAGCGCACGCCCGCCATCTCGAGCAGGCCCTGGATGGTGCCGTCCTCGCCCCACGCGCCGTGCAACAGCGGGAACACGACGTCGACCTCGCCGAGGGTCCGCGGCGGTTGGGCCGGCTCGGTGACGACCAGGCCGGTGGACGCGGTCTCGGGCGCGAGCGCGATCGTCGCCCGTTCGCCGTCGACGTGCGGGAGCCGGTCGGGGCCCTCGATGCGCAGCCGCTCCGGGTCCCCGGACTCCAGCACCCAGCGGCCGTCGGTCGCGATGCCGATCGGCACGACGTCGTACGCCGTGCGGTCGATCGCGGCCAGCACGCTCCCGGCGGTCACGCACGAGATCGCGTGCTCGTTGGACTTGCCGCCGAACACGACGGCGACGCGGGGCTTGCGCGTGGACTCGTTCATCGCGCCCGACCCTATCCGTCTAGCGTGGCCCCATGAGCAGCGCCTCGCGAGACCTCAAGCCGGGCACGATCGCGGTCACCGCCGGGCGGCCGTCGCGCGAGCCGGATCAGCCGCTGAACGAGCCGATCACCATGGCCTCGACGTACGTCGCGGGCGGCGAGGTCGAGTACGGTCGCTACGGCAACCCCACCTGGACGGCCTTCGAGGAGGTCCTCGGGTCGCTGGAGGGTGGGCGGGCGCTGGCGTTCTCGTCCGGTCTGGGCGCGGTGTCGACCGTGCTGGACCTCGTCGGTCACGAGGGCCTCGTCGTCGCGCCCGCGCACGCCTACAACGGCACGTTGCTGCAGCTCGCGGACCTCGAGAGCCGTGGCCGGGTCCGCACGTCGCTCGTCGACATCACCGACACCGACGGGGTAGTCGCGGCGTGCGCGGACGCCGCTCTCGTCTGGCTGGAGTCCCCGACCAACCCGGCGCTCGAGATCGCGGACATCTCGGCGATCAGCGCGGCCGCGCGGGCGGCCGGCGCCTACGTGGTGGTCGACAACACGTTCGCCACGCCGCTCCTGCAGCAGCCGCTCACGCTGGGCGCCGACCTCGTCGTGCACTCGGTGACCAAGTACCTCGCCGGGCACAGCGACGTGCTGATGGGCGCCGTCGTCACCGGCGACGACGAGCTGTACGCCGTGCTCAAGGGCCGGCGCGACCTGACCGGCACGACCCCGGGGACCCTCGAGGCCTGGCTCGCGCTGCGCGGCGTGCGCACCCTGCACCTGCGCGTCGAGCGCGCCCAGGCCAACGCCCGAGTGCTGGTGGAGCGGCTGGCGGAGCACCCGGCCGTCGCCGAGGTGCGCTACCCCGGGTTCGGCGGGATCGTCGCGATGGTGCTCGCCGGCGGTGCCGCCGCCGGGGACCGGGTCACCCGCGGCACCCGGCTCTGGGTGCACGCGACCTCGCTCGGCGGCGTGGAGTCGACGTTCGAGCGGCGCCGCCGCTGGAAGGCCGAGCCCGAGACGATCCCCGCCGGGCTGGTGCGCATGTCGGTGGGCGTCGAGGACGTCGACGACCTCTGGGACGACCTGAGGGCGGCGTTGGACGCGGTCGTCTGACGCCGTCAGGTCTCGATACGCTCGCTGGCGCTCGCTACTCGACCAACGATCGTTCGATGGTCGAGTAGCCGTCGCGAGGCACGAGCGACGGCGTATCGAGACCCCTCGCGCGACGCTGCGATCCGAGGAGCCTGCTCGTCTCAGTCAGTTTCGGCCTTGGTGTCGCGGGCGATGAAGGAGTCCATCATCTCCTGGGCGGTCATCCGGCCGTCGACGACGGCGGTGACGTGGTGGGCGATCGGGGCGTCCACGCCGGTGCGCTCGGCGAGCGCGAGCAGGGAGGCGCAGGACTTCGCGCCCTCGGCCACCTGACGGGTCGTCGCGAGGATCTCCGCCGTCGTCATGCCGCGGCCGAGCTTCTCCCCGAACGTCCGGTTGCGCGACAGCGGCGAGGAGCAGGTCGCGACCAGGTCGCCCAGTCCCGCCAGACCCATCAGCGTGAGCGGGTTGGCCCCCAGCGCCATCGCCAGCCGCGCGGTCTCCGCCAGCCCCCGGGTGATGACGGAGGCGGTCGTGTTGTCGCCGAAGCCGAGGCCGACGGCCATGCCGACCGCCAGGCCCACGACGTTCTTGTAGGCACCGCCGAGCTCGCAGCCGAGCACGTCGACGCTGGTGTAGGGACGGAACGCCGGTGAGTGGATGCGGTCCTGGATCATCCGCGCCACGCTCTCGTCCTCGCACGCCACCACGGATGCCGCCGGCTCGCGCCGCGCGATCTCCGGGGACAGGTTGGGCCCACTGACGACGGCGATCCGCTCGGGACCGGCGCCGGTGACCTCGGCGATCACCTGGCTCATCCGCTCCAGCGTCCCGAGCTCGACGCCCTTCATCAACGACACGAGGACGGCGTCGTCCTCGATGTACGGCGCCCACTGGGTCAGGTTCTCGCGCAGCGTCTGCGAGGGGGTCGCGAGCACGACCAGGTCGGCGCCGTGCAGCGCCTTCTCGACGTCGTGGGTGCCGGAGATCGCCGGCGGCAGCTCCACGCCGGGCTGGTAGTCGGGGTTCTCGTGGCGGTCGTTGATCGCGGCCGCGAGCTCCTCGCGCCGCGCCCACAGCGTCACGTCGTTGCCGGCGTCGGCGAGGACGATCGAGAACGCCGTACCCCACGAACCGGCGCTGAACACCGCGACCTTGCCGGCGCTCACGGACGGCCCTTCTTCTGGTCCTTGCGGGGATTGCCGATCGGCCGGACCCCGGCCTTGCGCACGTCGAAGCGCTCCGGCGGAGCCGGCTCGCCCCGCACCTCCTCCACGAGCGCGGTGATCGCGGCCATGATCCGGTCGGTCGCCTGCTGGACGACGGCGGTGGTCCGCGGCTGCTCGAGCAGGTCGGACAGGTCGACGGGCGGGCCCACGCGCATCTGGATGCGCTTGCGCGGGAACAGGTCCGGCTTCTTCGTGTACGCCGGGAGCAGCTGCTGGGCGCCCCACTGCCCGACGGGGATCACCGGGCACCCCGTCGCGAGTGCGATCCTGGCCGCACCGGACTTCCCGGTCATCGGCCAGCCGCCCGGGTCGCGGGTGATCGTGCCCTCCGGGTAGACGACCACGCACTCGCCGCGGCGGACCGCCTCGACGGCGGCGTCGTAGGCGCCGGCGGCGTTCGCCGAGAGCCGCTCGACCGGGATCTGGCCGGCGGCGGTGAAGAAGAACGCACCGAGCCTGGTCTTGAACAGGCCGGACTTGGCCAGGTACCGCGGCAGCCGGCCGTGGTCGTAGACCAGGTGCGCCGCGGTCAACGGGTCGACGTGCGAGACATGGTTGAGGGCGAGGATGAAGCCGCCGGACTCGGGGATGTTCTCCCCGCCGACCCACTCCCGAGTCGTGGTGGCCAGCAGCAGCGGCTTGATGATGGGGACGGCGAGGTTCCACGCCCATCCGCGCTTCTGCTGGAGCTTGCGAACCGTCACGGACGCAGGTTACTCGGTCACGCTGCTCCCACCGGTCCCAGCGCGGGCCGCCGCGCCGGGACGTCCGGGCCGCCTGACAGGATCGGGCCGATGTCCGAGCAGCAGTACGCCGTCGTGGTCCCAGTGAAGCCGCCCGCGGTGGGCAAGTCGCGCCTCGCCGAGGTCGGCGGCCCGACGCGGCAGGCACTCGCGGAGGCCTTCGCGCTCGACACGGTCACGGCGTGCGCGGCCACCGGGGCGGTGGCTCGGGTGCTGGTCGTCACCGACGACGTGCAGGTCGCGACCGCGGTCACCGCCCTGGGCGCGGTGGCGATCCCCGACGGGGTCAGCGGCGACCTCAACGCGACGCTGCGCCAGGCGGCCGCCGAGGCGGTCCGGCGGTGGCCGACGCTGCGGCCG
>NZ_DASWVI010000319.1:0-7623 GCF_036401255.1 Nocardioides sp. | reverse complement strand
GGCGGGCGCGGGGGGCCGGGCGGGGCCGCACGGGTGCGTCCCGGGGCACGGCCCCGGGTGGGTCACCCGGCGGGTGGCGCAGCTGCGCTCAGCGCAGGCGACACAGCGCCGAACGGACCCGGCAGTGGTCCACGGCGCGGCGGCGGATCAACGGCACCGAGGGCAGGCAGGCGCTCGTCGCCTCGGGCTGCACTCGGGTGATCACGTCCGCGAGTCTACCGGGCGGCCGGTGACCGCCCAGGGCCGATGGTCCCGCGTGGACGCAGGACCCTCAGGCGGTGCGCTCGCGCGGTACGTCGAGCCGCGGGATCCCGCCGAGGCCGAGCCGGTAGCGGACGTGCTCGGCGTACTGCTCGAGGGTGCGCCACAGGGTCTCGTGCGCGACCCAGGGCAGCGGCTCGGCGCCGTGGCGCCAGGTGTCGCCGAACGCGATCCACACCGGCGTCCAGGTGGCGGCGTCGTCCCAGGCGCCGCGGCGGGCCACCAGCATCCGGCGGCGCAGCTGGAACGCGGCACGCGGGCCGTCGACGTAGACCGGCGACGTGGCGACCGGCCACACCCGCAGGTCCAGCGACATCAGGTGCACCTCGAGCTCGTGCAGCACCGCCGGGTCGACCAGCACGGTCGCCACGTTCTCGTGCGGGGCACGCCTCATGCCCGCACGCTGCCTCCTCCACGGCCGCGAGGTCAAGGAGCGAGGTCAAGGAGCGAGGTCAAGGAGTCCGGCCGGCTACTTGCGCAGCATCTCCGCCCACACCGGGCTGACCACGTCGAGGGCCGAGTCGGCCGGCACCGGCGGCAGGTTGCGTCCGCCGTACGCCGGGCCGCCGTCGGCCGCGTCGTAGCGCAGCCAGGTCTGGGCCGGCCCCTGGCCGACGCCGGGCACCGACCAGTCGCAGACGCCGTGCGGGAACGTGGCCTCGAGCGTCGCCCACTGCTCGTCGGTGAACGGGACCAGCAGGCCGTCGAAGTCGGCGCGGTCCAGCGGTGTCAGCCGGCACGCGACCGTGTCGTTGGCGAGCGGGCCGCCGGCCTCCTGGCGCGGGGTGGACAGCCGGGTCTGCAGCACCTGCAGCTCCTCGACGTCGCAGGCGTCGGCGAGCGCGTCGACGACGCACCGGTCCGTGACGTCGGCCGGGCGGTCGCGGGCGACCTTCTCCGCGAGCGGCTCCGGGCCGCGGTCGCGCTCGACGGCCGTCAGCCACCGGTCCATGGCGACCAGCGCCTCGTTGGCCCAGGTCACGTCGCCGATCAGCGGGGTCGGACCGAACCACATCACCCGGTTGTCGGTGTGGCCCTGGTCGGCGAGCAGCCGCTCCTGGGTCCAGAACGCGTGGGCGTAGTCGTGGGCGATGCCCGGGTCGGGCCCGCCGTGGTTGATCATCGCGACCTCGTCGAGGTGGTTGGCCTCGTTGATCAGCCCGGTGCGGTAGGCCCGCGCGATCGAGGCCGGGTCGCCGCTGATCCGCTCCGGCGTGGGCTGGGAGTCCACGTCCAGGCCGCCGAGCTTGGCGTTGAGGTCGACGAACTGGGCGGGCGTGATCGCGCCCGACCGGAGCTCGGCGAGCCCGTAGAGCACGCCGTCGTTGGCGAACGGGATGCCGCCGAAGCCGTGCCCGGCGGCCCGCTCCTGGGGCGTCCACACCGACTCCGGCCGGCGGCCGAGCTGGTTGACGAGCAGGTCGAGGACCGAGCAGCGCACGCCGGCCGGGTTGGTCTCGGAGTCGTAGCGGGTGCTCGGGTCGCCGGGGACCGGGTCGACGGTGCCGGAGCAGTCGTGCTCGGGGTCGAGCGCCGCCTTGAACAGCCCCTCGTCCGCGACGACCGCGTTGACGTGGGAGACGTGGCCCTCGACCTGCGCCATCTGCAGCGGGGTCCACACGACGCCGGGAGCCCAGCGCGACGGGTCCTCGAAGTAGCCCCGCAGCAGGTGGTAGTCCGCGAATTGGGCGCCGGCGGTGAACGTGTCCGGGTAGGAGCAGGTCGTGACCAGCCCCTGGTAGATGCCCGGGTAGGCGTTCGCCACCGTGTGCTGGGCGATCGAGCCGCCCGAGCAGCCGGTGCCGATCGTGTACCGGAGCTCGCCGTACCTCTCGACCAGGCGCTCCTTGGCCATCAGCACCGACTCGGCGTTCATCGCGACGCTGCAGTTGTGGCCGGTGTTGTCGAGCGCGGTGGAGAGTACGGCGAAGCCGCGGCCGAGCGCGGTCACGTAGCTGGGGGTGACCAGCGGGACGCCGTCGAACGTGCCGGAGTAGTCCGCGAGGGGCGGCGAGCCCGGGGCGTAGGAGGCGCCGCAGCCGCCGCCGTGGGTGACCAGCAGCTTGTGGTTCCACTGCCGCTGCGGCGACCACGCCCGCCACGGCTGTCCGGGCCGGAACAGCGTGAGGATCGTGTAGCGGTCGCGGTCCTGGAAGCCCCGCTCGCGGCGGACCACGAACGGCACCTCCACGCCCTGGTCGGTGGTCGTGGTGGCGACGTCCGACGGCGGGTCGTCCGGGTCGTAGGGCTGGAGGTCGGTCCGGGTCGGGTCGGTGGACCTGTAGAGGAAGTCGTAGGTCGCGGGCTCGTTGCACGCGGCGTCGCGCGCGGACTCCTGGCAGCGGTAGTGCTCGGTCTGCGGTCCCGAGAACACCGGCCCGCCGTTGGGGTGGTTGACGATCACCGCACGGTCGCCGGCCACCCCGGTCACGCCGGGCGCGCTCGCCCGCAGCACGTTGCGCCCGACCCGCAGGCCGCGCACGAGACCGAGGAACCGGCCGTCCTCGCGGACCGCGAAGCGACGCGTGACGTCGCGGTCTCCGAGCAGCACCCGGACCCGCCCGGGCCGCACGCCCTTCGGGAGGCGGACCGCGACCAGGGCGTCGCCGCCGGAGATGAGGTCGGCGCGGTTGGAGAGCACCTGGAGGACCAGGGAGCCGCGGGTCGCGGCGGCGGTGCCGGGCGACGGCGAGGCGACCAGCAGGGCGCCCAGCAGCGACGCCACCACACCGAGGACGACCAGGAATCTCGTGCGCATGCCCGGCCAACGACCCAGCCCCGTCGCCGTCACGTCGGGAGTCCCGGGACCGCGCGCCGCCGGGTTCGGGACTCGGGGGACCAAAGGCCTCGCGGCTGCGGTGCGGTAGTCCGTGTCCGGTGCGCCGGGCCGCGGGGTTGACTCGGACGGGGCGAGAACCCGTCCCGAGCGATGGAGGAGACAAGCAGGACATGCAGACCACCACCTGGCACGTCGACATCGAACTGTCCGACGACGGGGACGAGGTCACCGCGGTCGCGATGCTGCGGGCCGACGAGCCGAACGCCGCCCCGAGCATCGGGCTCGGCGCCTGCCACCACGACAGCCTGGACCGCGACCCGGCCCCCGAGTTCGCGCTCGCCGCGCGGCGCTCGCTGGAGAGCCTCAGCACCGCGCTGGGCTACTACTCCCACTCCGAGCAGTACGCCGAGACCGACCAGGCCTGACCCGGACCCGCGCGGACCCTGCCGGCCCACCCGAACGGGTGGGCACGGCACCGCCACGGAGGGGAACTCCTCCGATTCGTCGGGACGTGGGCGATGATCGGTGCATGAGCTCGCAGCAGGACGGCGCCGGGGCCGGTGACCCCGGCCTCGACCTGAGCGCGTTCGAGCTGCTCCCCGACGGCATCTGGATCTTCGACGACCACGGCGTCACGACCTACGCCAACCGCCGGATGGCCCAGATGCTCGACCGGCGCCAGGAGGACATGCCCGGGACCCGCTTCGTCGACTTCTTCGACGCGGCGGGCAGCCCGATCTTCTGGGAGTGGTTCGGGGAGATGCTCCGCACGGGCCAGGGCCGGGAGAACTTCGAGGCCTACTTCTTCCGTCCGGACGGGTCCACGGTGTGGGGCCTGCTCAGCTCGGCGCCCATCCACGACGCGACCGGCCGACGGACCGGCTGGCTGCACCGGGTGGCGCCGTACACGGAGCGCAAGCTGCTCGTCGACAGCCTGCTGGCGAGCGAGCAGCAGCTCGCCCAGGCCCAGCGGGTCGCGCACCTCGGCAGCTGGGAGCGCGACATCGACACCGACGAGATGACCTGGTCCGACGAGATGTACCGGCTGCTGGGCCTGGAGCCGCAGGAGGTCCCGTCCTCGACGGAGCTGCTGTTGTCGTTCGTGCACCCCGACGACCGCGACCTGGTGATCCAGCAGGCCCGTGCCGCCGCCGCGGAGAGCGACGAGTACGCCTACGAGGCCCGCATCCTGCGGCGCGACGGCTCGATCCGGTGGGGTCGCGTGATCGCGTACGTCGAGCGGGACGCGGTCGGCCGCGCGGTGCGCACCGGCGGCACCGTGCAGGACATCACCGACCTGCGGGCCGCCGACGAGCAGGCCGCCGAGGCGACCCGCCGCCTCGAGCTGCTCCAGCAGATGGCGACCGCCGCCAACCTCGCGAGCTCGCTCCAGGAGGCCCTGGTGCTGATGGCGCACGGGCTCCCCGAGCGCACCGGCTGGTTCGCCGTCGGCGCCTGGGCGTGCGGCGACGACGGCCGCCGCGAGCCCGTCGACCTCGCCGACCCGCCCCGGCCACTTGTCGATGTGGCCTTCGACGAGGCGTTGGCGGAGCGGGCCCGGGCGACCGGGGCCCTGGTCGTCGGGCCCGCGCCGGGCCTGGAGGAGACCCACAGCCTGGTGGCGTTCCCGATCACCACCGGCTCGGCGGTGGTGGCGGTGGCCGAGCTGCTCGCCGACGAGGTGCCGCCGGACGCGAACGCCCGCCAGCTCCTCGACCAGGTCGCCGGCCAGCTGTCGGTGGTCGCCGAGCGCGAGCGCAGCGCCACCCAGCTCGCCGAGGCACGAGACGCCGCGATGGAGGCCTCGCGCCTGAAGTCGGAGTTCCTGGCGACGATGAGCCACGAGATCCGCACCCCGATGAACGGCGTCATCGGGCTCACCGACCTGCTGCTGCTCACCGAGCTCGACGACCACCAGCGCCGGCTCGCGGAGAACCTCCAGGGCGCCGGCCTGACCCTGCTCGGGATCATCAACGACATCTTGGACCTCTCGAAGATCGAGGCCGGCAAGCTCGAGCTCGAGCGGGCGGACTTCGAGGTGCGCGCGGTCTTCGACCAGGTCGCCGCCGTGCTCAGCGGCCCCGCGCACGGCAAGGGTCTCGAGCTCGTGGTCGCCTGCCACCCCGACGTACCGACCCACCTGCACGGCGACGCCGTGCGCCTCGGCCAGATCCTCAGCAACCTCGGCTCCAACGCGGTGAAGTTCACCGACCAGGGCGAGGTGGTGATCCGGGCGCGGGTGGCCGCCGAGGACGAGTCCGGGATCCTGCTGCGCGTCGACGTCTCCGACACCGGCGTCGGCATCGCGCCGCATGCTCGCGAGCGGCTCTTCGACGCGTTCACCCAGGCCGACCCGTCGACCACCCGCCGGCACGGCGGCACCGGCCTCGGCCTGGCGATCTCGCGCCAGCTGGCCGCCGCCCTCGGCGGGGACATCTGGGTGGAGAGCGAGCCGGGCCTCGGCAGCACGTTCTCCTTCACCGCCCGGCTCGGCCGCGGCGCCGCCGCGCCCCCGCGCGGCCGTGAGTCGGCGCGCTACCTCTCCGGGCGGCGTGCGCTGGTGGTCGACGACAACGCGACCAACCGGCTGATCCTCGAGGAGCAGCTCTCGGCGTGGCGGATGCGCCCGGTGTCCGTCGCCTCCGCGGCCGGGGCGATCGCTCTCCTGCGCGGCGCCGCGCGGTCCGGGGAGACCTACGACGTGGCGCTGCTCGACCTGATGATGCCGGGCACCGACGGGCTCGAGCTCGCTCGGCAGATCCGGGCGGACCCCGGGCTCGGCGAGCCGGCGCTGCTGCTGCTGACCTCCGACCAGACCGTGAGCCGGCAGGAGGCCGAGGCGGCCGGCATCCAGGTGACGCTGAGCAAGCCGGTGCGCCACGGCGAGCTGCGCACCGCCCTGCTGGACCTGCTCGGCGACACGTCGTCCGAGCCCGGTCCCGCGTCCCCGAGCGAGCCGCGGCTCGGCGTACGGGTGCTGGTCGTGGAGGACAACGAGGTCAACCAGCTGGTCGCCTCGGGCCTGCTCGAGGGCCTCGGGTGCTCGGTCGACGTGGCCTCCGACGGCGTCGAGGCGGTGCGCCTGCTCGGCCGCCCGCACGAGTACGCCGCGGTGCTGATGGACTGCCGGATGCCCCGCCTCGACGGGTACGACGCGACCCGCGAGGTCCGCCGCAGCGAGCCGCCCGGCCAACGGGTCCCGATCATCGCGATGACCGCGTCCGCGATGGAGGGCGAGCGGGAGCGCTGCCTGGCCGCCGGGATGGACGACTTCGTGAGCAAGCCGGTCGACTCGCGCGAGCTCGAGCGGGTGGTGCGCGAGTGGGTGCTGCCCGGCGCCGCGGAGGCCGAGCCCGCGGCGGCGGAGCCCGCGACGGGGAAGCCCGCGACGGGGGAGCCCGGGGACCACGAGCCGGAGGTCCGTCGTGCGGTCCTCGACGCCGCCCGGGTGGCGGTGCTGACCGAGCTGCGCAAGGACGGCGTGACGTTCTTCGAGCGCGCGGCCGCGTCCTTCCTGGGCCGGGTCGGCGACCAGCTGGTCGCGATCCGCGACGCGGTCGCCCGCGACGACGCGATGGCGCTGCTGACCGCCGCCCACCAGCTCAAGGGCAGCGCGCTGAACCTCGGCCTGGAGCGCGTCTCCGACGTCGCGGCCGACCTCGAGACGCTCGGCATCGAGGCGCACACGACCGGCGCCGCCGACCTGCTCCGCCAGCTCACCCACGAGGTCGAGACCGCGGTGGCCGCGCTCCAGCGGGCGACGACGCAGGGCCGCTGAGCGGCAGCCGGTGCGCGTGCTCCCCCGGTTCGAGTCGGCACGGTTCGAGCCTGCCGGTCGGCGACGTCCGGTCGACCTGGTCGTCCCGGGATCCGGGCTCGCCGAGGTCCTCGCGCCGTACGCCGCCGCGACCGGACCGGGCCGCGAGGTCGCCCTCTGCTCGGGCACCGACCGGCTCGGCGCCCGCCGCGACGGCACCGACGCCTGGCTCGAGGTGACCACGGGCGGCCGCACCACCCGGCACCCGGCGACCTCGGCCGGCGGGGCCGGTGGGGCCGCTGCGGACGGTGAGGTCGGTGAGCTCGGGCTGGCCCTCACCGGCACCCACCTCAGCGTGCTCACCCGCGCCCGCGGCGACTGGGTCGTGCGCGGCCGGGTGGACCTGCGCGGCCGGATCGACACCCGCGACGAGGACTGGCTGGCCGGGCTGCGCAGCGACGCCCCGGTGGCCGGCCGGTTCGGCCAGCTGGGGCTGCGCGACGTCCGGCAGGTCAGCCACGCGGACGGCACGGCGTACCGCCCCGACGGCCGGGTCCTGCTCACCGCGACCAGCGCCGGGCCGGGCTTCTTCGACACCGCGCACGCCTCGGTGTGGGCGCTGGACCCCGGCACGCTGGAGCTGACCCACCTGTCCGACCTGTACTTCCGGCGGCCCGACGCCGCCGGGGCGTACGGCGACCACGCGGTGCACCTGCTGCGCGACGACGGCCGCTGGCTGGTCGCGACCAGCACCTGGGGCGACTTCGACCGCGGCGGCCCCGGCGCCACGGTCGCGGTGACGCTCGCCGAGACCGGCGCCGACCTG
>NZ_DASWVI010000318.1:0-3749 GCF_036401255.1 Nocardioides sp. | reverse complement strand
CAGTTTCCTGCCTCATGCGGAAACTGGCGCCGACTCGGCGTGGCTCAGGGGGAAACTGGCGCCGACTCGGCGTGGCTCAGGGGGAAACTGGCGCCGCCTCGGCGTGGCTCAGGGGGAAACTGGCGCCGACTCGGCGTAGGGGTCGTGAGAGTGACGGCGGTCACGGCTGGGTACGGCAGTCGTCATGGCAGTCGAAACCGGTCGGATCACCACCGACATCCCCGCTCGCCTGGACCGGCTCCCGTGGGCGCGTTGGCACTGGCTCGTCGTCATCGGTCTGGGCACCGTCTGGATCCTCGACGGCCTCGAGGTCACGATCGTCGGCTCGATGTCCGACGCCCTCAAGCCCGACGGCACCGGCCTGGGCATGAACAACTTCGACATCGGCCTGGCCGGGTCGATGTACGTCGCCGGCGCCTGTCTGGGTGCCCTGTTCTTCGGCCAGCTGACCGACCGGCTGGGCCGCAAGAAGCTGTTCCTCATCACGCTGGCCGTCTACACCGTGGCCACCGTGCTGACCGCGTTCTCCATGAACCCGATGTGGTACTTCGCCTGCCGCTTCCTCACCGGCTGCGGCATCGGCGGTGAGTACGCCGCGATCAACTCCGCCATCGACGAGCTGATCCCGGCGAAGTACCGGGGCCGGGTCGACGTCGCCATCAACGGCTCGTTCTGGGTCGGCGCCGCCGGTGGCGCGCTGCTCACGATCCCGCTGCTCGACCCCACCGTCATCGGCCAGGAGTGGGGCTGGCGGCTGGCGTTCGGGCTCGGCGCGATCCTCGCCGTCGGCATCCTCATCGTGCGGCGCAACGTGCCCGAGAGCCCGCGCTGGCTGTTCATCCACGGCCGGGAGGACGAGGCCGAGGTGATCGTCCGCGACATCGAGCGCACGGTGTCCGAGGAGTCCCACCACCAGCTGCGCGACGTCCACGACACGATCACGATCCGGCAGCGCAGGTCCATCGGCATCCCGCTGATCGCCAAGACCGTCTTCACGCTCTACCCCAAGCGCACCGTGCTGTGCTTCTCGCTCTTCGTGGGCCAGGCGTTCCTCTACAACGCCTTCTTCTTCACCTACGGCGACACCCTGACCACGTTCCTCGGGGTCGAGCAGACCGGCTACTACATCGCGGTCTTCGCGGCGAGCAACTTCGCCGGTGCGCTGCTGCTCAGCCCGCTGTTCGACAGCCTGGGCCGCGTCAAGATGATCACCACCACCTACCTGGGCTCCGGCATCCTGCTGGCGATCACCGGGTTCTACCTCGGCAGCTTCGACGCCACGACGCTGACGCTGATGGGCGCGATCATCTTCTTCATGGCCTCGGCCGGCGCGAGCGCGGCGTACCTCACCGCGAGCGAGATCTTCCCCATGGAGACGCGCGCGCTGTGCATCGCCTTCTTCTACGCCATCGGCACCGCCGCCGGTGGCATCTCCGGCCCGCTCTTCTTCGGCTGGCTGATCGAGCAGGCCTCCGCGGACAAGGACATCACCCAGATCGCGATCGGCTACTTCGTCGGGGCCGCGCTGATGATCGTCGGTGGTGTCGTGGAGGCGTTCCTGGGCGTCCGGGCCGAGGGCAAGTCGCTCGAGAGCCTGGCCAAGCCGCTGACCGCCGAGGACGACGACACCGGGACGGCCACCGGGTCCGGGGCCCAGCCGCAGCACGCCTGACCGACGCAGCCGAGACCACAGGGAGCCACGCCATGCCGATGCCACCGCCGAAACCGTCGACCGAGGGCAAGCGCGATCGCCAGGTCTTCCACGAGATGGGGCAGATCGTCCGGGCGCTGGAGACGGAGGGACCGCAGCGCCCGGACGACCTGGCCCGCCTGGTCGGCGCGGCGTACTGGGAGCGCGACCGGTTCGACCGTGCGCTCGCGTTCGCGGTGGCCGACGGCCTCGTCTACCGGACCTCGGAGGGGGCGCTGGCGGCCGCAGGCTGAGCGGCTGGCGGCTTGGCCGATCTCCGTAGGCTGGCTCCATGATGGGCCTGGTGATCCTCCTCCTGCTGGCCGTCATCGTGGCGGTCGCCGTGATGGCGCGGCGCAGCTCGCAGGCGCGTGAGGTCGAGCGCCGGCGCGCCGAGCTCGAGCCGGTGAAGAAGCTCGCCTTCGAGGACATCACCGCGCTCGGGGAGGAGCTCCAAGCACTCGACCTGGATCTCGCGGGTCACCAGCTCGGGGCGGGGGAGAACGCCGACTACCAGCGGGCCCTCGACGCCTACGAGTCGGCGAAGACCGCCGGTGACGCGATGACGCGTCCCGACGACGTCCGGCACGTCACGCAGATCCTCGAAGACGGGCGCTACGCGATCGCGTGCGTCCGCGCGCGGGTGGCGGGCGATCCGCTGCCGACCCGCCGCCCGCCGTGCTTCTTCGACCCGCGGCACGGCCTGTCCGTCGCCGACGTGCCGTGGACCCCGCCCGGCGGTGCCACCCGCGACGTCCCGGCCTGCGCCCTCGACGCCGAGCGGGTGGCCGCCGGCGCCGACCCGGACGCCCGGATGGTGATGGTCGGCGCTCAGCGGGTGCCCTACTGGCAGGGCGGGCGCGCCTACCAGCCGTACGCCTCGGGGTACTTCGGCGCGTTCAGTCCGATGGACTGGATGTTCGCCGGCCTGCTGTTCGGCGGGTTCGGCGGCTTCGACGCGCTCGGGGAGGGCATCGGCGCGCTGGGCGAGGGCATCGGTGACGGCATCGGCTCGATCGGCGACGGCATCGGCGACCTGTTCGACGGCTTCGACTTCTGAGCCGATGCACGGCTCGCTCGGCCGCGCGACCCACACGGCGGTCATCGTCCCCGTCCCCGAGGCGGAACCGGCCGTGGGCGAGCACCGGCTCCGGCTCGACCAGGCCGCCTCCTGGGGCGTCCCTGCACACGTCACCGTGGTCTTCCCGTTCGTCCCGCCTGAGGACGTCGACGCGCAGGTGGTCGCCGCCTTGGGCTCGGCGCTCGCCGCGCAGCGCTCCTTCGACTGTGCGTTCTCGACCTGTGGGTGGTTCGGGGAGGACGTCTTGTGGCTCGCTCCCGAGCCCGCCCAGAGGTTCCGTGACCTCACCGCTGCCGTGGTCGAGAGGTTCCCCGGCTTCCCGCCGTACGGCGGTGCCTTCGACGAGGTGGTGCCGCACCTGACCGTCGGCGAGTCCCGGCTCGGCACGCTCGCCGACCTCCGGGCGGCCGAGGCGGAGGTGAGCCGGGCCCTGCCGATCGCCACCCGGGTCGACCACGCCATGCTCATCGCCGGTACCGACCAACCGGGCTCCTGGCACCCGGTCGCCCGGCTGCCGCTCCAGCGGGCGGCGCTCAGCCGCGCCTGAGCTGGGCCACGTGCAAGGTGACGAACCGGCCGAGCACGGAGTCGCTGTCCACGGTGTCGGGGTCGGACGCGGCGTAGTCGCCGGTCACCTCGAACGTGTACCTGCCGGTTGCGTGGCCGGCGGGGAGGCGCACGCTGGCCAGGGCGGTGCCCGAGCCCGCGGTCGGGTCGCTGGTGGAGGTGGCGACGACCGCACCCGACGGGTCGTGCACGGTCACGGTGTAGCTGAACAGGCTCGCGCCGACCGTGCCACCCGACGGGAACGCCAGGCTCACCGCCAGGCGGTCGGTCCGGGTGGACACGGGCACGGCGTACGTCGCGCTGTCGCTGCCGCCCACGGTGGCCGGCGGAGCGGCGTGCACGAAGAAGTCCGAGCGCAGCACGCGGGTGCGGTCGGCCGCGAGCACGCGACGGTCGGCCGCGCGGGCGGCC
>NZ_DASWVI010000317.1:0-17522 GCF_036401255.1 Nocardioides sp. | reverse complement strand
ACGTCCTCCCAGGCGAACCGCAGCACGAGCCACCCGTCGGCGACCAGCAGGTTGTAGCGCTTGGCATCGCGGGCGAGGGCCTGCCGGTCACTGTGCCAGGTGAAGGAGTCGGCCTCGAGGATCACGTGCAGCTCGGTGTCGACGAGATCGGGACGGCACCACGGCGTCACGCTCGTGATGAGCACCTGCGGCACCACGTCCAGGCCAGGCACCTGCAACGCGATCGCCCGCAGGCAGGACTCGAACGGGTTGGCCGCCTCCGCTCGCGCGTCCCGCGCCACCGCGCGCACCTTGGCAGCGCCGCGACCACGCGCCAGCGCGGCGGCCCGGCGCAGCGCCGCTCCGTCGTCGGCGCGCAGGGCCGAGTCGGCGATCGCCAGGGCCTCGTCATAGGGCAGCGAGCGCAGGCACTGGAGCAGGGTGAGGACCTTGCCGGTGGCGATGCCGGCAAGGTCGGCCGCGTCGATGTCGGCGTAGTGGACCTGCACCGGGCCCCAGCCGCCCCGCGGCGCCTTGCGCCCCCGGGGCACCGTGATGTGCGGCTGATCGGGGACCGACTTGACGGCCCACCCGTGGTGGATCGCCGCGCTCGTCAGGCTCAGCACCGCCGAACGCGCGTGTGCGACCGCGACCGCCTCGTCCGCCTCCGGGAGCGTGTAGCGACCCCGGGCGGGGGCCACGATCGCCCCGGACTCCAGCGCCCGGTCGACCTCGAGGCGCGACGTCGCCTTGACGAGGACCGCGCGCGTGGCGACCCCGCCCAGCTCGCGCAGCGCCGCGGTGACGTCCATGCCGGCAGTCTGCCCACTCGGCGAACCGCCCGCCGATCTCATCCACAGGCGCGAGGTCCGCGGGTCAGCGGATGTGTATCGTTGGTGTATGGCACGCACCAACATCGACATCGACGAGGCCCTCGTCACCGAGGTGATGCGCCGGTTCCATCTCAAGACCAAGCGCGAGGCGGTCGACCTCGCCCTGCGGCGAGCGGCCGGATCGACGGCGACCACCGAGGGCCTGCTCGGCCTGGAGGGGATCGGCTGGGACGGCGATCTCGACGAGCTGCGCTCCGACGAGGCCGCGACCTGGTGATCCTCGTCGACACCTCGGTCTGGATCGAGCACCTGCGTCGGACCGGGAGCCGAGCGCACCGAGAGTTCCGCGACCTCGCGAGCAGGGACCCGGGAGCCATCGCGATCTGCGAGCCGATCGCGATGGAGCTGCTGGCAGGCCCGACCGATCCCCACATCGTGCGCCGGATCGAGGACCAGCTCGGGACCCTCGAGGACCTCGCGATCGAT
This sequence comes from Nocardioides sp., assembly GCF_036401255.1. Lineage (GTDB taxonomy): Bacteria > Actinomycetota > Actinomycetes > Propionibacteriales > Nocardioidaceae > Nocardioides. The sequence goes on along the minus strand of NZ_DASWVI010000317.1, from coordinate 16,224 downwards.
GCTGCCCAGGACTTCCGCGCGGCCGCTGCGCTCGGTCGCGCCGTTCGACGCGGCGGGCAGACCGTGCGATCTCTCAGCGACTGCCTCATCGCTGCCATCGCCATGCGCCACGACACCACCGTGTGGCACTGCGACGAGGACTACGTGCGCATCGCGGCGGTCACGGACCTGCGACACCGGGATCTGCGGTCCGGTCCCTGATCGCTGCTCAGCGCTCGCCGATGACCTCCACGGACACGTAGCGGTCGCGGCCGGCGTACCCGCTGGCGTGGTCGGTGCCGGGGCCGCCGTCGAGCAGGTCGTCGCCCTCGTCGCCGAAGATCCGGTCGTTGCCGCCGCGGGCGTGGATGCGCACCGGCACCGCGAAGCCCGCGATCCGGTCCGGGCCGTCGGTGCCGAAGATCGTCCACGGGCCGGTGCTGAGCGGGCCGCTGAACTTCTCCACGCCGGTCATCGGGAACGACCAGGTCGTGCCGGCGTCGGTGCCGACGACGGTGCCGGCCGCCAGGTCGATGCGCCCCGTGGTGTGCCGGTGCGACCGGCCGTCGGGGCCGACGAGGAAGAACGTGACCCAGTCCCGGCCCGCGCCGGCGTCCACGACCTGCCCCTCGGCCGGCGTCGCGTCGTCGTCGATGACATCGGCCCCGGCGCCGCCGTACGTGCGGTCGGCTCCGCCGGCGGGCCGGAGCGTGTCGTTGCCGCCGGACCCACGCAGCACGTCGTCGCCCTCGCCGCCGGCCAGCAGGTCGAGGCCGGGCCCACCGAGCAGCACGTTGTCCGCGGGGTCGGTCGTGTGCTCGGTCTCGTCGTCGTACTCACCGGCCTCGAGCACGTCGTTGCCGCCACCGCCCACCAGCCGGTCGCCGCCCGGCCCGCCGTAGAACACGTCCGGCAGGTCGGTGCCGGTGAGCACGTCGTCGTACGCCCCGCCGAGCACCCGCCCGACCGGCCCGACGATGGTGTCCGCGCCGTCACCGGTCGCGACGCCGGACCGGAGGTCGACCACCAGCGGGCCGGCCGCGTGCTCGAACGCCAGCGTGTCCTGCGACCCGTCGTGCATCGGGTCGGTCCCGGGCTCGAGGCGGTCGTCCCCGGGCCCGCCGTCGAGGACGTCGCCGTACTGGGCGTAGTCGTCGTCCTGGGCCCAGCCGACATCGGTGCCGCCGTACAGCTCGTCGTCGCCCGCGCCCCCGTCCAGGCGGTCCGAGCCCGCGCCGCCACACAGGACGTCGTCGCCGCCGAGGCCGAGGAGCACGTCGTCGCCGCCCCCGCCCGCGATCACGTCGGGTCCGTCCGTGCCGGTCAGGGTCTCGGCCTGGCCGGTGCCCTGGATCGTCGGCTCGGCGCACGGGTTCGCCGCCGAGGCGGCCGGCCCGATCGGGAGCAGCGCCCCGAGCGCCACGGTCGCGGCGCACAGCATCCGGGAGGTGGACACGCTCCCCAGCGTGGCACGACCCGGCCCGGACGTCACGCGAAGACGTCGACGTGCACGTGGTCGCGGTGCTCGAGGATCGCGCGGTCGCCCGAGCGCTCGGGCGGGTCGGAGTCGCGCCAGCCCTCGCCGGAGGCAGACCCGGAGGTCCAGATCCGGTCGTCGAAGATCACGTGCTGGACGCCGAGCCGGTCGGCCATCGCGACCAGGTACTGCGCGATCGCCCAGCCCCGGACCTTGTTCTCGGCGCTGATCGGCCGGACGAACACGTCGACGGCGCGACCGTCGTAGTGGGCGGACCCCTCCATGTGGCCGCTGGAGACGCCGCCGGGCTCGAAGCCGCCCATCGGCGGGTCGCCGAACAATTGAGCGACCTCGCGGCGTACGACGTCGGCGCGGCGGGTCAGCCCCGAGTCGAGCAGCCGGGTGCGGGCCGCGTCCGGGGCGTCCCCGATCCGGCAGCTGAACGCGTGGCGGGAGTTGCCGGTGAGGGCCGAGGCGAGCACCCGGGCGTCGGCCTCGTGGTCGGCGTACGCCTCGGGGAAGCCGGAGCGCTGCACCTCCTGGGCGGCCACGGTGACTCGCATCGACTCGTAGTCGCCGATCCGCTCGAGCGCGTCGTAGAACGCGTTCGTGGCGTAGTAGGGGTCCATGATCTGCTTCTCGGTGCCCCACCCCTGCGACGGCCGCTGCTGGAACAGGCCGAGGGAGTCACGGTCGCCGGACTCGAGGTTGTAGAGCTTCGACTCCTGGTACGCCGTGGCCAGGGCGATCGTCGCCGCGCGCGCGGGCATCCCGCGGCCGACCGACACCGCGGCGATCAGCGCCGCGTTCTCGGCCTGCTCGACGCTGAGCGTCACCGTGCGCCCGCTCACCTGGGCCGTGCACTCGTCGGGGGTCAGCAACGGACCGACGCGGTCCCAGACGCCGTAGCCGATGGCGGCGGCGACCACGACGGCGGCAACACCGACGAGGGCGACGCCGGTGCGCAACCTCATGCGGTCAAGTGTTCAGTTCGCGTGCAAGTCGGCATTGAGCTCGATCGCGCCGCTCTTCCACGGCACGGCCTCGATCGCCCCGCTGACCGAGTTGCGGCGGAACAGCACGTTGCTCGCCCCGGACAGCTCCCGGGCCTTGACGACCTTGGGCCCGACGCCGTCGACGGCGTCGATCACGGTGACCTTGGTGCCGGCCGTCACGTAGCAGCCGGCCTCCACCACGCAGTCGTCCCCGAGCGAGATGCCCAGGCCCGCGTTGGCGCCGAGCAGGCAGCGCCGGCCGATCGAGACGACCTCCTTGCCGCCGCCCGACAGCGTGCCCATGATCGACGCGCCGCCGCCGACGTCGGAGCCGTCGCCGACGACGACACCGGCCGAGACGCGGCCCTCGACCATGCTCGCGCCGAGCGTGCCGGCGTTGTAGTTGACGAACCCCTCGTGCATGACCGTGGTGCCCTCGGCCAGGTGGGCGCCGAGCCGGACCCGGTCGGCGTCGGCGATGCGCACGCCCGTCGGAAGCACGTAGTCGACCATCCGCGGGAACTTGTCGACGCCGAAGACCGTGACGTGCCGGCCGTTGGCGCGCAGCCGGGCGCGGGTGGCCTCGAAGCCCTCGACCGGGCACGGCCCGGCGCTGGTCCACACGACGTTGGTGAGCAGCCCGAAGATGCCGTCGAGGTTCACCGCGTGGGGCGCGACCAGGCGCCAGGACAGCAGGTGCAGCCGCAGCCAGACGTCCTCGGTGGTCGCGGGCGGCGCCTGCAGGTCGGCGATCTCCACGAGCAGCACGTCACGGGTGACGCCGCGGTCCTTGTCGCTGCCCTGCAGCGCGCTCAGCTCCGCCGGCGTGACCGCGTCGGCCGGCGTCGCGCCCAGGGCCGGGGAGGGGAACCAGACGTCGAGCACGGTGCCGTCGGAGTCGATGGTGGCGAGGCCGAAGCCCCAGGCGGTCGTGGGGGCGGTCGTGGGAGTGGCGGTCACGGAGAGCCAGTCTAGGGTCGGGCGCGACGGCTCTTCGGCCATGATGTGTGGCGTGGATGCCGGAGAGCAGTTGGAGCGGGCCCAGGCCGCCTACGAGCGGGCGGTGTTCGGCGGCGAGGCCGCGGCCGTCGAGGAGGGCGAGGCGGCGCTCGATGTCGTGGAGGCGGAGCTGGCGCTCGCGCGCGGGCGCCTGGCCCACGCCCGGTTCCTCTCGACCCGCGAGGTCGAGGAGGCCGAGCTGGGGATGTTCGAGCGGGCCGCGGAGCTCTTCGCCCGCGTCGGGGACGGGCGCGGGCAGGCGGAGGCGGAGTTCTGGGTCGCGACGTACCACCAGGTCGTGGGCGGCGATCACGCTGCCGCGCTGCCGCACCTCGAGCGGGCCGAGACGCTGGCGCGCGCCGCCGATGACCGGCTCACCCTGTCCTACGTCCTGCGTCACCTGAACTTCGTCGCGCACGCCGAGGGCCGCACGGCCGAGGCCGAGGACCTCCTGCACGAGTCCACTCGCCTGCGTCGCGACCTGGGCTTCGCGGCCGGCGTGGCCGCCAACCTGATCGGTCACGCCTACCTCGCGGCCGCCCAGGGCCGGGCCGAGGAGGTGCCCGCCCTGCTCGAGGAGGCCGAGGCGCTCGCCGCCGAGGCCGGCGCGAGAGGCGTGCAGGACTGGATCGCCGAGGCACGCCGCGACCTGCTCGGCTGACCGGGTGACGGGGCGACGGGGCCCGGTTCACTCGCCGGTCTGACCGTCGATCGCCTCGCGCAGCAGGTCCAGGTGACCGAGGTGACGGGCGTACTCCTTGAGGACCTGCTGGAGCACGTCGCGGATCGTGGCGATCCGGTCATCGGGGTCGATCACGACGTCGAGGGCCTCACCGGGCAGCTCGTCGAGCCACGCATCGGCGCGGGCCGCGGTGTCGCGCCACACGGTGAACGCCTCCTCGACGACCGCCGGGTCGGCGACGGCGTCGTCGAACTGCGAGTCCCAGCGGTGACCCGTCACGAACAGCGACGCCTCCTCGGGCCGCCGCTGCAGCACCCGGACGAACCAGTGGTGCTCCATCTGGGCGAGGTGGCGGACCAGCCCGAGCAGGCTGAGCGTGCTCGGCGGCACCGCCCGGCGAGCCAGCTGGTCGGCGTCGAGGCCGCCGGTCTTGCGCTCCACCGCGGCCCGGAGGTCCTCGAGCCAGCGGCGCAGCGTCGCGAGCTCGTTCACGACGCCCGGCGACCGTCGATGCACTCGCGGAGCAGGTCCGCGTGACCGCAGTGCCGGGCGTACTCCTCGATGAGGTGCACGACGACCTCGCGCATCTCGATGTCGCCGTCGTCGTGCTGTCCGAGGTGGTCGGCCGGGTGACTCGCCTGGAACGCCCGGGCGTAGTCGACCTCCCGGCGCCAGGCGTCCCACGCCTCGGCGACGACGGCGTCGTCCGCGACCGCGCCGTCGAAGTCGGCGTCGCGGTGCTCGTCCTTGCCCCACATCCTCGGCAGGGTCAGGTCGCGGTCCATCACGCGGCGCCACCAGGAGTACTCCACGGCGGCGAGGTGGCGCAGCAGCCCGAGCAGCGACATCGTCGACGGCGGCACCGACCGCCGCGCGAGCTGCTCGGCGTCGAGGCCGGCGCACGCCCTCTCGAACTCGCCGCGGAAGTGGTCGAGGTAGCTGCGCAGGACCTCGTCCTCGCCGCGGCACATCTCATCGCTCATGGGACTACTCGACCAGTCCGGACCGACAGCGGGCAAGGCGGATTCCGGGTTAGCGTGACGGCATGCCCCGACGCCGACCCCTCGTCGCGGCGGTGCTCCTCCTCGTGGGCGGCCTGCTCGCCGTCGCGGGCCCGGCGCGCGCCGAAGCGATCGTGTTCTGGCGCTTCGAGCAGCGCCCCGCGGGCCTGCCGGCCACGGCAGAGCCGGCCCGGACGCTCACGTCGGCAGACGCCCAGCTCGTCGTGGGCCCCGACGGCTCCCGGCTGAGCGCCCGCGTGGAGCTGGGCGGGGTGCCGTCGGCCGAGACGGGCGCCGACCTGCACCTGCGCCTCGGGACGCTCGTCGACGGCGGCTGCCGGACCGACTGGGAGCTCGTCGTACCCACCCTCGAGCCCACCGGCCCGGCGACGCGCGACGGTACGACGATCCAGGTCGCGGTCTCGACGCCCCAGCAGGACGACATCGGCCAGCGCTGCGGGTCGGTGGCGCTGCTCGGAGCGGACGGCATCGTGCTGGACCGGCTCGACGACGACCAGGCCGGCACGGCCATCGCCGACCCCGGTGCCCAGGCCCGGATCGAGCGCGTCCGGGACACCCGGGTCCGGCCCTGGCACTGGTCGACGGTGTGGGTGCGCGTCGGCCACCACGGGGCCGACGCCGACGGCGTGCGGGTGTCCGGTGCCGGCCGCGGGTTGCGCGTCCACCCCTACGTCGTCCACCTCGACCTGCACGACGGCGACGCCGTCTGGGCCCCGCTCGAGGTGCGGCTCCGCGGCGCGCGCGCCCGGGAGCTCCACATCACCGCCCGGCCGTTCGGCAACCTCCCGTTCGTGTTCCCCGGCCGGCGCGAGGTCGTGCTGCGCCCGACGCGCTGACGCCGATCGTTCGGACGATTCGATTGGCCGCGCACGGGCGCGGCGCCGTACGATCGGCGCACAGGCGTTCGAGCCGTCATCAGCGGCGAGCCCCGGGAAGAACGGCCCCACCGCCAGGTGGGTCTCAGTAGAACCCGGCGGGTAGGCCCGTCACAGCCGTGAACGAGTGGTCGCTCCCCGGAGTGGCAAGTGAGGTGGTACCGCGGCACACGTCGTCCTCACCCGACGACGACGCGACCAGGAGCCACCGATGACCTACCCGAAGAACGACTCCGGCAGCGTGCCCTCGAGCCCCCGCTTCCCGGAGATCGAGGAGCGCATCCTCGCGTTCTGGGACGAGGACGGCACCTTCCAGGCGAGCATCGACCAGCGCGACCCGGGCGAGAACGGCGCGAACGAGTTCGTCTTCTACGACGGCCCGCCGTTCGCCAACGGCCTGCCGCACTACGGCCACCTGCTCACCGGCTACGTCAAGGACCTGATCCCGCGCTACCAGACCATGCGCGGCAAGCGGGTCGAGCGGCGCTTCGGGTGGGACACCCACGGGCTGCCCGCCGAGCTGGAGGCGATGCGCCTCAAGGGCATCAAGACCACCGACGAGATCCACGAGCTCGGCATCGAGGTCTTCAACGACGCCTGCCGGTCCTCGGTGCTGATGTACACCGACGAGTGGCGCGAGTACGTCACCCGCCAGGCGCGCTGGGTCGACTTCGACAACGACTACAAGACGATGAACCCCGACTACATGGAGTCGGTGATCTGGGCCTTCAAGCAGCTGCACGACAAGGGCCTGGTCTATGAGGGCTTCCGGGTGCTGCCCTACTGCTGGAACGACGAGACCCCGCTGTCCAACCACGAGCTGCGGATGGACGACGACGTCTACCAGGTGCGGCAGGACCCCGCGGTCACGGTCGGCTACGAGGTCACCAGCGAGGGGCCGTTCCAGGGCGTCAAGCTGCTCGTCTGGACGACGACCCCGTGGACGCTGCCGAGCAACCTCGCGGTGATGGTCGGCGAGGACATCGAGTACGTCGTGGTGTCGGTCGACGGGGTGCGGTACCTGCTCGCCGACGCGCGGCTGGCGTCGTACGCCCGCGAGCTCGGCGACGACCCCGAGGTCGTGTGGCGCGGACCGGGCAGCGAGCTGGTCGGCCTGGTCTACGACCCTCCGTTCACCTACTACCGCGGCCACGAGCGCGCCTTCCGCGTGGTGGCCGCCGAGTTCGTGACGACCACGGACGGCACGGGACTCGTGCACACCGCCGGCGCCTTCGGTGAGGACGACAAGGTCGTCACCGACCGCGAGGGCATCGAGGCGGTGATGCCGGTCGGCAAGGACGGCCGGTTCACGTTCCCCGTCACCGACTACGAGGGCCTGCAGGTCTTCGACGCCAACCTGCAGATCATCGACCACCTCAAGAACGGTGGCGGCTCCGTCACGCCCGGCACCGTGCTGCTGCGCCGCGAGACCTACGACCACAGCTACCCGCACTGCTGGCGCTGCCGCGAGCCCCTGATCTACAAGGGCGTCTCGTCGTGGTTCGTCGAGGTGACCGCGTTCAAGCAGCGGATGCTCGAGCTCAACCAGCAGATCAACTGGGTGCCTGACCACATCCAGGACGGCCAGTTCGGCAAGTGGCTCGAGAACGCCCGCGACTGGTCGATCACCCGCAACCGCTTCTGGGGAAGCCCGGTCCCGGTGTGGAAGAGCGACGACCCGGCGTACCCCCGCATCGACGTCTACGGCTCCTTCGAGGAGATCGAGCGCGACTTCGGCACGCTGCCGCGCAACAAGGACGGCGAGCCCGACCTGCACCGGCCGTACGTCGACGACCTGGTGCGCCCCAACCCCGACGACCCGACCGGCAGGTCGATGATGCGCCGGGTGCCCGACGTGCTGGACGTGTGGTTCGACTCGGGCTCGATGTCGTTCGCCCAGGTGCACGTGCCGTTCGAGAACGCCGACTGGTTCGAGCACCACTTCCCGGCGGACTTCATCGTCGAGTACATCGGCCAGACGCGCGGCTGGTTCTACACGCTGCACATCCTCGCGACCGCGATCTTCGACAAGCCGGCGTTCGAGAACTGCATCAGCCACGGCATCGTGCTCGGCTCCGACGGCAACAAGATGTCGAAGTCGCTGCGCAACTACCCCGACGTGCGCGAGGTCTTCGACCGCGACGGCGCCGACGCGATGCGCTGGTTCCTGATGTCCAGCCCGATCCTGCGCGGCGGCAACCTGGTCGTCACCGAGCAGGGCATCCGCGACTCGGTGCGGCAGGTGCTGATGCCGCTGTGGAACAGCTGGTACTTCTTCCAGATGTACGCCAACGCGGCCGGTGGCGGGCAGGGGTACGACGCGAAGGCGTCGACCTCGTCGACCGATCCCCTGGACCGCTACATCCTCGCCAAGGCGGGGGAGTTCGTCGGCGCGATGACCGCGTCGCTCGACGGCTACCACGTGGCCGAGGCGTGCGAGCAGACGCTGGACTTCATCGGCGTCCTCACGAACTGGTACATCCGCCGCTCGCGCGACCGGTTCTGGGCCGAGGACGCCGCCGCCTTCGACACGCTCTACACGGTGCTCGAGGCGACGATGCGGGCCGTGGCGCCGCTGCTCCCGCTGGTGACCGAGGAGATCTGGCGTGGCCTGACCGGTGGCCGGTCGGTGCACCTGGCCGACTACCCGCGCGAGGACGAGCTCCCGCTCGACCCCACGCTGGTGGGACGCATGGACAGGGTGCGCGAGGTCTGCTCGGCGACGTCCGCGCTGCGCAAGGCCCGCCAGCTGCGCAACCGGCTCCCGCTGGCCACGCTCACCGTCGTGGGCGCCGACCTCAGCGGCTTCGAGGACCTGGTCGCCGACGAGGTCAACGTCAAGGAGGTGCGTCTGCTCGACGCGGACGCACCCGAGGCGGCGGCGTACGGCGTGTCCCAGCGGCTGAGCGTCAACGCGCGCGCCGCCGGGCCCCGGCTGGGCAAGGACGTGCAGACCGCGATCAAGGGGTCGAAGTCCGGCGACTGGGAGGTCCGCCCGGACGGCACCGTCGTGGCCGGCGGGCTGGAGCTCCAGGAGGGCGAGTACACCCTCGAGACCGTGGCGGGTGCCGCCGACGACTCCACCGCCGTGGGGATGCTGCGCGGCGGCGGGTTCGTCGTCCTCGACACCGAGGTGACCCCCGAGCTCGCGGCCGAGGGCCTGGCCCGCGACCTGGTGCGCGCGGTCCAGCAGGCCCGCCGCGACGCCGGCCTGGAGGTCTCCGACCGGATCGCGCTGACGATCGGCGGCTCCGCCGAGGTGCAGGCCGCGGCCCGCACCCACGAGCAGCTGATCACCGGCGAGACCCTCGCGACGTCGTACGACGTGATCGCGGCCGACGGCACCGAGCCGGTCGTCACTGTCGCCAAGGCCTAGGTATTTGGTGACGCACCTGACGTAACTGTCGTGCTCGCCCGTCGAAGTGCGACAGATACGTCAGGTGCGTCAACCCAGCCCGAGGCGTCCCGCGAGGCGGTCGAGGGACGCGAGCACCTCGTCGGGGGACTTGTCGGGGACGCCCCAGATCAGCTCGGTGGCGCCGGCCTCGGCCCAGGCGGCCAGGTCCGCGGGGTCGGGCTTGGACGCGATGAGGATCCGGATCTCGGGGGAGCCATCGCGGCCGGCGTCGGCCCAGGCCTTCCTGAGCGCCTCGATGTGGGCGGAGATGTCGGCCTGCTGCGGGGTGGTCATCCAGCCGTCCGCGTGCTCGGCGATCCAGCGGAACGTCTTCGGGCCGCCGCCCGCGCCGATGACGAGCGGGATGTGCCGGGCCGGCTTGGGATAGGCCCACGATGGCCCGAACGACACGAACTCCCCGTCGTAGGCCGCCTCCTCCTGGGTCCACAGCGCCCGCATGGCCTCGACGTACTCCTTGAGGACGGTACGCCGCCGCGCGGCCGGCACGTGGTGGTCGGCCAGCTCGTCGGTGTTCCAGCCGAAGCCGGCCCCGATGTCGACCCGGCCGCCGGAGAGGTGGTCGAGCGTCGCGATCTGCTTGGCGAGCGTGATCGGGTCGGACTCGACCGGCAGCGCGACCGCCGTGGACAGCCGGATCCGCGAGGTGACCGCGGCGACCGTGGCCAGCGACACCCACGGGTCCAGGGTGCGCAGGTAGCGGTCGTCGGGCAGCGTCTCGTCGCCGGTGCCGGGGTGCGCCGCCTCGCGCCGGACCGGGATGTGGGTGTGCTCGGGCACGTAGAAGGTGTCGAAGCCACGCTCCTCCGCGGCCGCGCCGAGGGCGGCGGGGGTGATCCCGCGGTCGGAGGTGAACAGCACGAGTCCGTTGCGCATGGGCTCACACTAGAACGTGTTCTATTCCGGGGGAAGGTCTGCCGTCGAGACACCAGAAGTGGCTGCGATCTGGCGTCCTGGAGAGCCATTCCTGGTGTCTCGACGTCCCCGGGCGCCGGCCGGGCCACCCAGGCCGGGGCCGGGCTGCTGGTTGGATGGACCCGTGACACCGACACCGCTCGACCTCACCACCGACGTCGTCGCGCTCACCGAGCGGCTCGTGAACATCGAGTCGGTCAGCCTGCACGAGGGGGAGATCGCCGACGCGGTCGAGGCCGCGCTCGCGGCGTACGACCACCTCGCCGTGACCCGCCACGGCAACACCGTGGTCGCGCGCACCGAGCTCGGCCGCGCCGAGCGCGTGGTGATCGCGGGCCACCTCGACACGGTGCCGCTCAACGACAACCTGCCGGCCCGCTACGAGCAGCGCGCCGACGGCGACCTCCTGCACGGCCTGGGCACCTGCGACATGAAGGGCGGGGACGCCGTCCTGCTCCGACTGGCCGCGACGCTGCCCGAGCCCGACCGCGACGTGACGTTCATCCTCTACGACGCCGAGGAGATCGAGGCCGAGCGCAACGGCCTCAACCTGCTCTCGCGCAGCCACCCCGAGCTGATGGCCGCGGACTTCGCGATCCTGATGGAGCCGTCCAACGGCGGCGTCGAGGCCGGCTGCCAGGGCACGCTGCGCGTCGAGGTCCGCACGACCGGCGAGCGCGCCCACTCCGCGCGCAGCTGGCGCGGCGTCAACGCGATCCACCGGGCCGGGGAGGTGCTCCGCCGCCTGGAGGGGTACGCCGCCAGGCGGCCCGTCATCGACGGGCTGGAGTACCACGAGGGGCTCAACGCGGTGGCCATCCGCGGCGGCGTCGCCGGCAACGTGGTGCCCGACGAGTGCGTCGTGGAGGTCAACTACCGGTTCGCACCCGACCGCTCGGAGGCCGAGGCCGAGGCGTTCGTCCGCGAGTTCTTCACCGGCTTCGACGTGACGCTCACCGACTCGGCCCCGGGCGCGCTGCCGGGGCTGGACCGCCCGGCCGCCCAGGCGTTCGTGGCGGCGGTGGGCGGCGAGGTCCACCCGAAGTTCGGCTGGACCGACGTGGCGCGGTTCAGCGGCCTCGGCGTACCGGCGGTGAACTTCGGTCCGGGCGACCCGTTGTTCGCCCACAAGCAGGACGAGCACGTGCCGGTCGCGCAGATCCGACACTGCGAGGACCGGCTCCGGTCCTGGCTGGGAGGCTGCTGACATGGTCCGCTCGAAGTTCAAGGGTCCGATCCTCCAGCGCCGCGACCAGGTCGAGACCAGCACCACCGACCAGCGGCTGCTCGACTCGCGCGGCCCGAGCGACTGGGTGCACGCCGACCCGTGGCGGGTGCTGCGCATCCAGGCCGAGTTCGTCGAGGGGTTCGGCGCGCTCGCGGAGCTCGGCCCCGCGATCTCGGTGTTCGGGTCGGCGCGCACGCCGGCCGACCACCCGATGTACGCGCTGGGCGAGCGGGTCGGCGGCGCCCTCGCCGACGCCGGGTTCGCGGTGATCACCGGCGGCGGCCCCGGCGTGATGGAGGCGGTCAACAAGGGCGCCAGCGAGGCGGGCGGGGTCAGCGTCGGCCTCGGCATCGAGCTGCCATGGGAGGGCGAGCTCAACCCGTGGGTCGACGTCGGCATCAACTTCCGCTACTTCTTCGCCCGCAAGACGATGTTCGTGAAATACTCCCAGGGCTACCTCGCCCTGCCCGGCGGGCTCGGGACGCTCGATGAGCTGTTCGAGGCGATGACGCTCGTGCAGACCCAGAAGATCACCTCGTTCCTGATCGTCCTGCTCGGGGTCGCCGAGTGGAGCGGCCTGCTGGACTGGATGGGCGCCACGATGCTGGCCGAGGGCCGGATCAAGCAGAGCGACCTCGACGCGGTGCTGCTCACCGACGACGTCGACGAGGCCGTCGCCCGGATGGTCGCCGCCCGGGAGGAGGCCCGGCCATGATGTGGTTCTTCGCGATCCTCATCGTGCTCGCCCTCGGCGGTGTCGCCGTGGTCGCGGCCGGCCGGGGCGCTCCGCTCGCCGAGGCGTACGACGACCGCCCGGACGCCGGCGTACCCCCCGAGGGGCCGCTGCGTGCCGACGACCTGCGCCGGGTGCGCTTCCCGCTGGCGGTCCGCGGCTACCGGATGACCGACGTCGACGCGCTGCTGGACCGGCTGGCGACGCAGCTGGAGAACGCCGGCGGTCCGGGCGATGAACGTCCGGGAAGCGACGGCGGTCATGGCGGCCAACCCACCGGGTAGGGCACACTTCGCACCGTGTCGACCGAGCTGATCGTCTACGTCCTCACCGCCCTGGCGGCCGTGGTGATCGTGCTGACCCGGCTGCGCCTGGGGCGCGGCGACCGCGGCGCGGGCCGGCTGCACATGGGCGGCGGGCTGCTCCAGGTGCACACCACCGCGGGCGTCCTGGCCCTCGTCGTGTGGGTGGTGTTCCTGGTCGCGGGCGGCGACACGATCGGCATCGTCGCGCTCGCCCTGTGGTGGATCGTCGTGGTCGCCGGCCTGCTGATCCTGGTCCGCTGGCTGCCCAGCCACGGCCGGCACGCCTCGGAGGGGCAGGAGGACAGCTGGTCCGACGGCCCGGGCCTCTCGATCCTCGCCCACGTCGGGATGCTCGTCGGCGTCGGCGTCTTCACGTGGGCCTACCTCTTCGGCCATGTCTGAGCCATGTCTGAGCCATGTCTGAGCCATGTCTGAGCCCGGTCTGGGCAGGGTCTGAGTAGGGTCGAGGACCATGCGCCTCGGGATCGTCGCGACCACCGCCCTGACCACCGCCCTGACCACCGTCCTCGGCGCCGCCCTGCTGGCGGCCCCCGGCCCGGCGGAGGCCCAGCAGGCGCCGTCGGGCGAGCGCGCGGTCATCGGCAAGCGGGTGATCGGCCACTCCGTCCAGGGCCGGCCGATCACCGCCTGGCGCCTCGGGGAGCCCGGCAAGCCGAAGGTGCTGCTGGTCTCGGCCATGCACGGCAACGAGGCCGCGCCGCGGCAGATCCTCACCAGCCTGCGCGACGGCCGCCCGATCCTCGGCGTCGACCTGTGGGTGCTGCCGACGTACAACCCCGACGGCGTCGCCGCGCACACCCGCAAGAACGCCCACGGCGTCGACCTCAACCGCAACTTCCCCTACCGCTGGGCCGACCTGGACGGCAACTACGAGTCCGGGCCGCGCGCCGGCAGCGAGCCCGAGACCCGCGCGGTGATGGGGTTCTTGAAGAAGATCAAGCCGCGCTGGATCGTGAGCTTCCACCAGCCGCTCCACGGCGTCGACACCGATACCAAGGACAAGCGGTTCTCCCGCCGGGTCGCCGACAAGCTGAACCTGCCGCGCAAGTCCTTCACCTGCGGAGGCGTGTGCCACGGCACGATGACCGGCTGGTTCAACCACCGCTTCCGCGGCACCGCCCTGACGGTCGAGTACGGCGCGCGGCCCGGTCGCCGGCAGATGCGGGTCGTGGCCCCGCGCCAGGTGCTCTCGATCTGGGGCGCGTTCCGCGGCGAGGTGGCCTGGGAGCAGGTGGACTGACCGGTCAGCGGCCCTCGAACACCGGCTGCTGCTTGGCGACGAACGCCGCGACCGCGGCCCGGTGATCGGCCGTGGCGCCGGTCTTCTGCATCATCGCGCTCTCGACCTCGACCGACTCCTCGAACGAGTGCCCGGCGGCGTACGCGACCGACTGGCGGATCGCGCCGAGCGCGACGGTCGGCCCGGCCGCCAGCCGAGCGGCGAGCGCGCCGACCTCGGCGGCCAGCTCGTCGGCGGGCACGACCCTGGTCGCGAGGCCCAGCTCGAGCGCCTGGGCGGCGGGCACCGTGTCGGGGAAGTAGAGCAGCTCGATCGCCTTCGCGCGGCCCACGAGCCGCTGCAGGGTGTAGCTCGCGCCGGTGTCGCAGGACAGCGCGACGTTGGCGAAGGCGAGGTTGAAGCCCGCGGTGTCCGCGACGATCCGCAGGTCACAGGCGAACGCCAGGCTCGCGCCGGCGCCCGCGGCCACGCCGTTGACCGCGGCGATCACCGGCTTGGCCATGCCGGCCAGCGTCGTGACGATCGGGTTGTAGTGCCGGTCGACGGTGGTGAACAGCTGGTCGCTGCCGCCGTTCTCGAGCAGGTCGATGTGCTCCTTGAGGTCCTGGCCGGTGCAGAATGCCTTGCCGGTGCCGGTCAGCACGACGCACCGGACGGCCGGGTCGTCGGCGACGGCGCGGACGGTCTCGAGCAGCAGCTCCTTGGTCGCGATGTCGAGGCTGTTGTAGGCCTGCGGACGGTTCAGCGTGATGGTGCCGACACCGTCGGCGACGTCGAGGAGGACGGAAGGCTCGGTCATGCGGGCATCTTGTCAGGCCTGCGGAGGGGCCGCGCCCAGGCACCGGGCCACGAACCGGTCCGCGCCCGGCTTGAGCCGGCCGGCGTGGGCGGCGAACAGCGCGGCGGCCGTGCGGCCGGGCCAGTCGGCGGGCAGCAGCACGTCGGGGAGGCCGGGGTCGGCGAACAGGAACTTCCGCCACTCGTGGACCAGGTGGAAGCGCGCCGCGAACGCCGCCTCGTCGGGATCCTCGTGGGCGGCGGTGTGTTCCTCGACGAGGTCCACGCAGGAGCCGAGCCAGCCCTCGTAGGCGTCGCGGAGCGCGTCGAGGTCCCAGGCGCTGCTCGGTGCGGGCTCGAACCGGTCCGCCCGCGCGATCGTGGCCGTCGCGCCCTCCCGCTCCAGCACCGAGGCCAGCTCCGCCCGGGCGAACGGGCTGACCCACACGTGGTCGGCGAGCTCGGCGTACCCGAGGAACCGGAGGCCGGCGCGCAGCCGCGTCCGCGCGGCGCGGCCCGGGGGCGGGTCGACGAACGCCAGGTGCCAGTGCTGGTCCCACGCCGGGACCTCGCGCCCGTAGATCCGGTTGCCGGCGTCGTCGAGGCGCCGGTTGGCGCGCTCGGTCGTCCGGTAGCCGCGGCCGCCGTCGAGCTGCACCGGCTCGAGCCAGCCCTGCAGCACCATCCGGGAGATCGCGGTGCGGACCGCGGGAGCCGCGATGCCGACGGGGTCGAGGAGCCGCACCAGCGCGGCCACCGGGGCCTGGCTGCCGCGGGCGCGCAGGTGGTCGCCGTAGACGTCGAAGAGCGCCGAGCGGGCCTGCATGGCCGAAGTCTGCCAGCCGGCTGCGCTGGGGTCGGGGCGGGCTCGGGGCGGGCTGGGGGCGGGCTGTGCTCCGCGTCACCGTCCGATAGGGGATAATGGTCGACGCGTACGGCGCAGCCGGGTCCTCGGAGACCCGCTGCCACATGACAAGAGGAAGGTGCGCGGATGGCGGCGATGAAGCCGCGGACAGGCGACGGTCCGCTGGAGGTCACCAAGGAAGGACGCGGCATCGTCATGCGCGTCCCGCTCGAAGGCGGTGGTCGCCTGGTTGTCGAGCTGAACGCCGAGGAGGCCGGCGCGCTGGGAGATGCCCTCAAGGACGTCGTCGGCTGACCCCGGTGACTGTCACCCTGCCGAGCCAGGTATCTCCGCCGGAGTTCGCGCTCAGCGCGGCTCTCCCGCACGCGATCCTCGGGGTCGAGGTCGTTGCGGTCCCGGTGCTGCCCGGTGCTGCTGACGGCGACCCCCTCGTGCTCGGTCCGGGCGCGGAGGGGCTCGCCGACCAGATCGGCGTCGACCTGCTGGCGGTGCTCGAGGCCGACCGGGCCACGGGCGGCGCCGGCGAGGTCACCGCGGTCCCGGTGCCGCTGGGCGCGTCCGACAACGCCGAGTTGCGTTGGGTGCTGCTGGCCGGTGTCGGGGAGCAGACCCGCGACGACCTGCGCCGGGCCGGTGCCGCGCTCGCGCGGTGGACCCGCGACCGGGCGTCGCTGGCCACGACGGTGCCCGCGGTCG
>NZ_DASWVI010000316.1:0-9565 GCF_036401255.1 Nocardioides sp. | reverse complement strand
CGCACTGACCGAGGAGACCCCGGGGACGATCTCGAAGCCGATGCCCGCCTTGACGCACGCCTGCGCCTCCTCCGGCCCGGAGGCGTAGAGGAACGGGTCGCCGGCCATCAGCCGCACCACGCGCAGGCCGCGCTTGGCCTGCCGCACCACGACCTTCGCGCGGGCCGCGTGGGTCAGCGGCTGGCCGTCCTCGCCGAAGCCGCCGTCGACGAGCTCGGGCCCGTGGGCCCCGGTGTCCCCGGCGTCCCCGGTGGCTGTCGTGCCGGCGGTGCCGTCCGGGTCGGCGGGCAGGCCGAGCACGGTGCGGACCAGGGCCGCGTGGTCGGGCACCTCGGTCACCACGACGTCGGCCTGCTGGAGCAGGTCGACGGCGCGCACGGTCAGCAGGCCCGGGTCGCCCGGCCCGCTGCCGACGAACGACACCCAGCCTCGAGTGGATCCCGAGCCGGTGGCGGTGGTGGTCTTGCCTCGAGTCATGCGTTCTGCACCTTGTCTGCTGTGTCCTTCAAGGGGTCGTTCACGGGGTCGTGCGCGGGGTCGTTCAAGCGGTCGTGCGCGGGGTCCGAGAGCCGGGCGGCCCCGTCGGCGAGCATCTCCTCGGCCAACCGGGTCCCGACGCCGACGGCGTCGGCGGGGTCGCCCGCCGCGGACCGGCGCACCGTGAGCGCCCCGTCGGGTGAGAGCGCCACTGATCTCACCCAGAGCTCTTCGTCCTGCTCGCCCTCCACGATCTCGGCGAGCGCCCCGATCGGGGCCGAGCAGCCGCCCTCGAGCGTGGCCAGCACGGCGCGCTCGGCGGCGACCGCGGCCCGGGTCCGCGGGTCGTCCAGGGCGGCGGTGACCTCGGCGGCCAGCGTGTCGTCGGTGCGGCACTCCACGGCCAGCGCGCCCTGCCCCGGCGCCGGGAGCATCTGGAGCGGGTCGAGGACCTCGGTGACCTCGTCGAGGCGCCCGATCCGGGCCAGCCCCGCGCGGGCGAGGATCACGGCGTCGTACTCACCGGAGCGGACCTTGCCGACCCGGGTGTCGACGTTGCCGCGGATGCCGGCGATCTCCAGGCCCAGGCCGAGCGCGTGCAGCTGCGCGACCCGGCGGGGCGAGCCGGTGCCGACCCGGCTGCCCACCGGCAGCTCTCCCAGCGTGAGGCCGTCGCGGGCGACGACGACGTCGCGGGGGTCCTCGCGCTGCGGGACGGCGGCCAGCACGATGCCGTCGGCGGGCGCGGTCGGCAGGTCCTTGAGCGAGTGGACGGCGACGTCGACGTCGCCGCGCAGCAGCGCCTCGCGCACCGCGGCGACGAACACGCCGGTGCTCGCCGCGCCCTGGAGCGGTACGCCGGAGGCCTGGCTGCGATCGCCCTCGGTCGAGACCTCGACCAGCTCGACGTCGCGACCGAGCCGCTCGCGGAGCACGTCGGCGACCAGGCGGGACTGGGTCGTGGCCAGCACGGAGGCGCGGGTGCCGACCCGCAGCGTGGGGGCACTCATGCGAGCCCCTCGGGGCGGGTGACCGCGTCGACGGCGTCGGGGTGGAGCGCGAACAGCTCGGCCAGCGCGGTGGCGTAGGAGACGGCGCCGTCCTCGTTGGCCAGCTCGCGGACCCGCACGGTGGGCTGGTGCAGCAGCTTGTCGGCGACCCGGCGCACCGTGTGCAGGACCTCGGCCCGCGCGTCGTCGTCGAGGTCGGGCAGGCGGCCGGTCAGCCGCTCCATCTCGGCCTCGACGACCGAGGTGGCCATCGAGCGGAGCGCGACCACCGTGGGGGTGACACTCGCCTGCCGGCGGGCGGTGAGGAAGGCGGCGACCTCCTGGGTCACGATCTCGCGGACCGCCTCGACCTCCTGCCCCGCGTCGGACTCGCTGAGGTCGTCGGCGAGGTCGGCGAGGTTGACCAGCGTCACGCCCGGCAGCTCGGCCGCGGCGGGGTCGACGTCGTGCGGCAGGGCCAGGTCGAGGATCGCGAGGTCGCGGCCGTCGGTGACCGCGGCGGCGACGGTCTCGCGGCCGATGAGGATCCCGGCCGCTCCCGTGCACGACACCACCACGTCGGCCAGGGCGAGCTCGGCGGGCAGGTCGGCCAGCGCCGCGGCGCGCGCGCCGTACTCCTCGGCGAGCCGGTCGGCGCTGGCGGGGGTGCGGTTGACGACCGTGACGCTCCCGGCCCCGCGGGCGGCGACCGTGGCGGTCGCGAGTCCGGCCATCGACCCGGCGCCGACGACGAGCACCCGCTTGCCCGAGAGGTCGCCGACGGCGACCCGGCTGCGGTCCAGGGCCGCGGTGACCAGCGAGGGCGCGGCCCGGTCGATGCCGGTCTCGGCCCGGGCCCGCTTGCCGACGCGGAGAGCCTGCTGGAACAGCAGGTTGAGCGCGGGGCCGACGGTGCCGATCTCCTGGCCGGCGTGGAGCGCGGCCCGGGTCTGACCGAGGATCTGGCCCTCGCCCACCGCCATCGAGTCCAGGCCGGACACCACCTGGAACAGGTGCGAGACCGCGCCGTCGTCGTAGTGGACGTACAGGTGCGGCAGCATCGCCTCCGTGCGCTCGCCGGCGCGCTCGACGACGAGGCGGGACAGCTCCTCCACGCTGCCGTGGAAGCGGTCGACCTCGGCGTAGATCTCCAGCCGGTTGCAGGTGGCGATGACCGTGGCCTCGGTGACGTGCTCGCTCGCCGCGACGTCGTCGATCAGCTTGTGCAGCGCCGGGCCGTCGAGCGCGAGCTGCTCGAGCAGGGCGACCGGCGCGGTCTTGTGGGAGATGCCGACCACGAGCACGCTCATGCGGTCACCGCCCCCTGGGTCTTGCGCTGCTCGTGGTAGGCGAGGATCTGCAGCTCGATGGACAGGTCCACCTTGCGCACGTCGACCTCGGCCGGGACGGTGAGGACGGTGGGCGCGAAGTTGAGGATGCTGGTGATCCCGCAGGCGACCATCCGGTCGGCGACGTCCTGCGCGGCGACCGCGGGTGTCGCGATCACCCCGATCGCGACGGAGTGGTCGCGGACGATCCGCTCGAGGTGGTCGAAGGGGCGTACGTCGATGCCGGCGACGACCTGCTCGTGCCGGGCGGGGTCGGCGTCGAGCAGCGCCACCACCCGGAACCCCCGGCTACGGAAGCCGGAGTAGTTGGCCAGCGCCTGCCCGAGGTTGCCGATGCCGACGATCACGACCGGCCAGTCCTGGGTGACCCCGATCTCGCGGGCGATCTGGTAGCGCAGGTAGTCCACGTCGTAGCCGACGCCGCGGGTGCCGTAGCTGCCGAGGTAGGACAGGTCCTTGCGCAGCTTCGCGCTGTTCACGCCGGCCGCGAGCGCGAGCTCCTCGCTCGAGCAGGTCGCGGTGCCCTCCTCGGAGAGCGAGACGAGGGCCCGGAGGTACACCGGCAGTCGCGCGACGGTGGCCTCGGGGATGTCCCGGGCACTCTCGGGGGAGGTCCGTGCGGTCACTGCTCTCGTCTCCAACGCCATGGGGCCAGGCCGTCGTCGAGCACAGCAGGACGACCCCGTCCTCGCACCCGGCGGCTCGTTCACTGTAGGAGTTTGTGAACAGGAGAACAAACCGGACCGGAGCCGTCGCCCGGCTGGTGGGACGGGCTGTGAGATGACCCACGCCGGCGGCGGCGCCGGGCCCGGGGCCGCTCAGGATCGGGCGAGCGCCCTCCGCAGCCGCGTCTCGTCGACGCGCCAGAAGTCGTGCTGCCGGCCGTCGACGAACGTCACCGGGACCTCGTCGGTGAACCGCTCGCGCAGCTCGGGGTCGTCGTCGATCGAGACCTCGACGTACTCCTCCCCGAGGTCCGCGCACACGCGCTCGACGACCTCGCGGGCCACGTCGCACAGGTGGCAGCCGGGCCGCGAGTAGATCGTCACCCGGGGCGCGCTCACTCCAACAACCCCATCACTCCAACAACCCCAGCGCCCGGCGCCGCTCGATGCCGCGCAGCCGGCCCTTCTGCACCTTGCCGGTGCCGGTCTTGGGCAGGGTCTCGACCACCTCGATCCGCGAGGGCCGCTTGAACCGGGCGAGCCGCTCCTCGCAGTGCGCACGGGCCGCCGCGGCGACGGCGGCCGGGTCGGCACCGGGCGCCCGGACGTAGGCCACGACCGCCTCCCCGGTGTCCGGGTCGGCGACCCCGATCACGGCCGCCTCCTCGACCCCGTCGACCTCCGCGAGGACCTCCTCGACCTCGACCGGGTAGACGTTGAAGCCAGACACGATCACCAGGTCCTTGATCCGGTCGACCAGGAACAGGTCGCCGGCCGGGTCGAGGAACCCGACATCGCCGGTCGACCACCAGCCGTCCTCGTCGGGCCCGCCGTCGCCGTCGGGCCAGTAGCCGCTGAACAGGTTGGCGCCCCGGATCTGGATCTCCCCCGGGTCGTCGCCCTCCGGCGGCCGACCGGACTCGTCGACCAGGCGCAGCTCCACCCCCGGCAGCGCCGCGCCGACCGACCCGGCCGGCGGTGCCTGGCTGCACAGCGTGCTCGTCACGACCGGCGCCGCCTCGGTGAGCCCGTAGCCCTGGTGCACCGCGACCCCGGTGCGAGCCGTGAACCGCTCGAGCACGTCGGCCGCCAGCGGTGCCGACCCCGACAGGACCAGGCGCACGGGGCCGAGGTGCTCGGCCAGGTGCTCCTCGTGCTCCCAGTGGGCGAAGACCGGCGGCGCCACCGGGACCACGCTGCACGCCTCGTCGTCGATGAGCGACAGCGTCTCGTGCGGGTCGAAGTGCTCGACCAGCACGAGCTTGGCGCGGTGGCGCAGCACGCCGCCCAGGACCGCGTTGAGGCCGTAGACGTGGAACAGCGGGAGTACGCCGAGCACCACGTCGTCGCCGTGGATCATCGGCGGGTCGACCCGGGCGATCTGGTCGAGGTTGGCCAACAGCGCCCGGTGGGTCAGCATCGCGGCGCGCGGGCGGCCCGACGTACCACTGGTGTAGAGGAGGACGGCGAGCTTCTCAGGGTCCTGCAGGGGCGGCACCGGCCGCGCCTCGGCCTCCCGCAGCGCGGCGTACGGCCGCTCGCCGGACAATGGCTCCGCCTCGACGACCGCCACCACCGGCGCCGGCGCCTCGAGGGACGCGACGGCCTCGCGGACGGCTCCCACCGTGTGCGGGTCCGCGACCACCAGCCGCGACCCGGAGTCGGCGAGCATCCGGGCCAGCTCGGCGGCCGTGGAGCGCGGGTTGACCGGGACGGCCACCGCCTGGGCCCGCAGCACGCCGAGGTAGGTGGTGACGAACTCGAGCCGGTTGCCGACCGCGATCATCACCCGGGCGCCACCGAGGACGCCCGTCTCGCCCAGCCCGGTCGCGATCCGGCCGACCTCGTCCTCGAGGCCGCTCCAGGTCAGGCTGCGGCCGCCGGCCTCGACGACCGCGAGGCGGTCGGGGTGCTCGGCGGCGGCGCCGCTCACCAGCTCGGTGATGTCGCGCATCCCAGGCATGAGGGGATACTTCCACATCCACGCTCCGGCACCGGGCGGTGCCTCGAACGCGGTCTACCCTGCCCCTGTGAGCCCGTCGCGCGACAAGAGAGCCCGACCGCGCAACCTGCAGGTGCGCTCGGTGCTCGCCGGCGAGGCCGCGGCGGCCGCCGCCGAGGTGGAGTCGGCGCTGACCCCGCCGCTGGACCCGGTGGCGGCGGCGTTCTTCGACGTCGACAACACCGTCATGCAGGGCGCCAGCATCTTCCACCTCGCCCGCGGGCTCCACCGGCGGAACTTCTTCACGACCCGCGAGATCCTCGGCGCCGCCTGGAAGCAGGCCTACTTCCGCGTCGTGGGCGTCGAGGACCCCGACCACGTCGCCGACGCCCGGGCCTCGGCGCTCGGGTTCATCGCCGGCCACACGGTCACCGAGCTGCAGGAGCTGGGCGAGGAGATCTTCGAGGAGGCGATGGCCGACCGGATCTGGCCAGGCACCCGGGCCCTGGCCCAGCTGCACCTCGACGAGGGGCAGCGGGTCTGGCTGGTCACGGCCGCGCCGATCGAGATCGCGCAGATCATCGCCCGCCGGCTCGGGCTGACCGGCGCGCTCGGCACCGTCGCCGAGCACGTCGACGGCGTCTACACCGGCCGCCTGGTCGGCGACCTCCTGCACGGCCCGGCGAAGGGCGAGGCGGTCCGCGCGCTGGCCGCGCGGGAGGACCTGGACCTGCGCCGGTGCTCGGCGTACTCCGACTCCTACAACGACCTGCCGCTGCTCTCGATGGTCGGCGACCCGTGCGCGATCAACCCGGACGCCCGGCTCCGCGCGTATGCCCGCGAGCAGGGCTGGCGCATCCACGACTACCGCACCGCCCGCAAGGCGCTGCGGGCCGGCCTGGTGGTCGGCGGGATCGCCGGCGCCGCCAGCGGCACGGTGGCCGCGGGCCTCGCGCTGCGCAGCCGCCGGTTCCTGCGCTGACCCCTCCCCGGCCGGATTCCGGTCGGACCGGTCCTTTAACCGGACGGCGGTTCACAGAGGCGTAACTCACGTTTACGATGGGGCAGGCTTCGGGGGAAGCTTCCGGGAGGATCTGACATGTCGTGGGAGGACACCGACGTCGCGCGCCGTCTGGACGCGCTGCGACGCCTGGTCGCCCAGGTGCTGCTCGCCGAGCAGCCGCACCTCGCCGCCGCGACCCCCGGCCCCGGGGCCCCGAACCTCGCGCTGCCGGGACTCCTCGCGACCGAGGCGGCCACGAGCGGGCGCACCACGGCCGGGTCCGGTGATCCGGTCGGCCCCGGCGGCTACGACGACGCCGAGCTGGCGGCCTCCTCGGAGGAGGACGAGGCCGAACGCTCCCGGCTGATCGCCCTGGTCGAGCTGGCCCGCAAGGGCGACACGGAGGCCTTCGGCCTGCTGTACGACCACTACCAGCCCTCGGTCTACCGGTTCCTCTTCTACCGGACCCGGTCGGGCACGCTCGCGGAGGACCTCACCTCCGAGACGTTCTTCCGCGCGCTGCGGAGCATGAACGGGTTCCGCTGGCAGGGCAAGGACTTCGGCGCCTGGCTGATGACGATCGCCCGCAACCTCGCGACCGACCACTTCAAGGCCGGCCGCACCCGTCTCGAGCTGACGACCGAGGACATGGGCCTCCACGACGACGCGACCGAGGGTCCGGAGTCCACGGTCCTCGCCGGCCTGACCAACGAGCTGTTGCTGCGCGCGCTCACCGAGCTGCCCCCCGAGCAGCGCGACTGCCTGGTGATGCGGTTCCTGCAGGGCATGAGCATCGCCGAGACGGCCGCGGTCCTGGGGCGCAGCGACGGCGCGGTCAAGCAGCTGCAGCTGCGCGGCGTACGCAATCTCGCGAAGCTGATGCCCGAAGGGATCCGGGACTGATGCGCGGCGCCTTCGAAATCGTTTACGTCGCCCCCGGCACCCGCGTAACCTCGCGCTGCCACGCGTCGTTGAGGTCGGTGTCAGCGTCCCCGACCGGCGGCGCTGCCGACGGCTGGATGGGGCGGACGAGATGAGCTGGGGTTTCACGGCGCAACGGCGCGCCGAGGAGTTCAACGAGAGGATCGAGGGCGCGTCGTCGTACGACGCCTCCGATCCGCGCGACGCGGAGCTGCTCGAGCTCGTCGGCGCACTCCGCTCGGTCCCCGACGCCACCGCCCGCCCCGAGTTCGTCGCCACGCTGCGCGAGCGGCTGATGGCCGAGGCCGCCACCGCCCTGGTCCCCGACGACGTCTCGCGGCTCACCCTGCCCCAGCGCCGCCCGACCCGGGAGCGGCGGCTCGCCGCCGTCGCCGGCGGCATCGCGATCGTCGGCGCGACCACCTCGCTGGCCATGGCCTCGCAGTCGGCGCTGCCCGGCGACTCGCTCTACCCCGTCAAGCGGGCCATCGAGCGCGCGCACACCGGGCTCTCGGTCGGCGAGGCCGGCAAGGGCGCCACCATCCTGGCCAGCGCCAGCGACCGCCTCGGCGAGGTCGAGGCGCTGACGGGCCAGGACGACACCGGAGACGAGCAGCGGATCGCCGACACGCTCAACACGTTCACCGACCAGGCGACCGAGGCCTCCGACCTGCTGCTGGCCGACTACGCCCACACCGGGTCGGCGTCCTCGATCGCGCGGCTGCGCGACTTCGCCGCGGCCAGCATCGACCGGCTCGCCGCCCTCGAGCCCCTGGTGCCGGCCGACGCCCGCGACGAGCTGATCCGCGCCGCCGGGGTGGTCACGACGATCGACAGCGAGGCAGCGCTGCGCTGTGCCGACTGCGGCGGCGCCGGCATCGCCTCGATCCCGCCCGGACTGGTCGCCGCCCAGGAGACGATCACGGTCCCGCGCCCGCCGGCCGAGCCCGTCGCCCACGCCGACCGCACCGACCGGGGCGACAAGTCGGGCCACGGCCCCAAACTGCCCGACGTCGACGCCGAGGAGATCGGGCCCGGCAGCGTGCTCGACCCCGGCTCCGGCGACCAGCCGTCCGGTGGTGGCACCGGAGGCTCGGACCCGATCCGCGACCTCACCGACGACCTCACCGGCGGCGGCTCACCCAGCGACGCCCCGTCGATCCCCGTGGTGAGCGACGTCGTCGACGGGGTGACCGGCATCCTCCAGGGCGTCATCGACGGCGTCACCGGCGAGCTGCCCAAGACCCCCTGACGGGGGGTCGTCGTCGGCGGTCGGCTCACCGGGTCTCGACACGCGGGTCGCTCGACCACCATCAGCGGGTCCGCTGGCGCGTCCCCGCTACTTGAAGACCGACTCCCGCTGCATCAGCAGGGAGTAGAGCGTCTGCTGGATGGTCTCGCGGACCTGGTCGGTGACGTTGAAGACCAGCATCGGGTCGTCGGCCGCGCCCACGTCGAGCTCGTCGGTGCGGATCGGCTCGCCGAACTCCAGCAGCCACTTCGAGGGCAGCGGCACCAGGCCGAGCGGGCCCAGCGCGGGGAAGAACGGCGTGATCGGGAGGTAGGGCAGCCCGAGGAGGCGCGCCAGCGACGGCAGGTTGCCGACCAGCGGGTAGATCTCCTCGGCGCCGACGACCGACAGGGGGATGATCGGCACCCCGGTGCGCAGCGCCGCGGCCACGAACCCGCCCCGGCCGAACCGCTGCAGCTTGTAGCGGTCGCCGTAGGGCTTGCCGATGCCCTTGAAGCCCTCGGGCCACACGCCGACGAGCTCACCGCCGGTCAGCATCCGCTCGGCGTCCTCGGTGCACGCCAGCGTCGCCCCGCCCTTGCGCGCCAGCGAGCTCACGAACGGCAGCCGGAAGACCAGGTCGGCACCGAGCGGGCGCAGGAACCGCCCGGTGTGGTCGTGGACCGCCACCAGCGTCATCAGCCCGTCGACGGGGATCGTCCCGGAGTGGTTGGACACCACGAGCGCGCCGCCCTCGGCGGGGATGTTCTCCACACCACGGACCTCGATGCGGAACCACTTCTCCGCGATCGGGCGCAGCGCCGCCAGGAGCAGGCGCTCGGTGACCTCCTGGTCGAAGCCGTACTCGTCGACGACGTAGTCACCGGTGACGCGCCGCCGCAGGAACGCCAGGAACCGGGCCAGCTGGGGCTCCCACTGCTCCCCGAACACCTCGCGGGCGCCGTGCTGGAGCGCGGCCAGCCAGTCC
>NZ_DASWVI010000315.1:0-4831 GCF_036401255.1 Nocardioides sp. | reverse complement strand
GCCGGGCGTCACCGCCGCTCTGGTCGGGACCTGGATCGCCCGGGCGACGGTGCTCCCCGGACATGCGCCGCTCGAGACCGGGCTGCGCCTGGTCGCGGCGGTCGGCATCGCGATCGCCGCCCTGGTGGTGCTGACCGCGGTCGCGGTGGCCCGGGTCGCGCGCGAGCCGGTCGAGACGCTGCTGCGCCGGGTGCCGCCGCGGCGCAGCGGCTGGGCGCTGGGCACCGGCGACGCGCTGGTGGTCGCGGGCTGCGGGTCGGTGGTCGTGGTGTTCGCGACCGGCGGCCTCGAGGGCCCGGCGGCGCTGGTCGCCCCTGGCCTGCTGGCGGTCGTCATCGGACTCGTGCTCGCCCACCTCACCACGCCGCTCGCGGCGCTCGCCGGCCGCAGGATGCTCGCCCGCGGGCGGGTCCGCGGGGCCGTCAGCCTGCTGGACGCGGCACGCAGCCCGGCGACCCGGCGGATCGTCGCCGTGGTCACCCTCGCCTCCGCGCTCGCGGTGTTCTCGGCCGACGCCTTCGTCATCGGCGATCGCAACCGTGGGTCGGCGGCCGCGCAGGAGGCCGGCGCCCCGCTGGTGGCCAGCGTCCAGGCGGGCGACCTGCTGTCGGTGCGCGAGGCGCTGGCGGAGGTCGACCCGGAGGGGCGCGAGGTCACGCCCGTGGTGCGCATCCGCCCACCCGGCACCGGTGCGATCGAGACCGTCGCGGTCGTCCCGGACGAGTTCCCCCGGATCGCGCTGTTCGGCGGGCACGCCCCGGACGCGGAGGCCTGGGACGACATCGTGGGCACCGATGCCGAGCCCATCGAGATCACCGGGACCCGGCTGCGCCTCGAGGTCACCGACTCCTCGCTGGTCTCGATCCGGACCGACGGCGAGCGCGGGCCGCTCACGCTCGGTCTCGACCTCGTCACGCCGTACGGGGAGACGCTGCACACCGCGGTCGCGGACCTCCACGACCCCGTCGAGCGGCGGCGCTTCGAGGTCGCGTCCTACTGCCGCGACGGGTGCTACGTGACCGCGATCTGGCTGCAGACCGTTCCCGGCGCGATGATGCAGGGCGCGGCCACGCTGAGCGGTCTGGCGGGGGACCGGCCGGTCGCCATCGGCCCGGCCGAGTCGTGGACCCCGGTCCACGACCCCACCGACGGCGACCTGGTGCCGCGGTCGAGCACGCCCGACCGGCTGACGATCCGGGTGGCCACCGACGGGCCGAGCGAGATGTCGATGTCGCAGACCTGGCTGCCCGGCGTCGTACCGGCCCTGGTCGCGGGCAGCCTGCCGCCGACCGCGCAGGGCCGCGACTTCGACCTCAGCGCCCTGGACGGCACCGCACAGGCCGCCACCTGGGTCGGAGTGCTCGACCGGGTGCCCTCGGCCGGGCCCGATGTCGCCGTGGTCGACCTCGATCTCCTCCAGCGCGGCGTGGCGCTGGCGACGAGCGCCCGGATCGAGCTGTGGTTCGCCGAGGACGACCCTGAGCTGCTCGCGCGCGTCGACGCCGCCCTCCACGACCACGCCGCGGCCGTGACCACCACCCGCACCCTCTCGGACATCCGCCGAACCTACGACGAGTCGACGGCGGCGTGGAGCATCCAGCTGGCCGCCCTGGTCGGCGCGGCCGCGGTCGCCATCGCGCTGCTGGTGCTGCTCGTCGGCGCCGCGAGCAGCTGGCGGTTCCGCACCCGCGACCTCGCGGCGCTGCGGATGAGCGGGGTGACGGGCCGGGCGATCGGCTCGATGGCGGTCGCGTCCCAGCTGCCCGCGGTGGCGGTCGGCGTGCTCGCCGGCACGGCCGCCGGGCTGTACGGCGCACATCTGGCGCTGCCGACCGTGCCGCTGTTCGCCGGTGAGCCCCGGGTGTCCACCCTCGACCTCCACACCGCCTGGTCCGTGGTCGCCCTCACCGCCGCGGCCGTCGCGCTCGTCCTCGGGCTGGGCAGCGTGCTGATCGGCCGGGCCCTGGCCCGACGCTCCGGCGTACGACGCCTCCGGGAGACGCTGTGAGCGACTCGACCGCGGGCCTGCGGGTGAGCACCCGGCGCCTGGTGCACATCTACCGCTCCGAGGGCCACGAGGTCGCGGCGCTCTCGGGCGTCGACCTCGACGTCGCCCCCGGCGAGCTGGTCGGCCTGCTCGGCCCGTCGGGGGCGGGCAAGTCGACGCTCCTGAGCCTGCTCGCCGGGGTCTTCCGGCCGAGCGCGGGCAAGGTGCACGTGGGCGACCTGGAGCTGTCGGCCGCCACCGCGCGCCAGCTGGACGAGATGCGCGCCAAGGACGTGTCCTTGATGCTCCAGGGCGCCGAGCGCAACCTGCTGCCCTACGCGACGGCCCACGACAACGTCCGCTTCGCGCAACGGGCCGCTCGGCGGTGGGGCAAGGAGCTGCCCGAGCCCGAGGGGGTGCTCGACCGGCTCGGTCTGGGCGCCGACGCGCACCGGCCGCTGGCCGAGCTGACGCCCGGCCACCTGCAGCTGGCGGCGCTCGCGGTGGCGATGGCGGTGCGGCCCGGCCTGCTGCTCGCCGACGAGCCGACCAGCCAGCTCGACCACGCCGCGCGCGACCAGGTCCTCGCGGCGATCGCGGAGACCAGCCGGGACCTCGGCACCACGGTCGTGATCGTCACCCACGACCCCGACGTCGCGGCGTTCCTGCCCCGCACGATCACGATCCGCGACGGCCGGGTCGGCGGCGAGGGCCGCAGCGGCGAGGAGTACGCCGTGGTCACCCCCGACGGGTTCCTGCCGCTGCCGCTGCACGTCCGCGACAACCTGGCCCCCGGGACGCTGGTGAGGTTCCATCCCACCGATCGCGGCGCCGGCTACCTGCTGGTGCCCGAGGAGGAGCGCGATGAGTGAGCTGCGGGCCTCGGGCCTCTCGGTCTCGTACGGCGACCTGCTCGCCCTGCACCCGCTCGACCTCGCGGTCGGGCCCGGCCGGATGGTGTCGGTGACCGGACCGTCGGGGGCCGGCAAGTCGACCCTGCTGTGGGCGCTCGCCGCGGCGCTGCGGCCCACCACCGGCGAGGTGCACCTGGGTCCGACCGCCCTCACCAGCCGCGAGCAGGCCGCCGGGCTCGGCGTGGTCGTGGTCCCGCAGGGCAACGGGCTGGCGTCGTCCCTGACGGCGACGGAGAACGTGGTCGTGCCGCTGCTCGCCCAGCGGGTCGACCCCGCGGAGGCCCACCGGCGTACTGCCGACGCGCTGGCGCTCGTCGGGCTCGAGGAGTCCGGCAACCACCTCATCGAGGAGCTCTCGGGCGGCCAGCAGCAGCGGGTCGCGCTGGCCCGGGCGCTCGCCGCGCGGGCCACCGTGCTGCTCGCCGACGAGCCGACCAGCGACCTCGACGCCACCAACCGCGAGCGCGCCATGGCGACGCTGCGCGCCGAGGCCGACCGCGGTGCCGTGGTCGTCGTCGCCACCCATGACGCCGAGGCGGCCGCGGAGACCGACGCCGAGCTGCACCTCGACGAGGGCGTCGCGACCTGGCGGCGGCCGCTAGACCAAGCCGCGCACCCGGGCGACCAGTGAGTCGGTGACGGCCTCGCCGACAGCGGCCTCGACCCGGGCCTCGAGCCCGGCCTGGTCGTCGAGGTCGCTCAGCAAGGCGCGCAGGTCGAGATCGTCGATGGCCCGGTCGAGGACGTCGTCGGTCTCGAGCGCGGCGTCGATCGCCGAGTCGGGCAAGGCGCGGATGACCGCCTCGAGGAACCCGTTGAGGTCGGCGGAGTCGAGCGCCTCGTCGACCAGGTCCGACGCGGGCGGCAGGGTGCCGTCCGCCAACATCTGCGCCACGGCGTCGTGCAGGCCGGCGCGCAGGGCGTCGACCTCCGCGTCGGTGCGGGCGCCGGGGCCGGCGACCCGGAGGAGGAACGCCTCGCGGCTCACGCCGAGGCGGCACGCGGCGCGGTCGACGGCGATCAGCACCAGGCGCTCGGTGAGCGCTTCGATGCCCACCGACCTCGACGCCACCTCGCGGGCCGCGCACGGGTCACCGGGACGGAGCGGCTCGAACGAGCCGCCGCCGTACGCGATCTGGACCGTGAGCACCCCGCCGACCAGCGCGGCCGCGAGGGCGGGCAGGGCGACGGCGCGGGTCCTCATGCCGCCCTCCGGTGCGCGGGGACGACGACGCTGAGCAGGGCCAGGAGCGCCAGCCCGGCGCCGATCAGGAAGGAGTCGCGGAACGCCCGGGTCGCCGCGCGCTCGAGCTGGGCGTCGAGGTCGCGTTCGAGCTCGGCCGCCGCCGGCCGGACACCGGGAGCCAGGTCGGCGGCCGCGAAGGCCCGGTGCAGGTCGGGCACCTGACCGTGCTGGTCGCTCAGCTCGTCGCCGAGCGACCGCGCGAGCGCGACCTTGTCCCGGGCCGGCAGGGGCGCGTCGAGCACCAGCGAGGTGATGGCCTCCTGAGCCGGTGCCTGGGCGTCCTCGAGGTCGGCGGTGAACACCGGCGTGAGGATCGCCAGCCCGAGGACCACGCCGACGTGGCGGGCACCGATCGTCCAGCCGGCGTGCTCCACGCGCGGCAGGCGCAGGTGGATCGCCCGCGCGGTGAGCCGGTCGACCGTCAGGCCCAGCCCGAGACCGACCAGCGCCTGGGGGGCGATGGTCCAGGCGAGGTGGGCCGACGGCGGGATCGCGAGCCCCGCGAGGCCGCCGGCGACCAGGAAGCACCCCACCGCGGTCTCGACCTGCTCGCTCGGACGCAGCAGCCGGGCGATCGGCCCGGCGGCGAGCGCGGCCGCCGGCACCACGGACACGGTCACCGCCGCGGCCGCCGGCGAGCGGCCCCAGCCGTCGACCAGCAGCAGGACCAGCAGGAACAGTGCC
>NZ_DASWVI010000314.1:0-5598 GCF_036401255.1 Nocardioides sp. | reverse complement strand
TTCGGCCAGCAGAGCTGGATCCGGCTGCTCGACATCGACCACCACCAGTACATGGCGGGGACGGCCGCGTCGATGGCGCCCGGCTTCGAGGACGCCGAGGCGCTCGCGGCCTCCAAGGCGCGCGCGGACTACTGGGCGGCCCGGTGACGCACGCCGGGAACGCGCTGCGCCCGATCCGCACCGTCGGCTTCGTCGGCCTCGGCGCGATGGGCAGCGGCATCGCCCGGCGCATCATGGACGCAGGCCACACCGTGGTCGGGTGGAACCGCACCCGGGACAAGGCCGCCGACCTGCTCGAGGCGGGCATGGGGTGGGCCGACACCCCGCGCCAGGTCGCGGAGCGCTGCGACGTCGTGTTCACGATGCTCACCAACACCGCGGCGATCCAGGCCAACGCGCACGGCGCGGACGGGCTGATCGCCGGGCTGCGGCCCGGCACCGTCTGGGCGGACCTGAGCACGATCGCCCCCGACGCCAGCGTCGCGCTGGCGGAGGAGGTCGCGGCGACGGGCGCGTTCTACCTGGACACGCCCGTCTCCGGCAGCCCCGCCACCCTGGCCGCGGGACAGATGTCGGTGATGGTGGGCGGCGAGCGGGCGGCGTACGACCACGTCGAGACGCTGCTGCACGCCATCGGCCCGAAGGTCACCTACATCGGCGCCAACGGCCACGCGATCCTCACCAAGGTCGCGATCAACCTGACGCTCGTGGTGTCGGTGACCGCGTTCGCGGAGGCGGTGGCGCTGGTCGAGAAGGCCGGCGTGGACCGGGCCGCCGTGGTCGACGCGGCGCTGAAGAGCGTGGTCGCGTCGCCGGTGATCGGCTATCGCGCGCCGCTGCTGGTCGACGACAACGAGGTGTACGCCGACGTGGAGCTGCAGCAGAAGGACCTGGTGCTCGCCCAGGACCTGGGCCGGCGG
This sequence comes from Nocardioides sp., assembly GCF_036401255.1. Taxonomy (GTDB): domain Bacteria; phylum Actinomycetota; class Actinomycetes; order Propionibacteriales; family Nocardioidaceae; genus Nocardioides. The sequence goes on along the minus strand of NZ_DASWVI010000314.1, from coordinate 4,678 downwards.
CTCGGCGCGATGGTGCCGACCTGCTCGGCGGCCAGCGAGATGCTCAGCGCCGCGCGCAGCAGCGACCTGGCCGACCGGGACTTCCTGGTCAGCGTGTCCGACGTGTACCGACGAGCCGCAGGAGTCGTGCGATGACCACGCCGCCGTACCGCACCACCATCGCCGACGTCCCCCTCGAGCAGCACCTGCGCGAGGACGAGGGCTGGGTCGACATGCAGGTGCAGTACCTCATCAACTCCGAGCGCGGCGGGTCCGACGGGCTCACCGTCGGCCGGACGGTGCTGCCGCCGGGGGCGCGGCACGACCGGCACCTGCACACCGACGCCGACGAGTTCCTGGTCGTGATGTCGGGGCGCGGCGAGATCCACACCAACACCGGGCGCGAGCCGTCCCAGGCGGGCGACGTCATCTTCACGCCACGCGGCAACTACCACGGGTTCGTCAACACCGGGGACGAGGACGTGGTGCTGATCTGGGGCTGGAGCGGCGCCGGGTCGCTGGCCGCCGCGGGCTACGGCCTGCCCGGCCCGGACGAGACCTTCGACGACCCGTCGTGATCGATCCGCGGATCCGGCGCGGCACCGAGCGGATGCTGGCGGCTCGAGCCGCAGCGTCCGACCCGATCGGGTGGAAGGCGGGCTTCGGCGCTCCGGCCTCTCTGGCTTCGTTGTCCATCGACCGGCCTCTGGTCGGCTTACTGACCCGGTCTCGCCTGCTGCCGACGGGCGCCTCGGTGTCGGTGGGTTCGTGGGCCAAGCCGATGCTGGAGGCCGAGGTGTGCGCCCACCTGGCTGCCGACATCGGACCCGGCGCATCCCCCGCCTCGGCGCTGGCGGCCGTCGGCGGCTGGTCGGTCGCCATCGAGCTCGCCGACGTCTCGTTCGCTCCCACGGACGTCGAGGAGATCGTGGCCGGCAACATCTACCACCGGCACGTGCTGCTGGGGCCCGTCGTACCGTCCCTCCCGACGCCGCTGTCGTTCGCGGTGCTGCGCGACGGCGTCGAGGTCGCGGCGACGTCGGAGCCGGAGGCGCTCACCGGGGAGCTCGGCGTCGTGCTCGCGTCGATGGCCGACACGCTCGCCGCGTGCGGCGCCGGGCTCCGGGCCGGTGAGGTCGTGATCACGGGCTCGGTGATCGCGCCTGTGCCGCTCCAGGCCGGCGCCTGGCAGGTCGTGGCATACGGCCTCGGTGAGGTCGGCATCGACATCCGGTGACACGCCACACTGAGGTCATGACGCGCGACGAGCTACTGGCGATCTGCCTCGAGCTGCCTGCGGCCGAGGAGACCTACCCGTTCGGGGACGGCGTCGCGGTGATGAAGGTCGGCGGCAAGATGTTCGCCCTGGTGCCGCTCGACGAGGCCCCCGGGTCGGTCAACCTCAAGTGCGAGCCCGCACGCGCCCTCGAGCTGCGCGATGCGTACGACGGGATCAGGGCCGGCTACCACCAGGACAAGCGGCACTGGAACACCGTGGACCTCGACGGCTCGATCGAGGACGACGTCGTCCGCGGCCTCATCGAGGACTCCTACGACCTGGTCGTCGCGGGCCTGCCACGCGCAGTGCGCACCGGGCTGGGGCTCGGCTGAGCTCAGCGGCTGTCGGACTCGACGTACTCCTTCAGGCCGACCCAGTTGCGGCGCTCCCACCTGGACCCGGTGAGGGCGAGCACGGGGGTCAGCGCGCGGGTCGCGCCCGCGACCCTCGTGGCCCATGACCAGCTGAGCCGGGTTCCGCCGCGGCCTCCTCGTCCCTCAGGCTCGTGAGCAGCCCGTTGCCGATCACGAGCCCCATCCGTTGTCGGGCAAGTCGCCCGCTCCTCGGACGAAGGGGATGGAGTACACCATCGCGACGACCTCACCCCCGTCGTCCTGCGCGACGAGGACGAACTCGGCGAACCGGGTCTCCACGTTGTTGTAGAACAACCCACCGATCGGGTCGTGGCGCATGAACTCCGGCCACGAGTTGGGCATGCCCCACATCGGCTCGGCGAGGTCGGGTCGATCGGCGAGGACCGAGATGGTCAGTGGCAGACCGGCATCGTTCGCCGACGTCGGGGCGGAGGTCGCGGGGTTTTCGGGCGGTTGAGCCTGTCGAGACCCGCACACCGGTGGTCGAGCCCTTGTCGAGCTGCCGGGGCCGCCGGCATCCAGCGGGCAGGTGCCGACGGGGGCCTGATTGACGGTCAGGGCTGGAGCATCATCAATGTCGGTGGGCCCTGTTTCACTGTTCTCATGGTCAGCTCGGTGGCGTTGGAGGAGATGTCGGAGGACGAGGTCCTCGACTTCGCCGGCGCCTGCGCCGAGACCGCTCGGCGGGCCGAGGTCGACCTGCTCCGCGCGGCGTACCAGTGGGCGGTGGCCCACTGCGCCGATCGGTTGGACCCGGCCGAGGCCGGCCGCCCGGGACGGGAGCGGGCCCGTCAGCTGGGCGGTCCGGGAGTGGAGCCGGTGACGGAGTTCGCGGCCGCCGAACTGGGCGCCCGGATCGGGCGCTCGCCCTACGCCGCGGCGCAGCTGATCGCGGATGCCCAAGACCTGCGCCACCGACTCCCGCAGCTGTGGACCCGGGTCGAGGCCGGCGAGGTCCGCGCCTCCTACGCCCGGCACGTGGCCGCGAAGACCCGGGACCTGCAGCCCATCGAGGCGGCGTACGTCGACTCGGCGGTCGTCGAGTCCGCAGATGGGCGGATCCCGTGGTCGCGGTTCGAGGCGCTGGTCGAGGCGAAGGTCGCCCAGGCGGCCCCCGCGCTCGCGCGCGAGAAGGAGGAGCGCGCCGCGCAGGCGCGGTTCGCGAAGAAGCTCCGCGGCGAGGCCCACGGCATGGGCTCGTTCCTGGTCCACACCGACATCGCGACCATCGACGCGATCGAGGCGGTCGTCGCCAAGCGCGCCGCGCGGCTGGCCGAGACGATGCCGGACGCTCCCCACCTGCAGACCGACGACGAGCGACGGGTGCACGCGTTCCTGCTCCTCGTGACGGGCGCCGGGGATGACACCGACCTGGCGGAGCTGCTGCCAAGCGTGACGATGTTCGTGCACACCTACGCCGGCCCCGACCGCGAGGACGCGGTCCGCGTCGAAGGCCACGGACCGCTCACCGAGGCGTGGGTGCGACAGGTGCTGGGACCGCACGCGCGGTTCACGATCCAGCCGGTGCTCGACCTGGCCGGCCAGGCGCCGGTGGACGCCTACGAGATCCCCGACCGACATCGACAGGCCGTGCATCTGATGACGCCGGCCGACACCTTCCCCTTCGCCTCCTCGACCTCCCGGTCGATGCAGGTCGACCACACCATCCCGCACGCCCAAGGCGGCATCAGTGGCGTGGGCAACTACGGGCCGATGACGCTTCGACATCACCGAGTGAAAACCCACGGCCGATGGCAGGTCCAGCAGCCCTTCCCCGGCATCTACATCTGGCGTGACCAGTACGGCGCCTTCTACCTCGTCGACCACACCGGCACTCGCCGGCTCCCCGGTGCACCCCAACAACCGCTCGTCGTCGAGCTGTGGCGCACGCCGTTCGATGTCGACATCGACGACGACTACCCCGACGCTGCCTAGCCTCGCGGCGACGACAGGTGGTCATAAGCGACGGAAAGACGCACCTCGTGTGGCCGCTATGCCTCGATCGGCATGACACCTTCGAGAGCCACGCGCGTCGGCTGTCCGCCTCGGTCCGAATGCCCCACCCAGACCATCCGCACCCGCCGACCTTCCGGGCCGAGCGGTGATACCTGGGCTGATTCAACGTGCATGGCGCGCCCAGACTCGACAAGTGCTTCCGTGGCGAGCAGCGTGAAGACGGCTTGATATAGCGCCGTCGGCATAGCCTTGCCGGGCAGGTCCGTGATGAAGTCACGGATCGAGCCACCGAGGGAATGGACTCCAGCAGGAACCGGCTCGTTGAACAACAGGCGTCGCATGTCGAGCACGGCCAGATCGTCCGAGGTGTACGTGGTGGCCCCGAAGCTGATGGTCATGCCGAGCGGCGAGCCACCTGAGCTGCCGCCCCTGCGCTCCATTTCGATGACGACCCCCGTGCTCCGCGAGGCGGTCGTCGTGGTCGTGACATCGGTGATCCTGATGGGCACTGACCGTCCTGCCCAGGTGAGTCGAACGTCGCGGCGATTGAAGTTTGCCGGTCGCAGGCCTTCGAGAACTGTAAGTACATCGCGAGAGTGAACGGCCGCTCGGAGCACTATGCGCTGTCCATCGTCCGTGATCTCGCGCGCGCGGATCACCGCGTCACCCAGCTTGGCCCAAGGTGAGACAGCCTCTGCACACATCTCCTCAAGGCGACGACGCACCTTCGCAACAAGATCGTTCTCGTCATCGAACGAGCCTGTGGTGTGAAACAGGCGCACCTCCGAGAGGAAGTTGAACTGATCGGCGAGCATGTCCTCTTCATGCTGAACCCAGACCGAAATGGGTACACCGAGTCGTTCAGCTTCGCGGTACTCCGCGTGCGTAGCAGACAAACGTTGCGCCCTGTCGATCCGCCCGTACTCGCGGCCAAGAATGCCGAGGTAGATCGTGCTTGTCGCAACCTCGCCCAGATATGCGACCTCAGCATCGTCATCCCGACCACCGAACTCTTCGAACCAGACCGGATACGCGCCGAGGTCGGCGATCCCGCCCGCCAAGGACCTGCGCAATGGAGTCAAGGCCCCCA
>NZ_DASWVI010000313.1:0-2558 GCF_036401255.1 Nocardioides sp. | reverse complement strand
GCGCGATCCCGAGGTCGAGGAGCTGCGGCGGCGCATCGGCGGCGAGCTGGTGCGGAGGTTCGAGGTGGCCGCCGGGGACGCAGGCGCCGACGTCGTCGAGGCGCTGACCCTCGCGTTCTCCGGCGCACTCCTGCAGGCGGGCATGGGCCTGATGACGTACGCCGAGATGGCCGACCGCCTCGACGTCGTGGTCGCCGTGATCATGAAAGGCAACCGATGACCGCCGTTCGGGAGGCGATCGTGCTCGACCCCTACGACTACGGGTTCCAGGACGACCCCTACCCGACGTACGCCTGGCTGCGCGAGCACGAGCCGCTGCACCACAACCCCGAGCTGGACCTGTGGGCGCTCACCCGGCACGCCGACGTCGCCGAGGCGCTGCGCACCGAGGGCATCTACTCCAACTCCCACGGCGTCGCGATCGAGCGGTCCGCGTGGGGCCCCGACGCGCACAAGGTGATGTCGATCCTGGGCATGGACCCGCCCCGGCAGAACCGGCTCCGTGCCCTGGTCTCCCGCGGCTTCACCCCACGCCGCGTCCACGACCTGCTGCCACGCATCCAGGACCTGACCGACCGCTACCTCGCCGAGTGCCTGGAGGCGGGCAGCTTCGACTGGATCGCCGACTTCGCCGGCAAGCTCCCGATGGACGTCATCTCCGAGATGATGGGCGTCCCCGAGGAGGACCGCGCGGAGGTACGCCGCCAGGCCGATCTCGTGGTGCACCGCGAGGACGGGGTCTACGACGTGCCGCCGGCCGGTGCCGAGGCGTCGCTGTGGCTGGTCGGCTACTACCTCGACATGGTCGCCCAGCGGCGTCGCCGGCCCACCGACGACCTGACCAGCGCGCTGATCGCCGCCCGCCTGAACGACGGGCACGGCGATGGCGAGCGGCTCACCGACGACGACGTGATCGCGTTCTTGTTCCTCATGGTCGTCGCCGGCAACGAGACCACGACCAAGCTGCTCGGCCATGCCGCCTACCACCTCACCCGGCACCCGGATCAGCACGACCTGGTGTTCGGTCGCGGGGGCGATGGCGACCGGGTCGCGCTGTGGGTCGAGGAGACGTTGCGGTTCGACACCTCCAGCCAGCTGCTGGCCCGCTACCTCCTGCGCGACGTCGAGCTGCACGGCCGGGTCGCCCCCCAAGGGTCGAAGCTCCTGCTGTGCCTGGGCTCGGCCAACCGCGACGCGTCGGTGTTCGCGCGACCCGACGAGTTCGACATCACCCGCAGCGCCGACGAGCTCGCGCCGATCCTGTCCTTCGGCGGCGGCCGGCACTACTGCCTCGGCGCCAACCTGGCCCGGCTCGAGGCGCGCGTGGCACTCACCGCGCTCGTCGAGCGGGCCCGGTCGATCGAGGTCGACCACGCCGCGTGCCGGCGGGTGCACTCGGTCAACGTGCGCGGCTTCGCGGCCGTGCCGATGACGGTGGTGCGTCGCTGATGGGCAAGTACGAGCAGCCCTCCCGGCGACCCGCCGTGGTCGCCGGGGCCTCGTCGGGCATCGGCGCGGCCACCGCGCTCGCCCTGGCGACAGCCGGCTTCCCGGTCGCGCTGGGCGCCCGGCGTACCGACCGCTGTGAGGAGGCCGCCGCCCGGATCCGCGAGGCCGGGGGCGAGGCGGTCGCGCACGCGCTCGACCTCACCGACGACGACTCGGTCGCGGAGTTCGCTGCCAAGGCGACCGCCGACCTCGGCGACGTCGAGGTCGTGGTGTCGAACGCCGGGGCGGTGGCGCCCGGCACGATCCACGAGGTCGACACCGACCGGTTCGGACGGGAGCTCGACCTCAACATCGTCGGCGCCCACCGGCTGGTGCGGGCGTTCGTGCCCGGCATGGTCGAGCGCCGCCGCGGCGACGTCGTGTTCGTCTCCTCCGACGTGGCGGTCCGGGCCCGGCCGTTCATGTCGTCGTACGCCGCCGGCAAGTGGGGCCTCGAAGGCATGGCGCACGCCCTGCAGATGGAGCTCGAGGGCACCGGCGTGCGCGCCTCGATCGTGCGCCCCGGGCCGACGTGGAGCGAGATGGGCACGGACTGGGACGTCGACGAGGCGGCGTTCGTGCTCGACCAGTGGGTGCGGTTCGGGCAGGCCCGGCACCCCCACTTCCTCAAGCCGGTGGCGATCGCGGACGCGATCGCCACCGTCGTCAGCGCGCCGCGCGGCGTGCACCTGAGCCTGATCGAGGTCAACCCCGAGGCGCCGTTGGAGGATCGATGATTCGCGAGGTTTCCTATGCGGTCCCGGACGACGGGCACGGACATCTCGCCGAGATGCGGGTCGACCCGATCGGGCTGTTCGAGCGGGTGCGGGCCGAGTGCGGCGACGTCGGCCGGTTCCGGCTTGCCGACCGCGACGTCGTGCTGGTGTCGGGTGCCGAGGCGCAGGAGCAGTTCTTCCGCGCCCCCGACGCGACACTGGACCAGGCGGCGGCGTACCCGTTCATGACGCCGATCTTCGGCAAGGGCGTGGTCTTCGACGCCTCGCCCGAGGAGCGCCAGCAGATGCTGAAGAACCAGGCGCTGCGTGGCGACATGATGCGCGGCCACGCCG
>NZ_DASWVI010000312.1:0-20893 GCF_036401255.1 Nocardioides sp. | reverse complement strand
CCGAGCCGGGACGCGCAGAAGACGTCGGCGACCTCGGCGGGCGCGAAGCGCACCAGCAGCGCGCCTTGGAGGCACAGCGCCATCCGGCTCGCGAGCCGCCGGGCGTTGAGCTCGAGCGCGGCGGGGTCGCCCATCAGGGTGCCGATGAACGCCAGCGTGTCCTCGATCGCGCGGTCCAGGCGGTGGTCGCCGCCCCGGGCCCGGCCGACCTCGGTGATCCAGGCGTCGAGGACCTCCGGCTCCCGGCCGAGTGCACGCAGCACGTCGAGCGCGTTGACGTTGCCGGAGCCCTCCCACACGGAGTTGACCGGGGCCTCGCGGTAGAGCAGCGGCATGCCGGAGTCCTCGACGTAGCCGTTGCCGCCGAGGCACTCCAGCGCCTCGGCCACGTGGAACGGCGTGCGCTTGCAGACCCAGAACTTGGCCAGCGGGAGCGCGATCCGGCGGAACGCCGCCTCGTGGGCCGCCTCGGCGGCGTCGGGCTGACCGAGTCCGTCGACGGCCGCCGCGAGCCGGATCGCCAGGGCCGTCGCCGCCTCCGCCTCGACGGCGAGGTCCGCCAGGACGTTCTGCATGAGCGGCTTGTCGGCCAGGAGCGACCCGAACGCGGAGCGGTGCGCGGTGTGCCAGGTGGCCTCGTTGACGGCGCGGCGCATCAACGAGGTCGAGCCGAGCACGCAGTCCAGTCGGGTGGCCGCGACCATCTCGATGATCGTGCGCACGCCGCGGCCCTCGTCGCCGAGCCGGTAGCCGACGGTGCCGTCGAGCTCGAGCTCGGAGGAGGCGTTCGAGCGGTTGCCGAGCTTGTCCTTGAGCCGCACCACGTCCAGCTGGTTGCGGGTCCCGTCGGGGAGCACCCGCGGGACCACGAAGCAGGTCAGGGCGGTCCCCTCGGCCTGCGCGAGGACGAGGAACATGTCGTTCATCGGCGCCGAGGTGAACCACTTGTGGCCGTGGAGGGTGTACTCGCCGTGCGTCGCCGTCGGCCGCGCCTGCGTGACGTTCGTGCGGACGTCGGAGCCGCCCTGCTTCTCGGTCATGCCCATGCCGGCGAGCGCGCCGGCCTTGGTGGTCGCGAGCCGGACACCGGGGTCGTAGGACGTGGAGGCCAGCAGCGGCGTCCACTCCTTGGCGATCGCGTCGTCGGCGCGCAGGGCCGGCACGGCGGCGTACGTCATCGAGATCGGGCAGCCGTGGCCCGGCTCGGTCTGGGACCAGGCCAGGAAGCCCGCCGCGCGCCGGACGTGCGCGTGGGCCGCGCCGTTGTGCTGCTGCTCCCACGGCGTGGCGGCCAGCCCGTGGCCGACCGCGCGGGCCATCAGCCAGTGCCAGGAGGGGTGGAACTCCACCTCGTCGATCCGGTTGCCGTGGCGGTCGTACGGCGTGAGCCGCGGCTCGTTGCGATTGGCCAGCAGCCCGTGCTCGCGGGCCTCCTCGGTGCCGGCCTCGGCACCGAGCTCGACCAGGTCCTCGAGGACCTCGGTGGTGGCGTGGCGGGTGACCGCCTCGACCAGCGCCAGGTCGGAGGTGACGACGTTGTGGCCGACCAGCGGCGGGGCCTGGTTGGTGGATACCCGGATGTCGGATCGCATGGGCCTACGGTAGATCCATGTCCGGGGTGGAGGGAGCGGGGAGCCGAGAGAACGCCCCCGAGCCCTCGCCGACGGTCGTCCGGCTCAAGCAGCTGCGCGAGGTGGTCTGGCGACTGGTCGTCACCACCGTGGCGTCGTGCCTGAAGTACCGCGTCACCGGCCTGGCGGCCGAGGCGGCGTTCTTCGCCGTGGTCTCCGTGCCACCGCTGATCTTCGCGCTCGCGGGCGCGATCGGCTTCGTCACCGACCAGTTCAGCGCGGCCCAGGTGGCCGACGTCCAGCAGGCCGTGATCGACCTGGCACGACGTGCCCTCACCGACGGAGCCGTGGACCGGATCATCGTCAAGACCATCGAGGACGTCCAGGACGGCGGCCGCTTCGACATCATCTCGGTGGGCTTCGTGCTGGCCCTGTGGTCGGGCTCGCGGGCGCTCAACGTCTTCGTGGACACCATCACGATCATGCACGGCCTCGGCGGCAGCCGCGGGATCGTGAAGACCCGCGCGCTGTCGTTCCTGCTGTACATCCTCGCGCTTGTCACCGGCGTCGTCTCCATCCCGCTGGTCGTCGCCGGCCCGGACCTCGTCGCGAAGTGGCTGCCGAACCGGGCGGACGTCCTGATGGCGTTCTACTGGCCGATCGTCATCGCCGTGTGCATCTGCTTCCTCGCGACGCTCTACCACGTTTCGGTGCCGGTGCGGACGCACTGGACGTTCAACCTGCCCGGGGCGACGTTCTCGCTGTTCTGCTGGGTGTTCGGGTCCTACCTGCTGCGCTGGTTCCTCACGGTCACCGCCACCGACTCCCACTCGATCTACGGGCCGCTCGCCGCCCCGATCGCGATCCTGCTGTGGCTCTACCTCGTCTCGATCGCGGTCCTGATCGGCGCGGCCGTGAACGCCGCGTTCGACACCGTGTTCCCGCAGAAGGCGACCACCCGCGCCCGACTCGAGCTCGTGTCGCGGCTGCGCCGTGTCAGCAGCCGCGGCGGGACGGACTAGATTCTCCTCCGTGGCCGAGGACTCCAGCGACATCACGCAGGGCCGTGCGCGAGGGAAGCTCTTGCTGCCGGACCAGGTGCGCTCGCCGTGGTGGGAGCTCGGACGCCGGCTGCTGCTGGCGGTGGCGATCCTCGTCGTCACCGTCCTCCTCGTCTGGATCGACCGAGGGGCTTACGTCGACGGCAACGACCCGACGGGCCGGGTCGACCTGATCGACTCGATCTACTACACGACGGTGACGCTGAGCACGACCGGGTACGGCGACATCGCGCCGGTCGAGGAGCATGCCCGGATGCTCAACGCGTTCGTCGTCACCCCGCTCCGCATCGCCTTCCTGGTGCTGCTGATCGGGACCACCCTGGAGGTGCTCGCCTCCCAGGGCCGCGACCTGTTCCGAGCCGCCCGTTGGAGGAAGCACATGACATCCCACGTCGTCGTGGTCGGCTACGGCACGAAGGGCCGGGCCGCCGTCGACACCCTGGTCAACAACGGCCAGGACCGCGACTCGATCATCGTGGTCGACCCCGGTGCGGCGGCCCTGCAGGAGGCGCACGCCGACGGCCTCGCGGTGGTGACCGGTGACGCGACCCGGCAGGACGTGCTGCGGCGCGCCGGGGTGGAGCGGGCCGACCAGGTGATCATCACGACCGACCGCGACGACTCCAACGTGCTGGCGACGCTGACGGTGCGCCAGCTCAACCCGGAGGTGTGGATCGTCGCGGCGGTGCGGGAGCAGGAGAACGTCGCGCTGATGCGCCAGTCGGGGGCGAACTCGGTGATCACCTCCTCCGACGCCGTCGGCCGGCTGCTGGGGCTCTCGTCGCTGTCCCCGACGCTCGGCTCGGTGATGGAGGACCTCCTGACGTACGGCGAGGGTCTCGAGGTCGCCGAGCGGGACCTGCTGGTCAGCGAGGTCGGCCGGCAGCCCCAGCGACTGCCCGACCAGGTGATCGCCGTCGTCCGCGACGAGAAGGTGTACCGCTACTTCGACCCGGTGGTCACCCAGCTCGCCCGTGGCGACCGGCTCATCGTCGTACGCCCCGCCAAGGAGCTGCCGTGGGCGCCGCGACCCGGCACCCATGACGAGGACCTGGCGGTCGAGGACGACTGACCCGCCGGCGGCGGGTGCGGGCGCGAACGGATCCAAGGCGCGTACACCGCCCCTTCCTCGGGGCTAGCCTGGCGATACAGGTGGGCCACATGGGGAGTGAGATGGCGAGCGACCAGGCGGAGCCGCATGTCCGTGCGCCCGTCCGTGCGCCCGTCGGGGCTGCCGTCGGGCTGGCGGTGCTCCTCACCCTGCTCGCGGTCGTGTCCCGCCAACCGACCCTCGACAGCCCGGGCTTCGCGACCGTCTGGCCCGCGGGCGGGATCCCGGTCCTGTGGTTCCTGGTGCGCGGGGCGGGGGTGCGCAGCCCGGACACCGTGCTCCTCGCGGGCGCCCTCGTGGCGGCGAACGCGGTCCTCGGCGCGCCGACCGCGGTCAACCTGGTCTTCGCCGCCGTCGGGGTGGGCCAGACCCTGCTCGCGGTCGGGCTGCTGCGGCGGTGGAGCGGGCAGCTGTGGGGCTGCGGCGGGCGCCGCCCGCTCGAGCGGCTCCGGGCGCTGCCGGCGTACGGCGGGGCGCTGGTGGTCGCGATGCTCGCCGGCGCCGTGGTCGGCACCCTGGGCGCGTGGGTCGTCGCCGGCGACCTGGACCTGATGGGCGGCGTCCTGCTGTTCGGGCGCAACATCGTCAGCGCCCTGATCGTGGTCACGCTGGGGATCCTGGTGGGTGCCTGGCTCACGGGCCCGCGCCCGCGGCCGAGCCTGGTCGGGGATGCCGGCGCGCTCGAGCTGGTGGCCGCGACCGTCTTCTCGGTGGCGCTGTACGGCTTGGCGTTCTCGTTCTACGACCTGCCGCTCGTGTTCCCGTTGCTGGCGGCGACCGTGTGGTTCGGCGTGCGGTTCTCGACGTTGGCGTGTGCGGCCCACTCCTTCGTCGGGGGCGTCGTCACCCTGACGCTCACGACGACCGGCTCGGGGCCGTTCGCCGCCGTCCAGCGTGACGACGTCGGCGCCCTGCTCGCGGAGTTCTACGTCGCGATCATCGTCGTCACGGGTCTGGCGCTGTCGACCGGGCGCGACGAGCGCAACCAGCTGGCCGCGCAGCTGCGGAGGTCCCAGGAGGAGGCCGTCTACCAGGTCAGCCTCCGGCAGGCCGTGATCGGCTCGATGGTCGAAGGCCTGTTCGTCATCGACGACGCCGGCGATCTCCTCGTCCACAACGCCGCTGCGGCGCGGATCTTCGGGCTCCCCGGGGACGAGCTGGCCTGGGAGGACCTCGTCGAGCGATCACGGCAGTGGGCGGACGGCGCGGAGGTCGCCGTGCACGAACGGCCGTCGGTGCGCGCCCTGAACGGCGAGCCGGTCCACGATGCCGAGCTGAAGGTCGTCCGGCCCGATGGCACCGAGCGGATCGTCTCCGTGTTCGCAATCCCGCTGCCGCACGACGAGGCCCGCGACCGGGCCCGGGCACTCGTGCTGTTCCGGGACATCTCCGCCGAGCACGCCCGCCGCAAGGAGCTGGCCGCGTTCGCCGGGGTGGTCGCCCACGACCTGCGCAACCCGCTGGCCGCGATCGACGGCTGGACCGAGATGCTCGCCGACGAGCTCGACCTCGGCGAGCTGGATCCCGAACTGGCCCGCCAGTTCGTGTCCCGGGTCCAGTCGTCCTCGGCGCGGATGCACCGCCTCATCGCCGACCTCCTCGACCACGCCACCAGCGCCCAGCGCGAGCTCCAGCTCGGCCCGGTCGACATCGCCGCGATCGCACGCGAGGTCGCGGCCGCCCGCGACGTCGAGGCCCACGTGCGGGTCGACCCGGTGCCGCCGGTGCTCGCCGACCCGGTCCTCCTCCGCCAGGTCATCGACAACCTGATCGGCAACGCGTTGAAGTACGTCGCTCCAGGCGTCGTGCCCGAGGTCATCGTCCGCGGAGGCTGTGGTGAGGGGAGCGGCGGCAGGGTCGTGACCGTCGAGGTCGCCGACAACGGGATCGGCATCCCGGAGGGGGAGCGGCAGCGGGTCTTCGAGGAGTTCCACCGCGCCCACCACCGGGGGTACGAGGGCAGCGGGCTGGGCCTCTCGATCGTGCGCCGCATCATCTCCCGCCACGACGGCACCATCCGGGTCCGGGCCAACCCGGCCGGCCAGGGCTCGGTGTTCGAGTTCACGCTCCCGGCGTACCGCTAGGAGTCTGATGAAAGATCCGCGCGGGGCTACGCGACGCCCGGTGGAGCGTTGGCGGCGTTCGCCTCGGTCGGAGTGACCCGCCACGCCGTTCCTCGGCCGCCTTGCCACCGCACAGACCGGACGCCGCTCGCGTTCGCCCGTCTTGTTCAGCAGACTCCTGGGGCGAGCCCTCGAGCCGGGACTCATCCGCAGGGGTGAGCCCGGGACCGGCCGACGTCGGTCATCCTGACCCGGCCCGGACCGCCCCGCTCGCCGTCCCCGGACCACGGGGGCCCGGGGGCGTGGCGCGGCGGTCCGGGACCAGGTCCGGTCCTGACCATTCCTCCAGATTCGCGCAGATTCCCCCAACCGGCCCCGCCCACGGCGGTTCTCTGCCTACAGTCGTCCTGGATCGCGTCGGTGACCCGAGACGCCGGCGCGGTCCACCTCCGGGAGACGGAGCCCGGGGAGCGCAACGTCGACAGGGAGGCGGCCCGAGGTCGTCGCTGCCCTCGGGCCACTCCCTGTCCTCGACGGGTCCTCGACGGCCGGCTCCCCGGGGTGTCGGCTCCTCGGCCGCAGGTCCCGGGCGGCCAGGACCATCGACTCTCCTGCCGGCACGCCCCGGCGCGCAGGCTGGGAGGAGAGAACGGAGGTGGAGTCGTGCAGTTCCCCTGGCAGTCGCGCCCGCGCCCGGCGCGCGAGCCGCGCCCCTCCGTCGAGCCCATCCGCCTCGACCCGGCCGCCGACGTGGAGGTCCAGCGCAAGCTGGTCGGCCAGCTCACGACCGAGCAGCTCACCGCGGCCTGGTACCTCTCCGCGGACGCCCTGCAGGCGAGCCGCGACCCGCGCCGTGCCGGCCAGCTCGTCGTCCTGCGGGGTCTGCTGCTCGACGCGCTCGAGCGGCGCGACCCGGTCCGGTTCGACCGCTGGCTGCGCAACGGCGGCCCGGCGGTCGAGAGCCGCGGTTGACCCACCCGGCGCACCGCCCCGCGGACCGGTGGTCCACGGGGCGGATCCGATGGTCCGCGGACTCTTCTAGATCTCCTCGGGCCGCATCGAGATCGCGCCGGCCGGGCACTCGGCGGCGCACAGCCCGCAGCCCTTGCAGTAGTCGAGGTCGATCGCGTACGGCGCGTCCGGGTCGCCGGTCTTGGTGATCGCATTGTCCGGGCAGACCCCGAAGCAGTTGTCGCAGCTGAAGCAGTTGCCGCAGGACATGCAGCGCCGGGCCTCGTACAACGCACTGTCGGCGTCAAGGGACTGCACGACCTCGTCGAAGGTCGACGAGCGACGGGCCGCCTCGAGGGTGGGGCGGTGCGCGCGGGGCGCATCGGCGAAGTACCAGGTGTTCAGGTTGTCGAACGCCGCCGGAGCGGGGACGTCCGGACGGGGCGCGGTGCGACCGTGCAGCCAGGCGTCGACGCCCGCGGCCGCGCGCCGGCCGTGGCCGATGCCCACGGTGGCCGAGCGCTGGTCGGGCACCATGTCGCCGCCGGCGAACACGCCGGGCCGGCCGGTCATCATCTGGTCGTCGACCGTGACGACGCCGTGGTCGACCTCGATGCCGGCGACGCCGTCGAGGAACCGCAGGTCGGTGTCCTGGCCCAGCGCGAGCACCAGTGAGTCGGCCGGAAGCTGCTCGGTGACTCCGGTCGGCTGGGGGAACCCGGTCTCGTCGAGCTCCATGCGCTCGATCGTGAGGGCACCCTGCTCGACCTGGGTGATCGAGGAGAGCCACGTGAAGCGCACGCCCTCCTCCTCGGCCTCGCGGACCTCGGCGTCGTGGGCGGGCATCCGCTCCCGGGTGCGGCGGTAGACCACGATCGAGTCCTCGGCCCCGAGCCGCTTGGCCGTGCGGGCCGCGTCGATGGCGGTGTTGCCGCCGCCGTAGACCGCGACCCGGCGGCCGAGCATCGGCCGCTCGCCGTCGCCGAGCTCGTGCAGCAGCGTCACCGCGTCCACGACGTGGGAGGCGGCCCCGGCCGGCAGGTAGGCGCGCTTGCCGAGCTGGGCGCCGACCGCGAGGAAGGCCGCGTCGTACCTGCCCTCGCGCATGGTGGCGTCGAGGTCGGTGACGGTGACGCCGAGCTCGAGGCGCACGCCGAGGTCGACGATGCGCTGGATCTCGGCGTCGAGGATCTCGCGGGGGAGCCGGTACTCCGGGATGCCGTAGCGCATCATGCCGCCGGGCTTGGGCGCCGACTCCACGATCGTCACGTCGTGGCCCAGGCGCGCCAGCTGGTAGGCGGCCGAGAGGCCGGAGGGGCCGGCCCCGACCACGAGCACCCGCAGCCCGCTCGAGGGGCGGTCGACGGTGACCTGCCAGCCCTGTCGGAGCGCCTCGTCGCCGAGGAACCGCTCGACGGAGTTGATGCCGACGGCCTCGTCGAGGGTGCCGCGGTTGCAGCCGGTCTCGCACGGGTGGTAGCAGATCCGGCCCATCACCGCGGGGAAGGGGTTGACCTCCATGATCTTGCGCCAGGCGCGCTCGTAGGCGGGTCCGCCCTCCTCGGCCTCGTAGAGCCAGGTGCGGATGTCCTCCCCGGCGGGGCAGGCCTGGTTGCACGGTGGCAGGTTGTGCACGTACGTCGGGCGCTCGGTGCGCCACGACCCGGTCTTGTTGGCCCGGCTCGAGCCGACATCCAGGGTGATCGCGAAGGGGTGCTCCATGTCAGTCGCTCCCAGGTCCGGGCTCGGCCTCGAGCAGACCGAAGCGGGCGATGTT
Source organism: Nocardioides sp. (assembly GCF_036401255.1). Taxonomy (GTDB): domain Bacteria; phylum Actinomycetota; class Actinomycetes; order Propionibacteriales; family Nocardioidaceae; genus Nocardioides. The sequence goes on along the minus strand of NZ_DASWVI010000312.1, from coordinate 12,359 downwards.
GCGGTCGGCACCGGCCTGGATCCGGGCCACGAGGTCCGGACGCGGTTGCTTGCCGAAGAGGTGGGCGTAGCGGCCCTGCAGCCGCAGGTACTCCTCGACCTGGACCTGGCGGCGGATCGGGGTGACCGCGGTGACCTCGCCGTACTCCGCCTCGAACACCGGGAAGATCCCGGACTCCTTGGCCAGCCGGGCCAGCTTGATCGTGTCGCTGGGGCCGGCGGCCCAGCCGAGCGGGCAGGGGACCAGCACGTGCAGGTAGCGGGCGCCGTGCATCGACATCGCCTTCTCGACCTTGCGCTCCAGGTCGCGCAGGTCGGCCACGGTCGCGGTCGCGACGTACGGGATCTCGTGCGCCATGGCGATCAGCGGCGCCGACTTGCCCTGGCCGAAGGAGTTGCCCGGCTCCGCGCCGGCCGTGCCGGTGTTGGCGGTGCGAGCGGCCGGAGGGGTGGCGCCCGAGCGCTGCACGCCGGTGTTCATGTAGCCCTGGTTGTCGTAGCAGACGTAGAGCACGTCGTCGTTGCGCTCGAACATGCCGGACAGGCAGCCGAACCCGATGTCGACGGTGCCGCCGTCGCCGCCCTGGCCGACGACGCGGGTCTCCTGACCGCGTGCCCGCAGGCCGGCCGCCATGCCCGCGGCGACCGCGGGGGCGTTGCCGAACAGCGAGTGCAGCCAGGCCACCTGCCACGACGACTCCGGGTACGGCGTGGAGAACACCTCCAGGCAGCCGGTCGCGTTCGCGACGACCATGTCGCCGCCGGCGGCACGCATCGCGGCGTCGAGGACGTAGCGGGCGCCGAGCGCCTCGCCACAGCCCTGGCACGCGCGGTGGCCGGACGTGATGGAGTTCGCACGGTCGGGCTGGGCCTGCACGGAGCGCAGCTCGAGGTCGACGAGCCGGTTGCCCGCCGCGAAGGTGCCCACCTGGTAGAGCTTGAGATCGGTCACGACGTCCTCCTCCAGGGGGTGCCGGCGCGGTCGAGCAGCTCGCGGTCGAGGTCGAGGAAGTGCAGCGCGTGCTCGTCCAGCCGGCCGGCCAGCACGTCGTCCACCAACCCGCGCAGCGACGCTCGGGTGACCGGTCGCCCGCCGAGACCGGCGACGACGTCGTACACCTCGGGCCCATCGGTGCCGCTCGCGCGCAGCGCGAGCCGCACGTCCTGGCCGACGATGCCGCCGACGCCGGGGGCGAACGCCCGCTCGACCACCACGACCCGGCGGGCCGAGCCGATCGCCTTGCGCACGGCCTCGGCGGGCCAGGGGCGGAAGCACGTGATGCCGAGAGAGCCGGCCGCGATGCCGTCCTCGCGCAGCGCGTCGACGACCTCGTCGACGCCGCCGAGGACCGAGCCGAGGGCGACCACGACGACCTCGGCGTCCTCGGTGCGGTAGGGCCGGACCAGCCCGCCTGCCGACCGGCCGACGACCCGCTCGAACTCGGTCGCGATCCGCGGCAGCTCGTCCAGCGCCGCCAGCTGCTGGTCGTGCATCAGGTAGCGCACCTCGGTGAACGCCTCGGGGCCGACCATCGACCCGATCGTGATCGGGTCGGTCGGGTCGAGCACCTGGCGCGGCACCAGCGGCGGCACGAACGCGTCCACGACCTCCTGGTCGGGCAGGTCGATCTTCTCGACCGCGTGGGTGAGCACGAAGCCGTCCATGCACACCATCACCGGCAGCGAGAGCCGCTCGGCGAGCACGAACGCCTGCAGGTGCAGGTCCACCGCGTCCTGGTTGGAGGCGGCGAACAGCTGGACCCAGCCCGCATCGCGCATCGACATGCTGTCGGAGTGGTCGTTCCAGATGTTGATGGGGGCGCCGATCGCCCGGTTCGCCACGGTCATCACGATCGGCAGACCGAGGCCCGAGGCGTTGAAGAGCGCCTCGGCCATGAACAGCAGGCCCTGGCTGGCCGTCGCGGTGTAGGTCCGGGCCCCGACGCCGGAGGCGCCGATGCAGGCCGACATCGCGCCGAACTCCGACTCCACCATCAGGTACTCGCAGCCCGTGAGCTCGCCGCCGCGGACGAAGTCGGAGAGGGCCTCGACGATGTGGGTCTGCGGCGAGATCGGGTACGCCGCGATCACGTCCGGCCGGCATCGGGCCACGGCCTTGGCGACCGCCTTCGACCCCTCCAGCTGCTCATACATGGCAGATCACCTCGAACGCTCGGGTGGCGACCTGGACGTTCGCCTCGATGACGGCCGGCGGCAGGACGCCGGTGAACCGGTGCCGGATCGCGGTCGAGACCGCGTCGATCGTCACCACACGCGTCAGCGCGGCGAACGCGCCGAGGAGCGCCGTGTTCGGCATCGGGCGGCCCAGCAGGTCGCGGGCCATCTCGGTCGCCGGCAGGGTGGCCGCCCGGCCTGGCGCGAGCCAGTCGACGTACCCCTCCAGCCCGATCTCGGCGAACGAGCGCGACGTGTTCACCAGCAGGAAGGTCGCCGGGCTGGCGCCCTCCAGCACGGCGAGCACGTGCAGCAGCGTCGGATCCTGGATGACGAGGGCGTCGGGGACGGCGATCGGCTCGTGGAAGCCGATCGGCTGGTCGTGGATGCGGCAGAACGAGACGACCGGGGCTCCCGTGCGTTCGGACCCGAAGGTCGGGAACGCCTGGCCGTGCAGCCCCATGTCGAAAGCGGCGGCGGAGAGCATCTCCGCCGCCGTCACGACACCTTGGCCACCTCGGCCGTGGAACCGGACGTTGAACACGCCTTTACATTCCCCGCGGCGACGGGTGCGTCGCAGGGCCGAAGGTCCCCCCGGCGGACGACGTTCTTCCTCGGAACCCCTCGTGCTGAGGGACAGACGTCCCAGGTCGCGCGCACTTTCGGCCCTGCCGGGTCGCGGGCCCGCGGCGGATCGTGAGGGCATGAAGGGCACACCGGAACGGGTCATCGAGAGCCGGGCGATGCGGCGCTACCGCGTCGCGTGGAACGGCGCCGTCGTGCTGCTGGCGGGGGTCGGGATGCTGGCGGGGTCGATCGCCATCGGGTGGGGTCCGCTGGTCGGCATCACCGTCTGCCTGGCCGTGCTCGGTGCCGCCTTCGGCATCGCCTGGGTGGAGCCCGACGGCGATCGCCGAGTCGCGACGATCGTGGGCGCCCGGTACGGCGCCGCCGGCGCGCTGGTCGTGGCCGGCCTGCCGGCGGTCATCGGCGGCTGGACGGCACTCGTGCTCATCGGCACGACGCTCGCCGCGCCCCCGATCCTCGAGCTGCTGGTGCGCACGCTGCATGGCAAGCAGTGCACGGGTGCCGTCGACGACCCCACCCGGCTGTCGGAGCGCGACCTGGCCGATCGGTGGCGCTCGTCGTACGACGAGGTGCACCGTGCCGACGCCACCGCGACCGAGCTGCTCGAGGTGGTCGCCGAACGGGCGCGGCTCCTCGACGAGCTCGAGCGCCGCGACCCGCGCCGGTTCCGTGCCTGGCTCGCGGAGACCGCCGAGACCCGGCCCGGACCGCACCACGGCTCGCAACCCGGCACCCAGCCCGGGGCCCAGGGCCGGTAGCGCCGACCCGAACGCGGCGCCGCCTCGGTGATTTGAGGCTCAGCCTTGGTCGGCCGGGCGCACGTGCTCCTGACGCACCCACTCCAGGTGTGAGCGCGGCCGGATGTTCCCGCCACCCTCCGCCCAGACCACCAGCGCCTCCCAGCGGCCGTCCGCGCACCGGCGCCAGTCCAGGAGCACACCGGGGCAGCGGTGCACGGGGCTGCGGGTCACGTTCACCCAGACGTGGCGAGGCGCGGTGTGGCCGTGCTGGCCGGTATCGCGGTCTGAGCTCCCCACGGGCTCAGAATAGAACAGATGTTCGATCTGGTTGCGGTGTCGAGAATCGCCTCGGCAACATGAAGAAGCCGCAGGCACGCTGCCTGCGGCTTCTCTGGTGGGCGATACTGGGTTTGAACCAGTGACCTCTTCCGTGTCAAGGAAGCGCGCTACCACTGCGCCAATCGCCCGGGTCTTGAGTTAGTGGGGGACTGCGTGGAGGTGGGTACGGGATTTGAACCCGTGTACACGGATTTGCAGTCCGTTGCCTCGCCTCTCGGCCAACCCACCATGGAGGCCAAACCAGGGAGAGACCTCTCCGAGCGGACGACGAGGCTCGAACTCGCGACCTCAACCTTGGCAAGGTTGCGCTCTACCAACTGAGCTACGTCCGCTTGCGCGTCCGATCCGGTCTCCCGGTCGGCGTGCGTGAGAACAGTAGCCGATGCCCCAGACCATGCAAAATCCACCCCCGGCCCGCGCGTCGCGGGGCTTCGCGAGCGCCTATCCGGTGGGTGAGGTGCCGGTCAGCTCGGCCACCAGCTCGTCCAGGTCGATGGCCTCCGAGCCGGACGGCACGACCGCGAGGCTGCGGGTCAAGAAGCGGTAGAGCTCGTGGGTGCGCAGCTGCGTGACCAGTCGCCCGTCGGGGGAGTGCAGCTCCATGACGACCGCGGCCCGCCCCGTCTCGTCGATGCTCGGCCAGAGCTGGATGTCGCCCTCGCCGGCGGGATCGGTCAGTCCCTGCAGCAGCAGGTCGCGGCCCACGGCCCACTGGACCTGGTCACGCGGGCCGCGGAAGGTGATCCACACTGCCCACGGGTCGGCCGGGTCGTACCCGAACGTCGCGGGCAGGTCCGCCGTACGCCCCCAGGCGTCGAGGCACTGGAGGGTGATGTCTTGGGCGATCGATCGAGCCCCGGGCTGCTGGTTCACGGCGAGGAGACGGACGGGTGCGCGGTCCGTGACGCGATTCGCCGGGGCGGCGGCAGGTTGGTGCCGAATGTGATCGCACGGGTGGGGTGCGCTAGAGTCTGCGACCGCACCGCCGTTCGCGGCGGGGCAGAACTCGGGCGATTGGCGCAGTGGTAGCGCGCTTCGTTCACACCGAAGAGGTCACTGGTTCGAACCCAGTATCGCCCACCGAGAAGGTCCCTCCAGGGAGACGAGCCGCGCTACCGGGTAGCGCGGCTCTGCTGTTTTTCCGCCCGCCACGCACCTGACCTATCTGCTGTCGATGGGCGTCCGCGGCGACAGATGCGTCAGGTGCGCGGCCAAGCGCCGTCGCCCGCGACGAATGGAACCGGTCTCACCCTGCTCATTGAAAAGATCAGACTATTTTCACGCTGGCCCTTGACGCTGTGCTGTGACGCCGCTCATAGTTCTGAGCCAACCGAGTGGAAACGGTTCCACCAGTTCGATCGGCAGGAGCGTCCAGTGATGCGCAAGTCCAACATCCGACGGGGGGCCGCGCTCGGCGCCGCGGTAGCCCTCGTCGCCGGTATGACCGCCGCCTGCGGCGACAGTGAGTCCGGCGGCGGCAGTGAGTCCAAGCTCGGTAAGGACGATGTCCTCACCATCACCACGTTCAGTGACTTCGGCTATGACTTGCTGATCGACCAGTGGAACGCCGACCCCGACCGGCCGTTCACCGTCAAGCACACCAAGGTCGCCGACTGGGACCCGTGGAAGAAGACCCTCACCCAGGAGCTGCAGGCCGGCCACGGCCTCACCGACATCGTCGCGGTCGAGGGCGACGCGATGCCGCAGTTCGTCTCCGAAGGGGCCTCCGACCAGTTCGTCGACCTGTCCGACTCCTCCCTCGACGACCGCTGGGTCGACTACGCCTACCAGGCCGCGCAGACCGCCGACGGCAAGCAGATCGGCTACCCGACCGACGTCGGCCCGGAGGCGTTCTGCTACCGCGCCGACCTGTTCAAGAAGGCCGGCCTGCCCAGCGACCGCGAGGAGGTCAAGCCGATCTTCGCGACCTGGGACTCCTACTTCGAGGCCGGGAAGAAGCTCGTCGCCGCCCTGCCGGACACCAAGTGGTACGACGCCAGCGGCTCGATCGCGCAGGCCATGCTCAACCAGACGGAGTTCCCCTTCCAGACCGCGGAGAACGAGGTGAACATCGACAACCCCGAGATCCAGAACGTGTGGGACACCGTCACCCAGTACTCCTCGACCCTCTCGCCGCAGGTCGTCCAGTGGGGCGAGGACTGGACCGCGAACTTCCGCAACGACGGATTCGCCACGATGCCGTGCCCCGGCTGGATGTTCTCCAACATCAAGTCCTCCGCCCCCAACGTGAAGGGCTGGGACATCGTCGACGCCTTCCCGGGTGGCGGCGGCAACTGGGGCGGCTCCTTCCTCGCCGTGCCCACGCAGTCCGAGCACCCCGAGGAGGCCAAGCAGTTCGCCGCCTGGCTGACCGACAAGGACCAGGAGCTCGCGGTCTTCGAGGCCGCCGGCAACTACCCGGCCAACGTCGCCGCCGAGGAGGCGCTGGCCGCGGAGAACGCCACCGACCCCTACTTCAACGACGCGCCGACCGCAGCGATCCTCGCCTCGCGCGCCGCCGCCGTGGAGCCGGGGCACCCCTACAAGGGCGACAAGTACTCCGACATCCTCGGCCTCTTCCAGACCGCCATCCAGCGCGTCGACGAGGGCAGCTCGCCGGAGGACTCCTGGAAGACGTTCGTCCAGGCCGTCGAGAGCCTTTCCTGACCACATGTCCGGGTCCGCACCCACGCCCCCGGCCGGGAGTCCGCGTGACTCCCGGCCGGGGGCACCCCGGGCGCGGCGATCACCAGGAGGTACGACGTGACGACCGTCCAGGCCGCCCGCAGCGGTGACGCGGGGGCGCCGGCGAGCCAGGCGCCGCCGCGGCTCACGCGCCGGCAGCGTCTGTCCCACTGGGACTACCGCTTCGCGCCGTACCTCTACGTGCTGCCGTTCTTCGCGGTGTTCGTGCTCGTCGGGATCTACCCGATGGTCTACTCGGGCTACCTCTCCTTCTTCTCCTGGCCGCGCTTCGGCCCCCACCACGGCGACAGCGTCGGGTTCGCCAACTACGCCCACGTGCTTCAGGACCCCGTGTTCCGCAAGGCCTTCTGGAACACCATCGCCATCTTCCTGCTGTCCTCGGTGCCGCAGGTCGCGACCGCGACGATCGTCGCCGCGATGCTCGACACCCAGCTGCGCGGTCGCACGTGGTGGCGGATGAGCGTGCTGCTGCCCTTCGTGGTCGCGCCGGCAGCGACGGCACTGATCTTCGGCAGCCTGTTCGCCGACAAGACGGGCCTGATCAACGAGCTGATCCACGCGGTCGGACTGCCCAAGATCGGATGGCACTCCGACCGGTTCGCCAGCTGGACCGCGATCGCCTCGATGGTGAACTACCGCTGGACCGGCTACAACACGCTGATCATCCTCGCGGCCATGCAGGCGGTCTCGCGGGAGTACTACGAGGCGGCAGCGATCGACGGCGCCAGCAGGGTGCAGCAGTTCTTCCACATCACACTGCCCTCGATCAGCCCGACGATGCTCTTCGTCATCATCACCTCGACGATCGGCGGGCTGCAGATCTTCACCGAGCCCCGGCTCTTCGACACCAACCTGCAGTTCCAGGGCGGTGCCGACTACCAGTACCAGACGCTGACGATGTACGTGTTCAACACGTCCAACAGCAGCACCGATCCCTATCCACGTGCGGCCGCGGCGACCTGGATCATCGTGCTGATCATCATCACCATCGCGCTGATCAACTTCGGCCTCACCCGCCTGGTCCAACGGAGGTCGGAGCGGTGAACCGTCGTCCCGGATTCCTCGTCTACGGCCTGCTCTCCGCGTTCGTGCTGGGCTCGGCCTTCCCGCTCTACTGGTCGTTCGTGATCGGATCGGTCACCAAGGAGCGCGCGATCCACAGCCCGCCGCCGCTCTACCCCGGCGGCCACTTCCTCGAGAACGCGCGGCGGGTGTTCGACCAGATCGACTTCTGGTCCGCGCTCGCCAACTCGATCATCATCTCGAGCGTCTCGGCGGCGTCGGTGGTGTTCTTCTCCACGCTGGCGGGCTACGCGTTCGCCAAGCTCAAGTTCAAGGGCCGCAACGCGGGCATGGCCTTCGTCATCGCCACGATGGCGGTGCCGACCCAGCTCGCGCTGATGCCGCTGCTCAAGGAGTTCAGCAACCTCGGGCTCGCCGGCACCCGCACCGCCGTCGTGCTGCCCTGGCTCGTCACCGCGTTCGGCGTGTTCTTCATGCGCCAGTACCTCGTCGACGCGATCCCCGACGAGCTGATCGAGGCCGCCCGCGTCGACGGCTGCTCGCAGATCCGCACGTTCTGGACCGTGGCGGTGCCGGCCGCGCGGCCGGCCATGGCGATCCTGGCGCTGTTCACGTTCATGCACACCTGGACCGACTTCATGTGGCCGCTGCTGATCCTGCAGGGATCCGACGTGCAGACCCTGCAGACCGCACTCGACCAGCTCAAGATCGCGCCCGCCGGCGGGATCTCCGACATCGCACTGCTGCAGGCGGGGACGCTGCTGGCCACGATCCCGCTGCTCGTCCTGTTCATCGCGACCGGCCGTCAGCTCGTGGCCGGCATCATGCAAGGAGCCGTCAAGGGATGACGACCCGAGAGTTCCCGCCCGACTTCCTCTGGGGCGCTGCCGCGGCGGCGTACCAGATCGAGGGCGCCGTCGACGCCGACGGTCGCACCCCGTCGATCTGGGACACGTTCACGAGGCTGCCGGGGGCGATCCTCAACGGGGACGACGCCGACGCGGCCTGCGAGCACTACGACCGGATGCCCCAGGACGTCGCCCTGATGAAGGAGCTCGGCCTCGCGTCCTACCGCTTCTCGACGGCCTGGCCGCGGATCTGCCCCGACGGCGGCCCGGTCAACCAGGCCGGGCTCGACTTCTACCGGCGGCTGGTCGACGAGCTCCTCGGCGCCGGGATCGTGCCCTGGTTGACGCTCTACCACTGGGACCTCCCGCAGGCCCTGGAGGACACCGGCGGTTGGACCCGTCGCGACACCGCCGACCGGTTCCTCGACTACGCGATGGCGGTGTACGACGCGCTGGGCGACCGCGTCGACCACTGGACGACCCACAACGAGCCGTGGTGCTCGGCGTTCATGGGCTACACGGGCGGGGGACACGCGCCCGGCCGCCAGGAGGGCGTCGCCGGCGTGGTGGCCGCTCATCATCTGCTGCTCGGCCACGGCCTGTTCGTCGACGAGTTCCGCCGCCGCGGTGGCACCCCCGAGCAGGGCAAGGCCGTGGGCATCACGCTCAACCCGACCGTGGCCGACCCGTTCGACCCCACCCGTGCCGCCGACGTGGAGGCGGCGCGCCGGCTCGACGGCTTCCACAACCGGGTCTTCCTGGAGCCGCTGTTCCGGGGCCGCTACGCCGACGACCTCGCCGGTGACACCGACGGCATGCTCTTCGCCGGCCGGCCGTGGCAGGACGCGGTGCACGACGGCGACCTCCAGCTGATCAGTGCGCCGCTCGACTTCCTGGGCGTGAACTTCTACCACGGCGACGTCCCCGCAGCGCTGCCCTACGACGCCGAGCCCGGGGAGCTCCTCGGCAGCCGGATCGAGCACGCGACACGACCGCGCCAGTCGCCCTACCCGGGCGGCGGGTTCGTGTTCCCGCGCACCGGCCGGCCGACCACCGACCGGGACTGGGAGATCGACCCGGACGCCTTCACCCGCCTGCTGGTCCGGCTCCGCGACGAGTACGCCGTGCCGCCGGTCTACATCACCGAGAACGGCGCGATGGCCAACGACGTGGTCGAGGACGGCGCGATCCACGACGCCGGCCGCCGGGAGTACATCGAGCAGCACCTGCACGCCCTGCGGGACGCGATGGACAAGGGCGTCGATGTGCGCGGCTACTTCGTGTGGTCCCTCATGGACAACTTCGAGTGGAGCTACGGATACGCCCACCGCTTCGGCCTCGTGCACGTGGACTTCGCCACGCAGGTGCGCACGCTCAAGGACAGCGCCCGCTGGTTCGCCGAAATGGCGGCCCGCAACGCGCTGTGCCAGTAGCGTGCTCCGGATGGCTGAGAACGGGCACGTGCCCACGCTCGACGAGGTGGCGAGGCTGGCGGGCGTCAGCAAGGCGACGGCGTCACGGGCGATCAACGGCCGGTCCAAGGTCAGCGCGAAGGCCCAGGCCGCGGTCGACGACGCCGTACGATCCCTCGGCTACACCCCGAACGCGGCGGCACGGTCGCTCGTGACGCGACGCACCGACTCCGTCGCGCTGATCGTCCCCGAGTCCGACGAGCGCATCTTCGCCGACCCGTTCTTCGCCCGGATGCTGCACCTGGTCGCGCGCTCGCTGCGCGAGCACGACCTGCAACTGGTGCTCCTCATCGCCCAGCCGGGCGACGAGGAGGAGCGACTGCTGGCCTACCTGCGCGGCAGGTACGTCGACGGCGCGATCGTCGCCTCCCACCACCGTGCCGACCGGCTCGCCGAGCACCTGTCCGACCTCGGGCTCCCCGCCGTGTTCATCGGGCAGCCGTGGATCGGCGCCGATCGCGTCTCGTACGTCGACAGCGACAACGTCGGTGCCGCCGGCCAGGCGGTCCGCGCGCTGCTGGCGGCCGGCCGGCGCCGGATCGCCACGATCGCCGGGCCCCGCGACATGCACGCCGGCCACGACCGGCTCGAGGGCTGGCGCCAGGAGGTGGCGGCCGCCGGCCTGCCCACCGACCTGGTCGCCTACGGCGACTTCACCGAGGAGAGCGGGGAGACCGCCTGCGCCACGCTGCTCGACGCGGCCGCCGACCTCGACGGCATCTTCGCCGCCTCCGACCTGATGGCGCAGGGCGCGATGCGGGAGCTGGCCCGACGCGGCCTGCGGGTGCCCGAGGACGTCGCGATCGTCGGCTACGACGACCTGGGCGTCGCCGAGCGGACCGAGCCGCCCCTCACCACGCTCCACAACCCGATCGACCAGATGGTCGTCGAGGCGGTCCGGCTGCTCACCGCGGCGATCGACGAGGGTGGCCGGGGCGCGCCACGCCGGGTGATCTTCGTGCCCGAGCTGGTGCGTCGGGCCTCGGTGTGAGCCGCCGGGGCGCGCGGCGTACTCAGAGCCCGCTGCGCGCCAGCGTGGTGCGCGACTGCGAGCGCTGCGGCTGGCGCCGAGGCAGGTGGTTGCCGAAGGTGTCGCCGGAGCAGAGGTCGTAGCTGTCCCCGAGCTCGGGGGCGACCCAGCCGACCTGCGGCACGTCGACGATCACATGACCGCAGTGGGAGCAGATCTCCCGTGGACCGGTCACGGTTCCGCGTCGTCCGAATGCCTTCACGTCTCCATCGTCTCCCTCCCACTTCCGTTCCGTAGAGCCAAAAGTCGGTATGAACTCAGGCATTAGTCCCGGAATCTCCGAGTCGGTCCCGGTGTTGCCGCCACATGACCACCATCGGACTCATCGGCAGTGGAAACATCGGCAGCGCGCTGGCCCACCTGACGGTCGCGGCCGGGCACGACGTCGTCCTCAGCAACCGGCGCGGACCGGAGACCCTCTCCGACCTGGTCGCCGAGCTCGGGCCACGGGCCCGGGCGGCGACGCCGCAGGAGGCGGCGGAGGCCGGCGACCTCGTGGTCGTCACGATCCCGCTGAAGGCCTACCGCTCCGTGCCGGTCGCGCCGCTGGGCGGCAAGGTCGTGATCGACACCAACAACTACTACCCCCAGCGCGACGGTCAGATCGCCGAGCTCGACGACGAGTCGACCACCACCGCCGAGCTGCTCCAGGCCCACCTGCCGGAGTCGAGGGTCGTGAAGGCGTTCAACAACATCTACGCCGGCTTCCTCCCGGTGCTCGCCCGGCCGTCGGGCGACCCCGAGCGCAGCGTGCTGGCCGTCGCGGGCGACGACGCCGAGGCCAAGGCCCGGGTCGCGCGGTACCTCGACGACATCGGGTACGACGCCTACGACGTCGGGCCGCTCGCCGAGGGCTGGCGCTACCAGCGCGACGAGCCGGCGTACGCCGAGCTGTACAGCGCCGACGCGTCCGGCACCTGGCCGCCGCAGCAGCCGCGTCGCGTCGACGAGGCGTTCCTCGTCGAGCAGCTCGGGAAGGCCAGGCGCTACCGCGACATGTGACCGCCGAGCGGGCCGGCGGAAACCGAAGGGCGTCCCCGACGGACCCACCGATACGATCGGTGGGTCCGTCTCGCATCTCTCGAAGGAGCCACTGTGTCCGATCTCCAGATCGTCCTCGCCCACGCCGATGCGCGTGAGGAGCGGACGGTCACGACGGGCACCAAGGCCTGGGAGCTGTTCGCCGACGACACCGCGGTGATCGCGGCCCGGGTCAACGGCGCGCTCAAGGACCTCGCCTACGAGCTCGCCGACGGTGACGAGGTCGAGGGTGTGGCGATCGACAGCGCCGACGGTCCCGACATCCTGCGGCACTCGACCGCCCACGTGATGGCCCAGGCCGTCCAGCAGCTGTTCCCCGAGGCCAAGCTCGGCATCGGGCCGCCGGTCGAGAACGGCTTCTACTACGACTTCGACGTCGAGACCCCGTTCAACCCTGC
>NZ_DASWVI010000311.1:0-12046 GCF_036401255.1 Nocardioides sp. | reverse complement strand
GGCCGCGCTGGTCGCCGCGGGGCCGGGCGACGTCATCGAGGCGGCGGCGGGGCTCGCCCTCCTCGGCACACTCGGCGCCGCGCTCACCGGCGCGCTCGACGACGAGGAGGGCCGCGAGGCCGTCGTCGTGTGCTTCCTCATCGCCGCGTCCGGCGTCACGGTCCTCGGCGTCGGCGCCGCGTTCTGGGCGCTCGTGGCCGGGCTGGTGCTGCGGCCGGCACTCAGCGCTGCGCGACCCTGAACGTCACCCAGGTCGAGCGCAGCCCCAGCACCGCCCGGAAGGTGTCGCCGGAGACCACGACCTTGCCCGTGGTGCCGCGCAGCACGATCGTGCGGACCCGGCCGCCCCAGTCGCCGTTGCCCTCGCGGGCGGCGACCACGATCCGCGTGAGGTTGCCGATCGCCGGCCAGGCCTGCTCGAGACGGGTGTCGTCGACCCTGGTCGACCAGGTGTGCACCGGGTTGCCCGACCAGCCGTCGTAGGGGTCCTTCTGCGCCGGCAGGTACGGCGCGGACCCGGCGGAGGTCCAGCCGCCGCTGCTCGACCCGAACTGGGTGAACGCCGGCTCACCGCCGCTGGTGAGGATCACCCGGGCGGTCGCCCGGACGGCCTCGTCGGAGGCGTCGTACTCCGCATCGGCGCCGCCGTAGACCTGGCAGGACCAGGTGTCGCACAGCTGGTAGGCCGAGGACTGCGGGTGGTTGCGCTCGTACGACGCGTAGGTGCGGGCCGCAACCGCCTGGGCGCGCACCGCCTCGGGACTCCACGACGCCGGGATCTCCAGCGGCACCACGCCCTTGAGATAGCTCTCCAGCCCGACGTCGTTGACCGTCACCCGCTCCCCGGAGGACGTCACGGCGACGCGGAGCCGGCCCCGGTAGGAGCGCTCGCCGGTGGGGGTCACGAGCGTGACGGGGTCGCCGCCGGCGGCGAACTCGCCCTGCCCGTCGAGCTCCGCCCAGCGGTGCCACCGGCGGTCGCGGTAGGAGACCACGGTGGCGCCGTCCGCGCCGGCGGCGATCCGCCAGTGCGTCGCGCCGTTGTCCGGCAGCCGGGTGCGGGCCCGGCGGGCGGTGTCGCGCACGGTCAGGCCGGGACGCGCCGCGACGACCAGGTCGTCGGAGGTGTCGGCGCTCAGCAGCACCGTGACCCGGCCGGTGCTGGTCCCCCACCGGGTGCCGGGGTAGTAGAAGCGGGCGATCTGCCGGTGGGTCAGCCCCTGGCGCGCGGCCCCCTCGGCGCCGTACTGCGACATCCCGTGGCCGTGCCCGTAGCCGTGCCCCTTGATGGTGATCCGGGCGTGGGCGGGGACCTTCCAGGTGTCGTCGGCGGCGCTCGCCGGGGCGGCGAGGCCGAGGGCGCCGACCGTCAGCGCAGCCGCGAGCAGGCTCGAGACGGCGCGCATGGAGGAACCTCTGGGACGGTTGTGACGGATGGGAACATCAATCGCATCACGGGTCCCAGCAGCCCGCAACGAGATCGGCTGAACTACAGATCTGTAGTTCAGGCGGCGGTCAACATCGTCGAGCGCAGCCCGAGGAACCGCGCGAACGCGCTGCCCGTGGTGACCTGCGTGCGCAGCGTGCCGGTGATCGTCACCTCGGTGACGTGGCCGTCGTGGACGCCGTCGGTGTCGCGTCCGGTCACCTCGACCGAGACCAGGTCGCCCAGGCCGGTCCAGTGCCGGGTGATCTCGTCGCCGGTGAACGTGCGGGTCCGCGGGTCGTCGGGCATGCCGTGGTCGAACTCGTCCCACTCCGCGACGAGGTAGGGGAAGTCGCCGGCCGCGGAGTACCCGCCGTTGCTGGCCGAGAACTGGGTGAACGCCGGTGTGCCGTCGAAGGTGCGGATCTGGGTGGCGGTCGCGCGCACGGCGGCGTCGGAGTCGGGGTGCTCACCCGCGGCGCCCTTGTAGACCTGGCAGGCGGCGGTGTCGCACAGGTCGTAGTCGTGACCGGACGAGACGTGCTCGCGCTCGAACACGGCGTAGGTGCGCGCGGCGACGGCCTGGGCCTCGACCGCGGCGTGCGGCCAGGAGGCCGGCACCTCGCTCGCGACGACGCCGCGCAGGTAGGTCTCGAGGCCGACCACGTTGACGACGCCGGCCGGGGTGAGCCGCAGCAGGCCCCGGTAGGTGGAGGCACCCTGGAGCATCGCCGGCTGGTTGCTCACGAAGGCGGCGTCACCCCGGGGAGCCTTCCACTGATGCCACGACGTCGTCCGGTAGGAGATCTGGGAGCGGTCGCCCATCGGCTTGATCCGCCACTTCTTCACGACCTTGCCGTCGCGCTTGGCCGGGAGCGTCCACGTCCGGCCGGAGCCCAGACTGCGCGCCTTGAGCCCGGAGCGGGCGAGCACCACCAGCGCCCGGGTCGGCGCACCGGTCAGCAGCACCCGGATGCTGCCCCCGGCACTCCCGGCCGCCGTGCCCGGGTAGTAGTGCTCGAGGATCTGCGTGGCGCTCTGGCCGGCGTTGGCCCGGTTGCGGGCGCCGTACTGCGAGAGGCCCTTGCCGTGGCCGTTGCCCGTCGTCGAGATGGTGACGCTCGCCGGCTCGCGCCGGACGGGCTCGCGCTGGGAGCCCTGGGCGTGGGCGGGCGCGGCCGGGACGAAGACCGCGGCAGCGGTCAGCAGGACGGCGAGGCGTCGGATCATGTCTCCCCCGAGAGTGCTGGCAGTGAGTGGCTAGACGCGGTGCAGGCGGCGAGCGGCCTCGGCGATCGAGCCGCTCATCGACGGGTACACGGTAAACGCCTGCGCAAGCTGGTCGGCCGTCAGCGACTCGGCGACCGCGATCGCGACCGGGTGGATCAGCTCGCTGGCCCGCGGTGCGACCACCACACCCCCGACGATCGTGCGGGTGCCGGGCCGGCACAGCAGCTTGACGAAGCCGTCGCGGACGCCCTGCATCTTCGCGCGCGGGTTGCCCGACAGCGGCAGCGTCACGACCTCGGCCTGGATCTCGCCGGCCTCGACCGCCCGCTGCGACCAGCCGACGGTGGCGATCTCGGGGGCGGTGAACACGTTGGAGGAGACCGTCCGCAGGTCCAGCGGCTGCACCGCGTCGCCGAGGAAGTGCCACATCGCGATGCGTCCCTGCATCGCGGCGACGCTCGCGAGCATCAGCACGCCGGTGCAGTCGCCGGCGGCGTAGATGCCGCGGGCCGACGTACGCGACACCCGGTCGACGTTGACGAAGCCGCCGTCCTTGAGGTTGACGCCGGCCTCCTCGAGACCGAGGTCGGCGGTGTTGGGCACCGATCCGAGCGCGAGGATGCAGTGCGAGCCCTCGACGGTCCGGCCGTCGGTGAGGTTGACCGTGACCCGGTCGCCGTCGCGGGTCACCGACTCCATGCGCGACCTCGCCAGGACGTTCATGCCGCGGCGGGTCAGCACGTCCTCGAGCACCTTCGCGGCGTCGGCGTCCTCCCCGGGCAGCACGTGGTCGCGCGAGGAGACCAGGGTGACGGGGATGCCGAGGTTGAGGTAGGCGCTGGCGAACTCCGCGCCCGTGACGCCCGAGCCGACCACGATCAGGTCGGTCGGCACCTCGGTCAGGTCGTAGACCTGCTCCCAGGTGAGGATCCGTTCCCCGTCGGGCTGCGCGGTCGGCAGCGTGCGCGGCGCGGCACCGGTCGCCAGGAGGATCGCGTCGGCCGGCAGCACCTGCTCGGTGCCGTCGGCCAGCTGCGCGAGCACCCGGTCGGGTCCGGCCAGGCTGCCCCGGCCGCGCAGGATCGTGACGCCGTCGCGCGCCAGCCGCCGCCCGATGTCGGCCGACTGGTCCGCCGCGAGCTGCTTGACCCGGGCGTTGAGCTTGGCGAGGTCCACCCGGATCGCGGTGGCCGCGTCGCCCTCGGTGTCGAGGAAGCTCACGCCGAGCTCGGCCGCGTCCGCGAGGTCGCTCATCACCTCGGCGGTCGCGATCAGGGTCTTGCTCGGCACGCAGTCGGTCAGCACCGCCGAGCCGCCGACGCCGTCGGTGTCGACGATGGTGACCTCGGCGCCGAGCTGGGCGGCCACGTGGGCCGCCTCGTAGCCGCCGGGGCCGCCGCCGATGATGACGACTCTCTCCGCCACTGCAGTCCTCTCGTCCTACCGGGTCTCGGTACACCGCATCGCGGCCTCGTCCCTCAGCCGCGGCGGCACTCGACCTCTTCGGCCGACGCCGCCACCTCGCCAGCTCGGTGCCGGCCGGCCTTAGAGGTTGATCATGTGGCCGGCGATGCCCTCGACGGCCTCCTTCATCGCCTCCGACAACGTCGGGTGGGCGAAGATGTTGCGGGCCACCTCGTCGGCGGTCAGGTCCCACTGCTGGGCCAGCGTGAGCGCGGGCAGCAGCTCGGTGACCTCGGGGCCGATCATGTGGGCGCCGATGATCTCGTTGTACGTCGCGTCGGCGACGATCTTCACGAACCCGACGCCCTCGGCCATGCCGCGCGCCTTGCCGTTGGCGCTGAACGGGAACGACGCGACCTTCACGTCGTACCCCTTCTCCTTGGCCTGCGCCTCGGAGTAGCCGAACGAGGCGATCTGCGGCTGGCAGAACGTCGCGCGCGGGATCATGTCGAAGTTGATCTCCTGGGTCTCCGCGCCCGCGATCGTCTCGGCCGCGACCACGCCCATCGCCTCGGCGGTGTGGGCGAGCATCAGCTTGCCGGTGACGTCGCCGATCGCGTAGACGTTCGCGACGTTGGTGCGTCCGCGCGCGTCGACCTCGATCGCGCCGCGGTCGCTGACCTTGACGCCGGCGTTCTCGAGGCCGTAGCCCTCGATGCGCGGCGCGAAGCCGAACGCCGCCAGCATCTTGTCGGCCTCGAGGACCTGGCTGTCGCCGCCGCCCGCGGGGCTGACCGTCACCCGGACGCCGGAGCCGGTGTCCTCGACCTGGTCGACCTTGGTGGAGAGCAGCACCTTCACGCCGAGCTTCTTGTACTGCTTGAGCAGCTCCTTGGAGACGTCGGCGTCCTCGGTCGGGACCATCCGGTCCAGGAACTCCACGATCGTGACGTCCACACCGAAGTTGGCCATCACGTAGGCGAACTCGACGCCGATCGCGCCGGAGCCGCCGATGATGATGGACCTCGGCAGCTGGTCGGTGAGGATCTGCTCCTCGTAGGTCACGACGTTCTGGCTGACGCTCATGCCCGGCAGCATCCGGACCTTGGCACCGGTCGCGATGATCAGGTTGTCGCAGGTGTAGGTCTGCTTCTGGCCGTTCTTGTCGACCTCGACCTCGGTCGGCGACTTGATCGTGCCCCAGCCGTCGAGCTCGGTGATCTTGTTCTTCTTCATCAAGAAGTGCACGCCCTTGGCGCTCGCGTCCGCCACGCCGCGGCTGCGCTTGTGGGTCGTGGCGAAGTCCATGGTCGCCTCGCCGCTGATCCCGAAGGTGTCCTTCTCCTTCGTGATGATGTGGGCGATCTCGGCGTTGCGCAGCAGCGCCTTCGACGGGATGCACCCGACGTTGAGGCACACGCCGCCCCAGTACTTCTCCTCGATGACGGCGACGGACTGGCCCAGCTGGGCGGCGCGGATCGCGGCGACGTACCCACCGGGGCCGGCACCGAGGACGAGGACGTTGAAGTGGGTCACAGCCGTCAGCCTACTGAGGTGATCGAGGTCACCGCGCCGGCGCTCCACTACTCTGCAGCGCGTGACGCTTTACGCCGCCTACGGGACGAACCTCGATCCCGCCCGGATGAGCGAGCGCTGCCCGCACTCCCCCCTCTCGACCACCGGGTGGCTCCAGGGCTGGCGGCTGACGTTCGGCGGCGAGGAGCACGGCTGGGACGGCGCACTGTCGACGATCGTGGAGGACCCGATCGACCAGGTGTTCGTCGCGGTGTACGACGTCACCCGCGAGGACGAGTCGGCCCTCGACGGCTGGGAGGCGGCCGACCAGGGCCTCTACCGCAAGACCCGCGTCCGCGTGGCGACGATGACCGGCGAGCTGGTCGCGTGGACCTACGTCCTGGACGCCTACGAGGGCGGGCTGCCGTCCGCGTCCTACCTCGGGGTGATCGCCGACGCCGCCGAGGCCGCCGACGCCCCGGCCGACTACGTGGCCGCGCTCCGCAACCGCCCCTGCCGCTCGACCGGGCTCTAGGCGCGGTCGGAATCCCCGGTCCACCGGGGATTCTTGCGCTTGTCGACCGTTGCAACTCCTGACAAGCGCAAGAAAGGGTCGACAAGCAGGACAGATTGGCTGTTCGGGGACCCGGAGGTCAGCCGCTCAGGCAGCCGATGCGGCGGGATAGAGGACTCGGCGGATCAAGGCGGCGGTCCGGACCGGGTCCGCGAGATCCGCCCAGGTGATGCGGATGCAGCGCCATCCTGTGAGCCGACAGATGAGCTCTTCGCGGGCCTTCTCTCGGATGACGACATCGCTCGCCCGTTCACCATCCTTGAGGAGCTTCTCGTACTTCACTCTTCCGTCGAACTCAAGGAAGACGCCGAGCTCGGGCCAGGCGAAGTCGACGCGAGCGACGACGTCATCGTTGGCGTCACGGATCTCGACCTGGGGCGTGGGCTTGGGGAGCTGCTGGCTGAAGCAGAGGTGAAGGGTCCGCGCCTCGCCGACCGACTCGATCCGAGGATCGGCCAGACGCAGCACGACCTGGGTGCCCAACGTGTTCGGCCACTGCTCCATCAGCGCGTAGCGCGTGGTCAGCTCGTCCACTGTCGTCAGGCCCCGATGAAGCAGGTCGCAAACGACAGCCAGGGCGCGCTCGGTGTCGGTGATCGTGGTCGCCTCGAGCGCCAGACGCGGCGGGCACATGACGGCAACGCCGTTGCGCATGACGACGTCGCCAGGACGGATCAACCCCCGGTGCTGCCGGATGCCTGACTCCTGACGGCCGATCCGGCCGTCGCGTCGGGTCACGTGCACGTCGCCGAGGTCCAAGCCCCACACAGGGGTGTCGTACTCGAGGAGACCGCTGACGTGTGACAGCACTCCGGGCGCTTGAGACTGCGCGAGGACCGCTCGCGCTCGCACCGAGTGGCGGCCTTCCTCGTCCAAGTCTCGCCAGACCGACCCCGCGACGTACGCGCCTCGGCGCGCCCGGGCGAGTGTTCCGTCCCTCACCATTCTCGCGAGCGCCCGGTCTGTGTAGCCGGCGGCGACGTAGGCGCCACGGAGGGTCACCGGCGTCCGGCGCGGGTCTTCCGGGGACCATTGCTTCGGCGGTGGTTTCATCATGTCGGACTGATTCCCCGCCACCGCCGAGCCGACCCCTGTGGTCCGCGCGCCTGTGGAGAGTCCCTCATCCACAGGACTGGTCGGCCCGTTCTTCCGCTTGTCGGCCGTTGCAACTCCTGACAAGCGGCAGAATCCCCGGTCCACCGGGGATTCCGCAGCAGGTCGGCGGGCGCTACGCCGGCGGCACGGTGTGACAGACGGCCTCGACGTTGTTGCCGTCGGGGTCGCGGACGAAGGCACCGAAGTAGTGGTCGTGGTACTCCGGCCAGTGCCTGGGCTCGTGGAGCACCTCGGCACCCTGGGCGACGGCGGCCTCGAAGAACGCCCGGACCTGGTCGGCCGAGGTGGCGCTGAACGCCACGTGGACCTCCCGGTTCGGTCCCGACGCCGGGCCCTCTGCCGGCTGCGCACCGATCCAGAACCGGGGCTGGCCGGTGCCGTAGCCGACGGCCACGTCGAAGTCCAACAAGCGGGTGTGACCGAGGACGCCGAGTACGGCGTCGTAGAAGGCGGCCGACCGCGCCAGGTCGGCGCAGTTGATGCTGAGATGGTCGATCATGCTCGAATCGTGCACCCGGCCGTCCCCGCACTAGAGTCCGAGGCGTGACGCAGCACGAGAGCCAGCCCAGCCCCTACGACCGAGCGAACGAGGCCGCCGCGCGGCTCGCGGAGCTGACCGGGGTGGAGCGGCACGACGTCGCTTTGGTGCTCGGGTCGGGCTGGCTGCCGGCCGTCGACGCCCTCGGCGAGGCCACCGCCGAGATCGCCACCACGGACCTGCCCGGCTTCTCCGCCGCGGCCGTGGCCGGCCACTCGGGCAAGATCCGCTCGGTGCGCTCGGGAGACAAGCAGCTGCTGGTGTTCCTCAGCCGCACCCACTACTACGAGGGCCGCGGCGTGGCCGCGGTCGTGCACGGCGTACGTACGGCGGCCGCCGCCGGATGTCGCGCGGTCGTGCTGACCAACGGCTGCGGCGGGCTCAAGCCGAGCTGGTCGCCCGGCACGCCGGTGCTGATCAGCGACCACATCAACCTGACCGGCCGCTCCCCGATCGAGGGTGCGCACTTCGTCGACCTCACCGACCTGTACAGCCCACGGCTGCGGGCCCTGTGCCACGAGGTCGACCCGACCCTCGACGAAGGCGTCTACGTGCAGTTCCCCGGTCCGCACTACGAGACCCCGGCCGAGGTGCGGATGGCCGGCATCGTCGGTGGACACCTGGTCGGCATGAGCACGACGCTGGAGGCGATCGCGGCCCGCGAGGCCGGCATGGAGGTGCTCGGCATCAGCCTGGTCACCAACCTGGCGGCCGGCATCAGCGACCAGCCGCTCAACCACGAGGAGGTCCTCGAGGCCGGCCGCGCGGCCGCGTCCCGGATGGGCGACCTGCTCGGCCGCATCGTCCCGCGGATCTGAGGGACACCCGCCGGACGACGTCGCGAACCTGATCGCGCCGACCGCCGGCATGGCGCCCGCGCCCGAGGGATAGCCTGAGCCTCGTGCCCCGGATCACCGGCCCCTCGCTCCAGCAACATCGCGAACAGCTGCACCGCCGCGTCGTCGACGCGTTCGCCGAGCTGATGACCGAGCGCAGCTTCGATGCGATCACGATGGCAGCGATCGCGGAGCGTGCCGAGATCAGCCGGACGTCGATCTACCACCACTTCCCCGACAAGGAGTCGGTGGTGGTGGCGTTCGCCTCCCACGAGACCGCGCGGTACGTCGACGGCCTGCGCGAGGTCCTCGCCCGCGCCTCCGGGCCGGTCGAGCGGCTGCGCCTCTACATGCGCCACCAGCTCGAGGAGCGGCCGCGGTTCCACATGGGGCTGGGCCCCCAGCTCTACGGCGCGGTCGGGGCGCGGTCCCGCCCCCGGATCCGCGAGCACGTGGCCGCGGTCGAGGACGTGCTGCGCGAGATCGTGCACGACGGGATGTCGTCCGGCGACTTCACCGTCGAGGACCCCGACGCCACGCTGGCGTTGATCCACGGCTGCCTCGTCCCCCGGCGCCTGCCGGTGGCGGCGGTGGAGACGTTCGTGCTGCGGGCGGTCTGCGCGTCCGCGTAGCCTTCGCCGGGTGAAGGTTCTCGTCACCGGCGCCGCCGGCAGCATCGGGCGGGTGGTCACCGTCGGTCTCGCGGAGCTCGGCCACGTCGTCGTCGGCCTCGACCGGGTCCCCCAGCCCGACGGCGAGGACAGCGCCTGGCACACCGTCGACGCGACCGACGCCGACGCGGTCGCCGCGGTGTTCGAGGAGGAGAGCCCGGACGCGGTCGTCCACCTCGCCGGACACCCCGGCGAGGCGAGCCTGCCCGACTCCCTCACCTCCCACGTGGTGACGACGGGCGCCCTGCTGGACGCGATGGTGGAGCACGACGTACGCCGTCTCGTCTACGCGTCCTCCAACCATGCCGTCGGGCGCACCCCGCGGGGCGGGCCGCCGGAGGCCGGCCCGGTGGGCGCGGACGCACGGCTGCGGCCCGACACGTTCTACGGCGTCGCGAAGGTGGCGGCCGAGGCCTTGATGAGCCTCTACGCCGACCGCTACGGCATCGACGCCGTGGCGTGCCGGATCGGGTCGTTCCTCGAGCGCCCCGAGACCGTGCGCCACCTGGCGACCTGGCTCTCGCCCGACGACTGCGTGCGGATGGTCGCGGCCGCGCTGACCGCTCCGGCGCCCGGGTTCGCGGTGCTCTACGGCATCTCCCACAACACGCGTGCGTGGTGGGACCTCGCACCGGGCCGAGCCCTGGGCTACGAGCCGCGCGACGACGCCGAGGACTTCGCCGGCATCATCGAGGCCCGCCCCGAGGACGAGGCCGAGGCCGCCCACGTCGGCGGCCCCTACGCGACCGCGCAGTTCGAGCGCCCCGCGCTCGACCGCACGTCTTGAGCGGTCGGCTTGACCTGGAGTGCACTCCAGGGACGAGACTGGGCCGGTGAGCCACTCGATCGCGGAGGCCGCCGCGGCCACCGACCTGACGCCCGACACGCTGCGCTACTACGAGCGCGACGGGCTGATGCTGCGGCCGGTGGACAGGTCGGCGACCGGGCACCGCCGCTACTCCGAGGCCGACCTGACCTGGATCCAGCTGCTCACCTGCCTGCGCGGCACCGGCATGCCGATCCGGGAGGTACGCCGCTACGCCGAGCTCGTCCGGGCGGGCGACGGCAACGAGCTCGCCCGGCTCGACCTGTTGCGCAGTCACCGGGCCCGCGTGCTCGCCCAGCTCGCCGAGGTCCAGGAGCACCTCGGCGCGATCGATCGCAAGATCGGGATCTACACCGAGAAGATCGACACCGATCGCGACCGGGGCCTTGACCTGGAGCGCGCTCCAAGCGCTTGAGTGGAGGCATGACCCTCCCCCAGACCTCGGCCCAGCGCACCCTGGGCACCGTCGCCCCCCTCACCGTCTCCGCCCTCGGCCTCGGCTGCATGGGCATGTCGGAGTTCTACGGCCGCAGTGACGAGGACGAGGCGGTGACGACGATTCACCGCGCCCTCGACCTCGGAGTGACGTTCCTCGACACCGCGGACATGTACGGCCCGTTCACCAACGAGCAGCTGGTCGGCCGAGCGATCGCCGACCGCCGCGACCAGGTCCAGCTCGCCACCAAGTTCGGCAACGAGCGGCTCCCCGACGGGACCCGGGTCGGCATCAACGGCCGCCCCGAGTA
This sequence comes from Nocardioides sp., assembly GCF_036401255.1. Lineage (GTDB taxonomy): Bacteria > Actinomycetota > Actinomycetes > Propionibacteriales > Nocardioidaceae > Nocardioides. The sequence continues at coordinate 1,164 of NZ_DASWVI010000311.1, read as the reverse complement.
CGTCCGCTCCGCCTGCGACGCCTCGCTCCAGCGGCTCGGGGTCGACCACATCGACCTCTACTACCAGCACCGGGTCGACAAGACCGTGCCCATCGAGGAGACCGTCGGCGCGATGGCCGAGCTGGTCGAGGCCGGCAAGGTGCGGCGCCTCGGCCTCTCGGAGGCGTCCGCCACGACGATCCGCCGCGCCCACGCCACCCACCCGATCACCGCGCTCCAGTCGGAGTACTCCCTGTTCACGCGGGACCTCGAGGACGAGATCCTCCCGGCGCTGCGCGAGCTCGGCATCGGCCTGGTCCCCTACTCCCCGCTCGGACGCGGCATCCTGACCGGCGCGATCACCTCCGAGTCCTCCCTGGAGGAGGGCGACTCGCGGCGCTCGGCGTACTTCCCCCGCCTGAACGGCGAGGGGCTGCGCGCGAACCTGCAGCTGGTCGACCGGGTCCGCGCGATCGCCGACGAGAAGGGCTGCACGCCCGGCCAGCTGGCGCTCGCCTGGGTGCTGGCCCAGGGCGACGACCGGCTCGGGGTCGCCCCGATCCCCGGCACGAAGCGCGTGAAGTACCTCGAGGAGAACGTCGGGGCCGCCTCGGTGACCCTCACCCGGGCCGACCTCGCGGCCCTCGACGAGGCGGTGCCGCGCGGCGCGGTCGTCGGGGCCCGGTACGGCGACCTCAGCTCGATCGACACCTGAGCGTGGTCAGGTGCACGTCGGCCTGCGACCGGCTCACCGGAGCGCGACGACCCGCTCGGCGAGCCCGGCCATGCAGCCGGCCATCATCCGGTGGTGGTTCCAACGCAGCACGGGGCGGGCGACGTACGACGCCAGCCCGAGCAGGCCGCTGACACGGACGCGCTGGTCGAGGTCCAGACGGGTGCCGCCGTCGGCGGGCGCGAGCGTGAACCCCACGGTGCCGGAGAGGTCCCCGGAGACCTCGACCTGGAGCCGGGACGGTGACCGGTCGGCGGCACGCTGGACCAGGTCGAGGGTGTAGGGCAGGGCCGAGCGGCACAGCACCCGGGCGTCGTCGGGCCCGAGCGAGGCGACCGCGACGACCTGCGGCCACCACTCGGGATAGCGCTCGAGGTCGACGAGCACGTCGTGGACGGCGGCGGGCGGACCGGGGACGTGCCAGCGACCACCGAAGACGAAGGAGGGACTCA
>NZ_DASWVI010000310.1:0-1874 GCF_036401255.1 Nocardioides sp. | reverse complement strand
CCGGCGCGGCGGCCGTCGGCACCGCCGCGGCGGCCGCGGGGGGCGGCGTCCTGGTCGTCGTGGGCACCGTGGCCGCGGCGATCGCCGTACCGTCGTTCGTGCGCTACCGGCTCAGCCGGTCCGCCGGGTCAGCGGGCTAGGAGCAGCCCGCGGAGGTAGGCCGCCTGACCGACGTGCTGGGCGTCGTCGTCGACGATGCTGACCAGGCGCACGCCGCGCGTGACCGGCGGGTCCCAGTGGGTGTCGACGACCTCGTCGAGGTCCTCGTCGCTCAAGCCCCGCACGTAGGCCACCGTCGCCTCGTGGGTGGCCCGCAGGTAGCCGGCCAGCAGGTCCCGCGTGGCGCGGACCTTGCCGACCTGCTCGCTGGAGTGGCCGTAGCCGTGGTCGGCCGGGTCGATCGGCAGCCCGAAGCGGTCCACCCAGCCGCCCGTGTGCCACACCTGCTCGGTGCCGGCGAGGTGGGCGATCTGGGCGTCCTGCACGCGCGCGGTGTGCCAGATCAGCCAGGCGATGGAGTTGGTGTCCGGCGCCGGGCGGTGGGCGAGCTGGTCCTTGTCCAGCCCCTCGACCGCGGCGATGCCGTTCTCGAGGATGCGCTCGAAGAGGTCGACGAAGACGTCCGCAGTGTTCATGGGACCGACGTTACGACCATCCGCCGACGGGTACCCGTGCGCCATGACGCGCTTCGGCTACACGTTGATGACCGAGCAGAGCGGGCCGCGCGAGCTGGTGCGCTACGCCGCCGCCGCGGAGGACGTCGGGTTCGACTTCGAGGTGATGAGCGACCACTACTCGCCGTGGCTCACCGAGCAGGGGCATGCGCCGTACGCCTGGGCCACGCTCGGCGCCATCGCGCAGGCGACGTCGCGGGTCGGGCTGATGACCTACGTGACGTGCCCGACGATGCGCTACCACCCCGCGGTCGTCGCCCAGAAGGCCGCCACCGTGCAGATCCTCTCCGAGGGCCGGTTCACCCTCGGCCTGGGCAGCGGCGAGAACCTCAACGAGCACGTGGTCGGCGACGGGTGGCCCGCGCTGCAGGCCCGGCAGGCGATGCTGCGCGAGGCGGTCGAGATCATCCGCGAGCTGCGCACCGGCGAGCTCGTGGACTATCGGGGCGACTACTTCGAGGTCGACTCCGCGCGGCTCTGGGACGTCCCCGACGAGGGCATCGAGATCGGGCTGGCCGTCGCCGGCGACCGGGCGATCGAGGCCTTCGCGCCGCTGGGCGAGCACCTGATCGGGGTCGAGCCGGACGCCTCGCTGGTCGAGGCCTGGAACGCCGTCGACGGCGCGCCGCGGATCGGTCAGCGGGCCCGGGCGATCGGGCAGATCCCGATCTGCTGGGATCCCTCGCCGGAGGCCGCGGTCGCGCGCGCCCACGAGCAGTTCCGGTGGTTCGGCGGCGGCTGGAGCGTCAACGCCGACCTGCCGACCCCCGCCGGCTTCGCCGGTGCCACCCAGTTCGTGCGGCCCGAGGACGTCGCCGACTCGATCCCCTGCGGGCCGGACCTGGATGCGATCGTCGACGCGGTGAGCGCCTACTGGCAGGCCGGCTTCACCGACATCGCGCTCGTGCAGATCGGCGACGACGGCCAGGAGCGGTTCCTCGCCCAGGCCGCCGGGCCGCTGCTGGAGAGGCTGCGGGCCGCCGCGCCGTGACCCACGCACCTGACACAAATGCTCCCGGCGGCGTGGCGGGGCGACATTTCTGTCGGGTGCGTGGGGGTCGGCCGCGGTACCGTCGCCGGCATGACCTGCGGACGGCGCAACCATGGGCGTTGACGAGCCCGGGCTCCCGACCCTGTTCTCCTGGGCGGGCGGCTACGAGCCGCTGCGCCGGATGATCGACGCGTTCTACGACCGGGTCG
>NZ_DASWVI010000309.1:0-4788 GCF_036401255.1 Nocardioides sp. | reverse complement strand
CGCCGCCCACGGCTGGCCGGAGCGGCGCGGCTCGGTCGCCGCGGTGGCCGCCGACCTGCGCCGCGGCCGCTCGGGAGCGGTCTTCCTCGAGCCGTGGCCCGAGGACGGTGACCGGGCGAGCCTGCTCGGCCAGCGCTGCGGGGTGGTGCTGGAGTTCTGGGAGACCAGCGTCGAGGACGAGCTCGTCTCGGCCCGGCCCAACCGCTACGCCCGGCGCATCCCCCGCGGCACGCCGACCGTCGCCACCGAGGTCGAGGGCGTGTCCGTGCGCACGCTGCCGCTGATGGCCGAGCGCACGGTCAACGAGTGCGGGTTCCCCATCGACGTCGTCTACACCTGGGTCGACGGCAACGACCCGGAGTGGAACGCGGCGCGCGAGGACCGGCTGGCCCGGCTCAGCGGCACCGCGCTCACCCGGGAGTCCAGCGGGCGCGCGCGGTTCGTCTCCCGCGACGAGCTGCGGTACTCGATGCGCAGCCTGCACCTGTTCGCGCCCTGGGTACGCCGCATCCACCTCGTCACCGCCGGCCAGGTGCCCGACTGGCTGGACCCGTCGCACCCGATGATCCGGGTGGTCGACCACACCGAGATCCTCCCGACGGCGGCGCTGCCGACGTTCAACTCGCACGCGATCGAGACCTCGCTGCACCACGTGCCGGACCTCACCGAGCACTTCGTCTACGTCAACGACGACGTCTTCCTCGGCCGTCCGGTGCCGCCGGAGATCTTCTTCAGCCCCGCCGGCCTGTTCGCGGCGTTCCTCTCGCCGACGCAGGTCGGACTCGACGACGTGCCGGGTGCGCCGCCGTACCTCAAGGCGGCCTGGAACAACCGGCGACTGTTGCGCGAGGCGTTCGGGGTCGTCACCACCAACAACCTCGCGCACACCCCGCACCCGCACCGGCGCTCGGTGCTCGACGAGATCGAGCGGCGGTTCCCCGAGGCGGTGGCGGCGACCGCGGCCGCCCCGTTCCGCTCCGACACCGACGTCTCGATGCTCAGCTCGCTCGGCCAGCACTACGGTCTCGCGACCGGCACCGCGTTTCTCGGCGAGGCCGAGTTCGAGTTCGTCAACCTCTCCAACAGCGACCTGCTCCGCCAGCTCAACCAGCTGCTGGGGCGGGGGCAGGACTTCTTCTGCCTGGGCGACCACCACGACTACGCGATGTCCGCGGCGCGGCTGGACCGCGAGCTCGCGGCGTTCCTCGAGGCCTACTTCCCGATCCGGGCACCCTGGGAGCGCTGAGCGCTAGCCCAGGAAGCGGGTCACGACCCGCGCGATCCGCTCGCCCGCCAGCCCGTCCCAGAGCGGCGGGACCGGCCAGTCGTCCGGCCGACCAGCGGCGAGCACCTCGCCGACCACGCCGGCGAGACCCTCGGCCGTGACCAGCCGGTTGGTGCCGTCGGTGATCGTGACCGGCCGCTCGGTGTTGGGCCGCAGCGTCAGGCACGGCACCCCGAGGACCGTGGTCTCCTCCTGGATCCCGCCGGAGTCGGTCACCACCAGCGCGCTGCCGTCGACGAGGCTCAGGAACTCCAGGTAGCCCAGGGGGTCCACCGCGTGCACGCCCGCGTGCTCGAACAGGCCGGTGCGCGAGAGCCCCGGCCGGCTGCGCGGGTGGACCGGCAGCACCAGCGGCACCTGGTCGGCGGTCGCGTGCAGCGCCGCGACGACCTTGGCGAGGTCCTCGTCGCGGTCGACGTTGCCGGGCCGGTGCAGCGTCGCGACGGCGTACGCCGAGGGCAGCGGCCCGAGCCCGTCGAGCCGGTGCGGCCCCAGCTCGCCACGGTGGGCGAGCAGGGTGTCGATCATCGGGTTGCCGACCAGGTGGACGGCGTCGGGGTCGACGCCCTCGCGGGCCAGGTGGGCGACCGCGTCGACGCTCGTGGCCAGCAGCAGGTCGCTGAGCCGGTCGGTGACCAGCCGGTTGACCTCCTCGGGCATCGTCCGGTCGAAGCTGCGCAGCCCGGCCTCGACGTGCGCGAGCGGGATGCCGAGCTTGCTGGTGACCATCGCGGCCGCGACCGTGGAGTTCACGTCGCCGTAGACGACCACGAGCGCCGGCGGCGCGGCCACCCACAGCTCCTCGAGCCGCGCCATGATCGTGCCGGTCTGCACGGCGTGGCTGCCCGAGCCGACGCCGAGGTTGATGTCCGGCTCGGGCAGCGCCAGCTGCTCGAAGAAGACCCGCGACATGTTGTCGTCGTAGTGCTGGCCGGTGTGGACCAGCCGCTGGGCGATGCCTCGGGCCGCGAGCGCGCGCAGCACCGGTGCGGCCTTGGGGAAGTTGGGCCGGGCGCCCGTGACGTGCCAGACCACGGGGCCCTCGGTCGGGCCCTCGGTCGGGCCCTCGGTCGGCGTCGTCGCGGTGCGGGGGCCTTCACGCATGCGGACACGTCCTCGACTAGGGTTTCGGGCTGCCGCACCTTAGCAGCGGCGTCGGTCCGCGGGAGGAGCAGGATGACCAGCAAGCTCGTTGTCGTCGGGTTGGGCTACGTCGGCCTCCCGCTGGTCGCCGAGGCGGTCCGGGCCGGGCTGCCCGTGACGGGCTTCGACATCACCCCCGCGGTGGTGGCGGGTCTCAACGGCGGCCGCTCCCACGTCGACGACCTGTCCGACGAGGAGATCGCCGACCTGGTCGCCCGCGGCTTCCGCGCCACCGACGACGTGACGTGCATCCAGGACGCGGACGTGGTCGTGATCTGCGTGCCCACCCCGCTGAGCGCCGAGGGCGGCCCCGACCTCGCCGCGGTCGAGGGCGCCTGCCGCAGCATCGGCCCGCACCTGCGCCCCGGCACCCTGGTCGTCCTCGAGTCGACGACCTACCCCGGCACCACGGCCGAGGTGGTCCGCCCGATGCTCGAGGAGCTCTCCGGGTTGGGCCCCGACCGGCTGCACGTCGCCTACAGCCCGGAGCGGATCGACCCGGGCAACCCGCGCTTCGGCCTCAAGAACACCCCTAAGGTCGTCGGCGCCGACGACCCGGTCGCCGCCGAGCGGGTGCGCGACTTCTACGCCCAGGTGGTCGACGAGGTCGTCGTCACCAACGGCACCCGCGAGGCCGAGTCCGCCAAGCTGCTCGAGAACACCTACCGGCACGTGAACATCGCGCTGGTCAACGAGATGGCCCGGTTCTTCCACGAGCTCGACATCGACTTCTGGGAGGTCATCCGGCTCGCCTCCACCAAGCCGTTCGGGTTCCAGCCGTTCACCCCCGGGCCCGGCGTGGGCGGCCACTGCATCCCGATCGACCCCAACTACCTCAGCCACCGGGTGCGCACCCAGCTCGGCTACAGCTTCCGGTTCGTCGAGCTGGCCCAGGAGATCAACTCCGCGATGCCGTCGTACGTCGTCGGCCGGGTCAGCGAGCTGCTCAACGACCGGTCCCAGGCCCTGCGCGGCAGCACCGTGCTGCTGCTCGGCGTCACCTACAAGCCCGACATCGCCGACCAGCGCGAGTCGCCGGCGACCGACGTCGCCAAGCGGCTGCTGCGCGCCGGTGCCGTGGTGCGCTACCACGACCCGTACGTCGAGGACTGGGACGTCCCCGGCACCGAGCGCGCCGTCGGCGACCTGCTCGCCGAGGCCGCCGACGCCGACGTCACCGTGCTCCTGCAGAACCACTCCGACTACGACCTCGACGCGCTCGAGGCCGGCGCGCGCTGCCTGTTCGACACCCGGGGCCGCACCACCGGCACCCAGGCGCACCGCCTCTGACCCCGCGCGCACCGTCAGGGTGCCGACTCGGCGCCAATGCAGCCCGTCAGGGTGCCGACTCGGCGCCAATGCAGATCCGTGACGTGCTGAGTCGGCGCCAATGCAGATCGAGGGCCGGCACAAGCGCCGACTCGACGCCCCCAAGCCTGCACAAGCGCCGACTCGACACCCCGAGGGCCTGCACAAGCGCCGACTCGACGCCCCCAAGGCCTGCACAAGCGCCGACTCGACCCCGATCAGCCGCGGTGCAGGACGACCGCGCCCTTCTCCAGGGGCAGGTCGCGGACGTCGAAGTCCGGCAGCCGGTCGGCCCAGCGGGTGACGACGGCGCGGTCCTCGGGGCGCACGGTGTCGTCGACGACGATGCTGCAGCGCGCCGCGAACCGGTCGGCGAGCAGCGGCACGGCCGGGTAGCGCGCGGCCGGGCCGGTCGCCTTCGGCGGCCCGTCCACGACCAGCATCCCGATGTCGGCGAGGTCGGCGACCGCGGCCTCGTCGTACCACGGCGTCAGGTGGTCCGGGACGTGCGTGCGGGCCAGCGGCGCGTAGCGGACCTCGACGAGGTCGGCGACGCCGTGGCGCTCGAGCAGCTCGCGGGTCTGCGCGGCGTAGTGGGCGTTGTGGTCCAGCGACACGATGCGGGTGTCGAGTCCGTGCTCGCGGACGGCGAGGGCGAGTACCGCGGTCGACACCCCGCTGCCGAGCTCGACGACGACCCGTGGCCGCTCGGCGAGCAGGTGGTCGACGACCTCGAGCACGAGGTCGGGTGAGGCCGCCCAGCCGCCGAGCGGCGGCAGGCCGGCGCGCAGCGGCACGATCTCGGTGAGGTTGAGCAGGGCCTGGAGCTGCCGACGGGTGACGATGCCCTCGCGCTGGACGGCAGTGGAGACCTTGCGCGGGACCTTCTCGACGGCGGACACGACGGCGCCGATCCGGGCGAGCTGGCGGTCCGCCCGCTTCTGGCCGCGGCGAGCGGCCTGTTCCTGGCGCCGCTGCCCGGCCCGGGCCTGGCCCTCGAGGCGCGCCTGGAGCCGGTCGATGCGAGCGAGCGCGGCCCGGTGGCCGGCGAG
>NZ_DASWVI010000308.1:0-4289 GCF_036401255.1 Nocardioides sp. | reverse complement strand
CGGGCGGCGTACGACGCGAGCGCGGCGTCGACCCCGTCGGTGCGGACGAGGAACGCGGCGACGTCGTCGGCGGTGGGGGTGGTCAGGGTGACCAGGCGGCACCGCGACCGGATGGTCGGCAGCACGTCCTCCACGGTGGGGGCGCACAGCATCCAGACGGTGCGCTCCGCGGGCTCCTCGATCGCCTTGAGCAGCGCGTTCCACGCCCGCTCGGTGAGCCGATCGGCGTCCTCGACCACCATGATCTGCCAGCGCCGGCCGACGGGGGCCAGGGCCGATCGGCGGACCAGCTCGCGCATCTCGTCGACCCCGATGGACAGCTTCTCGGTGCGGATCACCGCCACGTCGGCATGGCTGCCCGCGAGCACGGTGTGGCACTGGTGGCACTCCCCGCACCCGCGCTCGGCGCCGGTGCGCTCGCACTGCAGCGCGGCCGCGAACGCGATCGCGGCATTGGACCGGCCCGAGCCGGGCGGGCCGGTGAACAGGAACGCGTGGCTCATGCCCTGGCCGTCCGCCGCCGAGCGGAGCGCCTCGATCGCGCGGCGCTGGCCGACCAGGCTGTCCCAGACGGTTCCTGAGGAGGACGTGCTGCGCCCGTCTCGAAGGGCGGTCATCGGCGCACCGCCTGCTCGAGGAGAGGGGCGACCCGGTCGCGGACCTGTGCGGCGATCTCCTCGCGGTCGGCGCGCGCGTCGAGCACGACGTAGTGGTCGGGGTCGGCGGCGGCCATGCGCAGGAAGCCGTCGCGCACCCGCAGGTGGAACTCCAGCGACTCCCCCTCGATGCGGTCGCGCTCCTCGAACCGCCCGAGCCCGTGCTCGGGCTCGAGGTCGAGCACCACGGTGAGGTGCGGCCGCAGGTCGCCGGTCGCCCAGCGGGCGACCCGCTCGACCTCGTCGACGTCGAGCGCCCGGCCGGCGCCCTGGTAGGCCAGCATCGAGTCGACGTAGCGGTCGGTGATCACGACCGCACCGCGCTCGAGGGCGGGCCGGACGACCGCGGCCACGTGCTCGGCCTTGTCGGCGGCGTAGAGCAGCGCCTCGGTGCGGTCGGCGATCGCACCCGTCTCGGGGCTGAGCACGATCGAGCGCAGCTTGCGGCCGACCTCGGTGGCCCCGGGCTCGAACGTGCTGAGCACGGCGTAGCCCTGGCCCTCCAGCCAGCCGCCGAGCAGCTCGGACTGGGTGGACTTGCCCGACCCGTCGCCGCCCTCGAAGCACACGAAGACGCCGGTGCGGGCGTACGCCCCCGATGCCGCCGCGGCGGGTCCAGTGCTCACGCGAGGAACCTACGGTGCGGCGCCGACGGTTTCCACCGCGGGTCCACAGTCCCCACCCCAGCCGACCGACTCCGCTGGCTCCCGGCGTCCTCGACCATGCGCCGTTTGGTCACCAACGACACGTCCGGGCCACCAGATCATGCCGTTTGGTCACCAACCGCGACACATTTCGGTCGCCGGTCACGGTCGTCGCGGCCGGGGCAGCACCGAGCCCCGAGGCCGCCTCCGGTCAGGAATGGGGTGGGCTCGGGGCTCGGGTTCGGTGCTGTCGGGTCGGACCTCGTACGGCTGACGAGACCGCCGGGCCTGGAGGCGAGCCGAACCGGTGTCGTCAACCTGCACGGTGCGTCCGACCGGCCGGCGGTTCGACGGAGGGGCCGCTCGACCAGCACCAGCCTGGGGGATCGTCAGTGCCGGACGGCGCCTCCGCTGCCGGGTGGTCCGGCCTCGGTCTCGAGGGTGCGGATCTCCTCGACGAGCTCGTCGGGCGGTGGCGGCGTCGGCTCGGTCTCGGCCCCGGCGCCACCGGAGCCGGCGGTGCGCTTCTTGTTCCAGACGTCGAACGCGACCGCGAGCAGCAGCACCAGGCCCTTGATGGCCTGCTGCCAGTCGACCCCGATGCTGTTGAGCGACATGCCGTTGTTGAGGACACCCATGACGAGACCACCGATGATCGCGCCGATCACGGTGCCGACACCGCCGGTGACGGCCGCGCCACCGATGAACGACGCGGCGATCGCGTCGAGCTCGAAGTTCGTGCCGGCCTTGGGGTTCGCGGCGGTGAGGCGGGCCGTCGTGACGAGGCCCGCGAGACCGGCGAGGAGGCCCATGTTGGTCATCACCAGGAAGTCGACCCGCTTGGTGTTGACGCCCGACATCGTCGCGGCGCCCACGTTGCCGCCGATCGCGTAGACGTGCCGGCCGAACACCGTGCGGGACATGATGAAGGTGTAGATCCCGATCAGGGCGAACAGGATCAGGCCCACGATCGGCAGGCCGCGCGCGTCGGCGAGCAGGTAGGCGAACTCCATGATGACCGCGCCGAGCACGACCTGCTTGAGCGCGAACAGCGCGAACGGCAGGACCTCGAAGTTGTAGCGCTTCGCGGCCGCGCGCTTGCGGACGTCGAAGAAGACCAGCAGCGCCACCACGAGCACGCCGAGGACCAACGTCAGGTTGTGCAGGTCGGTGTCGGGGCCGATCTCGGGCAGGAAGCCGTTCGCGATCTTGTTGAAGCCGTTCGGCAGGCTGCCGACGGTCGCCCCCTTGAGGGTCACGTACGTCAGGCCGCGGAAGAGCAGCATGCTCGAGAGGGTGACGATGAACGCCGGGATGCCGACGTAGGCGACCCAGAAGCCGTGCCAGGCGCCGATGGCGGCGCCGAGCGCGAGGCAGAGGATCACCGCCAGGATCCAGGGAACGTCGTGCTTGGTCATCATGGTCGCCCCGACCGCGCCGACGAAGGCGGCCACGGATCCGACCGACAGGTCGATGTGGCGGGCCACGATCACGATCACCATGCCGATGGCGAGGATCAGGATGTGTGCGTTCTGCACGATCAGGTTCGACACGTTGATCGGCTTGAGCAGCACGCCGTCGGTCGTGATCTGGAAGAGGAGGACGATCGCCGCCAGGGCGATGATCATCCCGTACTGGCGGATGTTCCCGCGCAGGATGGAGGCCACGTTGCTCATCAGTTGTCTCGCTCCGCTGTCATGTACCGCATGAGCGACTCCTGGGTGGCGTCACTCTTCGCGAACTCGTGGGTGATCACGCCCTCCGCGAGCGTGTAGATCCGGTCGCACAGCCCGAGCAGCTCGGGCAGCTCGGAGGAGATCACCAGGACGCCCTTCCCCTCGCGGGCGAGGGACTGGATGATCCCGTAGATCTCGAACTTGGCGCCGACGTCGATGCCGCGCGTGGGCTCGTCGAGGATGAGCAGCTGCGGCTCGGTGTAGAGCCACTTGCCCAGCACGACCTTCTGCTGGTTGCCGCCCGAGAGCTGGCGGACCCCGGTGGTCACCGCGGGCGCCTTGATCCCGAAGCTGCGCCGGTAGCGCTCGGCGACCAGCACCTCCTCGCGCTCGTCGACGGTCAGGCCCTTGCGCAGCTGGTCGAGGCCGGCCGAGGAGATCGAGGTCTTCACGTCGTCGAGGAGGTTGAGCCCGAGTCCCTTGCGGTCCTCGCTGACGTAGGCGATGCCGGCCTTGATCGCGTCGTGCACGGACTTGAGCCGCAGCTCCTGACCGTCGAGGTGGATGGTGCCGTGGTGCCTGCTGCCGTAGGAGCGGCCGAAGATGCTCCGGGCCAGCTCGGTGCGGCCGGCGCCCATCAGGCCCGCGATGCCGACGATCTCGCCACGCCGGACCTCGAGGTTGGCGGTGTCGATGACCACGCGGTGGTGGTCGTCGGGGTGCATGACCGTCCAGTCGGACACCTCGAAGAGCACGTCGCCGATCTGCGGGGTGTGGTCGGGGAACCGGTGCTCCAGGCTCCGGCCGACCATCCCGCGGATGATCCGGTCCTCGTCGACTCCTCCGGCGGTGACGTCGAGGGTCTCGATGGTCTTGCCGTCGCGCAGGATCGTGATCGAGTCGGAGACCCGCGCGATCTCGTTGAGCTTGTGGCTGATCATGATCGAGGTGATGCCCTTGCCCTGCAGGCCCTTGAGCAGGTCGAGCAGGTGGCGGGAGTCGGCCTCGTTGAGCGCGGCGGTCGGCTCGTCGAGGATGAGCAGCTTGACGTCCTTGGCGAACGCCTTGGCGATCTCCACCAACTGCTGCTTGCCGACGCCGATGTCCTTGATGAGCGTGTCGGGGTCCTCCGTGAGCCCGACCATCGCCATCAGCTCGAGCGCCTTGTGGTTGGCGGCCTTCCAGTCGATTCCGCCGAAGCGCCGGGGCTCGTTGCCGAGGATGATGTTCTCGGTGATCGACATGCCCGGCACCAGCGCGAGCTCCTGGTGGATGATCACGATCCCCGCGGCCTCGCTGTCGCGGATGCTGCG
>NZ_DASWVI010000307.1:0-23075 GCF_036401255.1 Nocardioides sp. | reverse complement strand
CCCGGCCCCGCCGCGCGCGAGCAGCACGCCGTCACGGCGGACGACGACGGCGGCGCGACCGGGCATCGACGAGACCACCCGGACGGTCAGCGCGGCACCGCGGACCGCCGCCCGACCGGCCAGCCCGGCCGTCGCGGTGCCCGGCTGCACGGTGATCGTCGCCGAGGAGGCGTTGTTGGCGGCGTTCGCGTCCACGGAGCCGGACGTGACGGTCGCGGTGTTGACCACGACGACCGGATCGCCGGTGCCCATGTCCTCGACGCCGGTGCGGTCGCGCAGGCAGACGAGGTCGAGCGTGGCGGTGCGCGGCGTCCCGGAGTCGTTGAACAGCCGGAACGCGCGCTCCTTGAGCCGCGGGTCGTTGCCGAAGGGCCGCACGCCCGGCGGCAGGTCCCACGTGGCCACGACGCCCTTGCCGTCGTCGGGGCAGATCACCTGGAACTCGTCGCCCTCCGGCGCCGTGTGGCCGGCGACGGTGACGGTCTCGACGACGTGGGTGAAGCGCAGCTCGTGGGTGTGCCCGTAGACCGGGCCGAGGGTGGTGCGCAGGCAGCGGATGCTGAGCGTGGCCGTCGTCGGCGCGGACACGTCGAGGGTGAAGGTCCACTCCCTCGGGTGCGCCGTGTCGTACTCCGACCCGACCAGCCGGGCCGCACCGCCGGAGAGGGCGTATCCCGGCACGATCGGCACGGTGCCGACCGGGCAGCCGAGCGTCGCCGTGGACCGGCCTTCGGCGTACGCCGCGGTCGTGGTGACCGTCGCGAGGTCCGCCGAGAGCGGGTGCCGGTGGCTGTCGGCATACCCGGTCTGCCGCTCGGCGGCCTCGGTGTACGCCGGCAGGCAGGTGACGAACGCCTTCGCCTGGGCCCGGCCGGTCGCGTCGTTGCGCACCACGGCCTTCCAGGTGCCGAGCCCGGTCGTCTGTGCGCTGAGCACGTGGACGTCGTCGGCGATCGCGCCGGTGCCCTGGTCGACGTGGTCGATGCGGACCGACCCGTCGGCGAGGATGTCGCCGGGGCGGCAGGACATCGCGACGGACTCCATCTCGCCGGGCTCGAGGTCGACCTGCTGCTCGCTCTTGTACGGCGTCAGCCAGTGCGTGGCCTGGGGGTGCGGCGGCGGTCCGGCGCCGGCGACGGGGTCGGCGACGACCGTGACCCACAGGCGACGGGAGGCACCGGCCGCGAGATCGCCGAGGGCGCACGTGACCACCCCGGCCGCCTGCGTGCAGGGGGCGCCCGCGGAGTCGAACGTGACGCCGGACGGCAGCGGGTCGGTGACGACGACGCCGGTCGCGGTGGCGAGCCCGACGTTCTCGACGAGGAGGTCGTAGGTGACCAGGTCGCCGCCGTCCGGTGTGGCGTCGGAGGCGGTCTTGGTGATCTTCACGTCCGGCGGACCCGACGGCGGGCCCGAGGGCGGCAGGCACACGGAGTCGGGGAACAGCCGCTGATGGGTCTCGCGGCCGGAGCTGAAGCTGCGGGCGATCATCTGACCGATCGTGTGGCCGGTGCCCCCACCGACGCTCAGGGCGGCGTTCGGCGCGAGGATCGAGCCGCCCCAGGCGGAGCCGACGTCGATCGCGACCGAGGTGGCGTGGGGGAAGTTCCACAACACGCCCGGCCAGCTCTCCATGACCGTGTCGTTGGCCTGCTGGAAGGAGCCACCCTGCTTGACCCAGAGCTGCCCGTTGATGGTGACGGAGGCGTCGAGGACGTTGACGAGGACGGCCGACCCGGCCGGCACGTCGTAGCCGAGGTGCTTGCCCGAGCCGAGCTGGGCCGCGGTCATCGTGAACACGTTGAGCTGCGGGTCGGTGCCCGTCAGGACGTACGCCGCGTTGCCCCCGGTGCTGCCGTCGACCACGGTGCCGGTGGCGGGCGCGGCGCCCCACGCCGCCGAGCGCGCCCGGAGATCGCCGAACGCCGTGGCGAAGTCGACCGGGTTGCCCGCGAGGTAGCCGGTGCCGCTGCCGCCGTTGAAGTTCACGCCGGTCGCGGGGGCGACGTACGCGCTGCCGCGCTGGAGGTTGTAGGTGCCGTGGCTGCCGGCGACCACCAGTGCGGGCGAGGAGGCGGGATAGCCGGCCGGCAGGCGGGTCCCGACCGTCATGCCGCCGGCGCTGTGGTCACCGCCGTAGGCGATGGCGCCCTCGGACTCGGCGCCGCGGACGCCGTCGGTCTCGACGAACTCGGTCCATCCCGTCGCGGCACCCAGCGGCTGCGGGGTGGCGACGCACGTCGACGGCGGGGTCGCACCGGCGCGGTCCACCGCGACGGTCTGCAGGCCTCCCAGCGTCACCACACCGACCGCGAGCGCGGCGACGTACGGCAACGAGATGGCGCGACGGGCGCGCGACGACGCGGACGTGCTCATGAAACCAACCCCCCAGTAGGTCCTCGGCTCGACGGTGCCAGATGTCGGGGCGGGCGCGGGCACGAATCGGACAGATGGCGTCGTCGCGGACTGGACCGGAGGGCGAGGGATGAGCGCCGGTGGTCAGCCCCGGTGGTCAGCTCTGGCGGCGCAGCCGCTGCACGTCCGGGGAGAGCAAGGACAGCAGGGCGGAGCCGCCCATCACGCACCCGACGACCACCAGCCACCGGTCGAAGCCGACGGCCTCGGCGACCGGCCCGGTGAGCACCAGGCCGACCGGGCGGGCGACGAACGAGCCGACGAGGTCGAAGGAGTAGACCCGGGCGAGCTTGTCCTCGGCGATGTTCTCCTGGATCGAGACCTGCCAGAACACGTCGAAGATCTGCAGCCCGACCCCGTGCACGAACGCGCCGGCCAGGATCGGCCAGAGCTGGTCGCTCAGCGCCATCGCGAGCGGGAACGCCGCGGTCAGCGAGAGCAGCGCGGTGCCGACGAACAGCCCGCGGCGCGGTCGCCACTTGAGACAGATCAGGCCGCCGATGACGAACCCGGCCATCAGCGTGCCGAGCGCGAGGCCCCAGCTGGAACGGCCGAACTCGTCGCCGACCACGATCGGCCCGAGCACCTGCTGGGCCCCGCCGAAGAACAGGTGGTAGAGCAGGGCCTGCCCGATCAGCAGCCACAGCCAGGTGTGCCGCAGCACCTCGCGCAGCCCGTCGCCCAGGTCGGCGAGGAACGAGGTGCGCGCGCCGTCGGGCCGCACGTGCGGGACGTCGATGCGGCCGAAGCAGACCGCCGCGACCGCGAACGTGGCGGCGTCGACGCCGATGGCCCATCCCGGACCGACCCCGGCCACCAGCACGCCGCCGAGGGCGAACCCGACCACCGATGCGCTGGTCTGCAGCAACGCCCGCAGCGAGACCGCCGCCGAGAGTCGGTCGGCGGGCACGGTCATCCGGGTCATCGCCGAGGAGGAGGGACCGCTGAGCGCGCCGAGGGCGCCGTTGACGGCACCGAGCACCGCCAGGGCCGGGATCGTCGCCCAGCCGCCGATCACCAGCACCGCGACCAGGGCCTGGCTCAGTGCGCTCGCGGCGTTGGATCCCTCCATCATCAGCTGGCGCGCGACCCGGTCGCCGAGCACGCCGCCGAAGAGCGCGGTCACGACGTCCGCGAGGGCGTACGCCGCCACCACGAGCCCGAGGTCCGAGGCCGACCCGCCCAGGTCGAGCACCGCGAAGGCCAGCGCGACCGGCGCGATCGCGTTGCCGAGCGAGCTGGTGGCCGTCCCGGTGACCAGCAGCCGGAAGTTGCGGAAGCGCAGGGGGCCGAGCCGGTCCGAGCCCACGGCGGGCGTGCTGGCCGGGTCGTCGAGCGAGGTCACCCGAGCATTTAATTCGCCAGCGAACTATTCGTCAACGAATAATTCCCTAGGATGTCGGCATGGACCGGGAGGACTGGGCCGACCGCCACGTGGCGCGGTGGCGCGACCACTGGATCGACGTGCACTTCGAGGACGACGTCGAGGCGATCGTGGTGCGCATCGGCCGGCTGATGCGGCACTTCCGGACCACCACCCACCAGGCGCTCGAGACCGTCGGGCTGCAGGACTTCGAGTACGAGACGCTGCACCAGCTGATGATCCGCGACACCCCGGGCCACGCCAGCCCCTCGGCGCTCGCGGCCGACCTGGGGATCAGCGGCGCCGGGATGACCGGCCGCCTCGACGGCCTGGAGAAGGCGGGCTGGATCCAGCGCCGAGCCCACGCCGACGACCGGCGCCGGGTCGAGGTCGAGATCACCCGCAGCGGCGCCCGGATCTGGCGGCAGGCCATGGACCTGCGCGGCCAGGCCGAGGACGACGTCGTCCACGTGCTCACGTCCGCCGAGCGCGCGACGCTCGCGCGCCTGCTCAAGAAGATGACGCTGGCGGTCGAGGCCGAGGAGGGCTGAGCGGGCCAGGAGCGGCGACTTCTTCGTGGCCGCCCAGCGCGGTCTCAGCAACGTCACAGGCAGCCCCCCCATGGTTGAGGCATGAACGACCAGCCCACCACTCCGCCGCCGGGCCCGCAGAACCCGTTCTTCGCCGCGCCGCAGGGGCCCCCGCCCGAGGGGCCTCCGGCGTCGGCGCCGGGCCAGACGCCGGGGCACATCACGGGGCAGATGACGGGGCAGATGACGCCGGGACAGCGTCGTCCGCGCCGGACCGGCCTCGCGGCCGCGGTCGTCGCGACCGCACTGGTGGCTGGTGGCGCTGCGGGTGTCGGCGGCGCAGCCGCCTGGAGCGCGCTCGATGACAGCGGGTCCTCGAGCGCGGGCAGCCCCGACACCCGCACGACGTCCCAGGTCGTCGACACCCCCGACTCCGAGGCCCCGGCCGGGTCGGTCGAGCAGGTCGCGGCCAAGGTGCTCCCCTCGGTCGTGAAGATCGACGTCTCCGGGGCCCAGGGCGCCGGCTCCGGCTCGGGCATCATCCTCAGCTCCGACGGCGAGATCCTCACCAACAACCACGTGGTGGAGCTGGCCGGTGACGGCGGCACGATCGGCGTCTCCTTCAACGACGGCAGCACCGCCAAGGCCGAGGTCCTCGGCACCGACCCGCTCACCGACACCGCCGTGATCAAGGCCCAGGACGTCTCGGGCCTGACGCCGGCGACCATCGGCAAGTCCGGCGACCTCAAGGTCGGCGAGAGCGTGGTGGCGATCGGCTCGCCGTTCGGGCTGGACTCGACCGTGACCAGCGGCATCGTCAGCGCCCTCGACCGGCCCGTGGACGTCGGCTCCGACGGGCAGGGCAACAGCACGACGTACCCGGCGATCCAGACCGACGCGGCGATCAACCCGGGCAACAGCGGTGGCGCGCTCGCGGACCTCGACGGCAACGTCGTCGGCATCAACTCCTCGATCCGCACCGCCAGCTCCTCGCAGGGCGAGGCCGGCTCGATCGGCCTCGGCTTCGCGATCCCGATGGACGAGGTGATGCCGATCGTCGAGCAGATGCGCAACGGCGACACGCCGACCCACGCACGGCTCGGCATCTCGGTCTCCGACGTCGGCGCCCGACCCGGCGCCCAGGTCACCCCGGAGTCGACGCAGGGCGCCGAGATCCAAGACGTCAACAACGGATCGACCGCGGACGACGCCGGGCTCGCCAAGGGCGACATCATCACCAAGGTCGACGACCACCTGATCACCGGCGCGGACTCCCTGGTCGCCACGATCCGGTCCTACCGCCCGGGCGACAAGGTGACCGTCACCTACGAGCACGGCGGCGACACGAAGACCGTCACCCTCGAGCTGGACTCGGACGCGAGCACGTCCAACTCCTGAGCCCACCGGGGAGGGTAGAGGCCCCCTCTGGCGCCTCCGCGGAGGGACGAGGGCCCCACCGGCGAAGCAGGTCCGTCTCCCGTCAGCCGGTGGGGCCCTCAACCAGTCCCGGCGCGGGACCCGGATCAGTCCAGGCGGCGCTGGAACTCCCCGAGGCGGCCGACCGGCGCGAAGCCGAGCCGGTCGTTGACCGCCACCATGTGCGCGTTGACCTCGGCGTTGTAGGTCGTCAGCTGCTCGATGTCGGGACGCTCGGCCTGGAGCAGGCGGAGGTTCGCGACCTTCACCGCGAGCCCCAGCCGGTGCCCGCGGACGTCGGGGCGCACCAGCGTGCCCCACTGGTAGGCCTTGCCGGGCTCGTGGATCGTGGTCGCGACGTCGGTGTAGGCGACCACGGCGCCCGAGGGGTCGAGCGCCACGGTGTTGTACTTCGTCCGGCCCTGCTGGGCCTGGTTGGCCTCCGCCTCGCGCAGCACCGCGACGTCGGACGTCTCGGCCTCACGGTGCATCTCCCCCGCCGGCGCCTCGGTGTTGAGCGTCGAGGTCAGCCGCATCCACCCGTCGGCGAGCTCGTCGGGGACCGGGCCGGACCAGGAGCGCAGCGTGAAGCCCGCGTGCCGCTCGGCGGCCTCGGCCGCAATTGCCTCGAGGAGCTCGCCGGGCACCGGCAGCCGGAGCACCCGCTTGACGTCGCCGAGCGCCAGCGTGAACCCCCGTGCGGCGGCGAAGGACGGCCCCGGCTCGCCGGCACCGTCCGGCCCGGCGTCGTACGGCCAGAAGGCCTCCGCCTGCAGCACGCGGCGCCCGTGGTCGCGGGCCACCTGCTCGAGATGGGCGAGCATGGCGGACCCGTACCCGCGCAGCCGGGCGTCGGGGACGACGTGCACCATGAGCTCCGCGGTCTCGGTGTTGTCGAGCAGCGGCAGCCGCACGAACCCCGACGTCACGACCCGGCCCGCCACCACGCCCGCGTAGCCGAGGAGTCGGTGCCGCGTGCCCTGGTCCTGCATCATCGCCCGGACCTCCTCGAGCTGCCAGGGCGAGGTGACACCGGGCGGCGCCGCGAGCTCGGCGGTGAGGTACGCCGCGTGCCACGGGTCGAACTGCTCGGGGTCGAACGGGTCGACCCCGACGATCTGCTGCTCGCTCATCGGACGCGCTGCACCCTTCCCTCGTCCCACACCGGGCCGTCGGACTCGTAGACCTCGCCGTCGGCGCCGTAGACGAGGAACCGGTCGAAGCCGCGGGCGAACCAACGGTCGTGGGTGACCGCGAGCACGGTGCCCTCGAACGCCTCGAGACCCGCCTCCAGCGCCTCGGCCGACTGCACGTCGAGGTTGTCGGTCGGCTCGTCGAGCAGCAGCAGGGTCGCTCCCGAGAGCTCGAGCAGCAGGATCTGGAACCGCGCCTGCTGCCCGCCGCTGAGCGACTCGAACCGCTGCTCGCCCGAAGCGCTGAGCTCGTAGCGGTCCAGCACCCGGCTCGCCTGCTCGCGGCCCATCCCGTCGCGACGCTCGTCGCCGCGGTGCAGGATCTCCAGCAGCGTGCGGCCGATCAGCTCCGGGTGGTCGTGGGTCTGCACGAACCACCCCGGCCGCACCCGGGCGCCGAGCTTGGCGATCCCGCGGTGCTCGACCGGCTTGATGACCCCGTGCGACACGGCGTCGCCCACCGGCTCGTGCTCCTTGTCCGGGCGGGTGCCACCCGCGGCCAGCAGCCGCAGGAAGTGGGACTTGCCCGAGCCGTTCGAGCCGAGCACGGCCACCCGCTCGCCGTACCAGACCTCGAGGTCGAACGGCTTCATCAACCCGGTGAGCTCGAGGTGCTCGCAGACGACCGCGCGCTTGCCGGTGCGGCCGCCCTTGAGCCGCATCGTCACCTGCTGCTCGCGGGGCTGCTCGGTCGGCGGCCCCGCCTCCTCGAACTTGCGCAGCCGGGTCTGGGCCGCGCGGTACTGCGAGGCCATGCCGTCGTTGTACTCGGCCTTGATCTTGTAGTGCAGCACCAGCTGCTTGAGCTTGGCGTGCTCCTCGTCCCAGCGCCGGCGCAGCTCCTCGAAGCGTGCGAACCGGTCGGCGCGGGCCTGGTGGTAGGACGCGAAGCCCCCGGGGTGGGTCCACGCCGTGTTGCCCGCCGCGCCGAGCTCGACCGTCACCACGCGGGTCGCGGTGTTGTTCAGCAGCTCGCGGTCGTGGCTGATCATGAGCACGGTCTTGGCGGACTCGCGGATGCGCCCCTCGAGCCAGATCTTGCCCGGCACGTCGAGGAAGTTGTCCGGCTCGTCGAGCAGCAGCACCTCGTCGGGTCCGCGGAGGAGGTACTCCAGCACCAGCCGCTTCTGCTCGCCACCGGAGAGGGTGCCGAGCTCGCGGTACTTCGCCCGGTCGAACGGCAGCCCGAGCGCGGCCGTCGTGCAGACGTCCCAGGTCACCTCGAGGTCGTAGCCGCCGGCGTCGGCGTACTCCGAGAGCGCATGGGCGTAGGCCATCTGCGTCTTCTCGTCGTCGGCGTCCATGAGGGCCCGCTCGCAGGCGTCGACGTCGTACGCCGCCGCGCGGATCCGCGGGGGCGCGACGCTGAGCAGCAGGTCGGCGACGGTCGGGGCGTCGCCCAGGCCGGTGCCGACCGACTGCCGCATCACGCCCAGGCCACCGGACCGGGTGACGACGCCCGCGTGCGGGGTCAGGTCGCCGGTGATGATGCGCAGCAGCGTGGTCTTGCCGGCGCCGTTGGCGCCCACGAGCGCGACCTTGGCGCCCTCGCCGACCCGGAACGACACGTCGTCCAGCAGCACTCTTCCGTCGGGGAGCTCATAGCGCACCCCGGCCACGTCCACGTGTCCCACGAACCACGATTGTCCGGGATCCGTGCCCGGCGGGCACGCGGTTTACCCCGGCCCACGGGTCGTGGGCCTGAGAACGGTCCATGGGCCGGTGTGGGGCACACGACCCGACCGGCTCCGGAGCGGCCGCCGCGCGTCGGGATGGTCACCCGGGTCAGTCGGCCGAGGAGCGCGCCCACAGGTTGATCCCGGCCTCGACGGCGTTGTCGTCGATGGCGGCGAGCTCCTCCGCGGTCAGGTCGGGGAAGCCCAACGCGTCGAGGTTGGTGTCGAGCTGCTCGACCGAGCTCGCGCCGATCAGCGCCGAGGTGACCCGCGGGTCGCGGACCGCCCACTGCAGGGCCAGCTGTGCGAGCTTCTGCCCGCGTGCTCGGGCGATCTCGTCGAGGCGGCGGACGTGGCCGAGCGTGGCCTCGTCGAGGTGGTCGCCGGGCAGCGAGGAGTTGCTGCGCGCGGCCCGCGAGTCCTCCGGCACCCCGCCGAGGTAGCGGTCGGTCAGCAGCCCCTGGGCCAGCGGGGAGAACACGATGCAGCCCATGCCCTGCTCCTCGAGCTCGTCGAGGAGACTCTGCCCGCCGTCCGAGGCCTCGATCCAGCGGTTGAGCATGGAGTACGACGGCTGGTGGATCAGCAGCGGGGTGCCCAGGTCGCGGGCGATCGAGGCCGCCTCGTTGGTCTTCTCGGCGGAGTACGACGAGATGCCGGCGTACAGCGCCTTGCCCTGCCGCACCGCGTGGTCGAGCGCCATCATCGTCTCCTCGACCGGGGTGTCGGGGTCGAAGCGGTGGCTGTAGAAGATGTCGACGTACTCCAGCCCCATGCGGGCCAGCGACTGGTCGAGCGACGCCAGCACGTACTTCCGCGAGCCGCCGCCCTGCCCGTAGGGCCCCGGCCACATGTCGTAGCCGGCCTTGGTGGAGATGATCAGCTCGTCGCGGTAGGCCGCGAAGTCGTCGCGCAGGTAGCGGCCGAAGTTCTCCTCCGCGCGGCCGTACGGCGGGCCGTAGTTGTTCGCCAGGTCGAAGTGGGTCACGCCACGGTCGAAGGCGCGCCGCAGGATCGCGCGCTGGTTGTCCTCGGACCGGTCGTCACCGAAGTTCTGCCACAGTCCCAGCGAGATCAGCGGCAGCTGCAGACCGCTGCGGCCGGTGAAGCGGTAGCGCATCCCGGTGGCGTCGGTGTCGTAGCGGTCGGGCGCGGCGGTGTAGGTCATGCTGCGATCCTGCCACCAGGCTCGGCCGGCCCTCAGCCCGCACGGGGGCCGCGCCGGGCCACGACCCGGCGCACCGCCCCGGCTCGCAGCCCGAGCTCGGCCGCGGCGGGCGCGACGACCGGGTCGGACCCGGCGATCAGGGCGAGCAGCAGGTGCTCCGCGCCGACCTGGGAGTCGTGCAGAGCCGCCGACTCGCGCACCGCGAGCCCGAGGGCGGTCTGCACCGGACGGGGCAGCCCGCCCAGGGTCGGGGAGCCGGCGTTGACGGCCCGCAGCAGCGCGGCGACGTCGACGCGCCGGCCGCGGAGCACCTCGTCGTCGAGGTGCACGACCCGCGCGAGCCACCGGCGCTCGACGGCGATCCGCAGCTCCTCGCCGGGCACCCCCGCAGCGGCCAGCACCTCGGTGACGGTGGCGTCGTCGAGCAGGGCCCGCAGCAGATCCTCGGGAGCTGTCTCCCCCATGCTCCGATCGTGCTCCCCCACGGCCCGCGGCGCCACCTCCGGACCGGGATTCGCGTGCAAAGATCGCCCGGTGACCCCGATGACGTCGTGGCGACCGGACTGGGACGCGTTCCCCGAGGAGCGCCTGGCCTTCTGGACCGAGCGGCACCTGTGCACGCTCACCACGCTGCGCGCCGACGGTCGGCCGCACGTCGTGCCGGTCGGGGTCACCGTCGACGTCGAGCGGCGCTGCGCGTGGGTGATCACGTCCGGGACCTCGCTGAAGGTGCGCCACGTGCGGGACAACCCGGTGCTGGCGGCCTGCCAGGTCGACGGCCGCCGCTGGTCGACGATCGAGGGGCGCGGCGAGGTGCTCGAAGACGAGGAGTCGGTACGCCGGGCGATGGATCGCTACGCGGCGCGCTACCGCCAGCCGCGGCCGAACCCGCTGCGGGTCGCCGTACGCATCGAGGTGGACCGCTTCCTCGGCAACGTGTGACCCCCCTCGCTGCACCCGCGCCCGGCGGATGTCAGGATCTCCGGATGCACGCCGACCGACCCGAGCTCCTGGACCGCGAGCTGAGCGACCTCGACCGGCAGATCCTCGAGTTCGAGCGCGACTGGGTCAGCCACGCCGGCGCGAAGGACGCGGTGCTGCGCGAACGCTTCGACCTCACCCCGAGCCACTACCACCAGCTGCTCAACCGGATCATCGACCTGCCCGCCGCCGAGGACCACGCCCCGCGGCTGGTCCGCCGCCTGCGGCGGCTGCGCGCCGCGCGCCAGGAGCAGCGCAGCGCCCGGCGGACCGGCCGGGTCTGAACCAGGTCTGACCTCCACCAGCCGCATCCACCGAGGTGGATGAGACGTCAATTACATGAGACCGGGGACCAAGGTCCTGCGGTTGCACGGTTCCCGCCGGGGAGAATTTCCGAGGACGGCCGGGGGCAGGATCCCCGGCCCTCGACTCGTGAAGGACCCACTCCCCCCGTGACCACCACCGCCGACCCCCGGCCCGCCCCCACCCGTGACGCTGCCCTCGACACCGCACCGGACGGGAGCCACGGTCGCGAACCGTGGCGCGGCTTCGTGCGCGGGGACTGGTGCGACGACATCGCGGTGCGCGACTTCATCCGCGCCAACTACACGCCCTACGCCGGCGACGCCGGCTTCCTCGCCGGCCCGACGTCGCGCACGACCGGGGTCTGGGCGACGCTCACCGGGATGTTCCCGGTCGAGCGGGCCCGCGGCGTCTACGACATCGACACCCACGTCCCCGGCTCGATCACGAGCCACGGCCCGGGATACATCGACCGCGACCACGAGCTGATCGTCGGCCTGCAGACCGACGTCCCGCTCAAGCGCGCGATCATCCCCAACGGCGGCTGGAAGATGGTCAAGGACTCGCTGGCCGCCTACGGCTACGACGTCGACCCGCACGTCGAGGAGATCTTCACCCGCTACCGCAAGACCCACAACGCGGGCGTGTTCGACGCCTACACCCCCGAGATCCGGGCCGCCCGCCGCTCGCACATCATCACCGGGCTGCCCGACGCCTACGGCCGCGGCCGGATCATCGGCGACTACCGGCGCGTCGCGCTGTACGGCGTCGACCGGCTCGTCGCGGGCAAGACCGCCGACCTGCGGGCGCTCGACGCCCGGCCCGCCACCGAGGAGGTCATCCGGTCCCGCGAGGAGCTCGCCGAGCAGATCCGGGCGCTGGGCGAGCTGAAGACGATGGCCGCGTCCTACGGCTTCGACATCTCCGGCCCGGCCACCAACGCCCACGAGGCGATCCAGTGGCTCTACTTCGGCTACCTCGGCGCGGTGAAGGACCAGAACGGCGCCGCGATGTCACTGGGCCGCACCAGCACGTTCGTCGACATCTACCTCGAGCGCGACCTGGCCGAGGGCGTCCTCACCGAGGAGCAGGCCCAGGAGCTGGTCGACGACTTCGTCATCAAGCTGCGGATCGTCCGGTTCCTGCGGACGCCGGCGTACGACGAGCTGTTCTCCGGCGACCCGATGTGGGTCACCGAGTCGATCGGCGGCATGGGCGAGGACGGCCGCACGCTGGTCACCCGCACCTCGTTCCGCTACCTGCAGACGCTCTACAACCTCGGCCCCGCGCCCGAGCCGAACCTCACCGTGCTCTGGTCGCCGCAGCTGCCCGAGGGCTTCAAGCGGTTCTGCGCACAGGTCTCCCTCGACACGAGCGCGATCCAGTACGAGTCCGACGAGCTGATGCGCCCCCGCTTCGGCGACGACACCGCGATCGCCTGCTGCGTCTCCCCGATGGCGGTCGGCAAGGCCATGCAGTTCTTCGGCGCCCGGGTCAACCTGGCCAAGACGCTGCTCTACGCGATCAACGGCGGCCGCGACGAGGTCTCCGGCGCCCAGGTCGGCCCCGAGGGCCCGGTCTACGACGGCGAGGTGCTCGACTACGACGAGGTCCGCGCGCGCCTCGACGCGATGATGGACTGGCTGGCCGGCACCTACGTCTCGGCGCTCAACGTCATCCACTACATGCACGACAAGTACGCCTACGAGAAGCTCGAGATGGCGCTGCACGACTCCGACGTGCACCGCACGATGGCGTGCGGCATCGCCGGGCTCTCCGTGGCCGCCGACTCCCTGGCCGCGATCAAGTACGCGCAGGTGCGACCGGTCCGAGACGAGCGCGGCCTGGTCGTGGACTACGAGACGACCGGCGAGTTCCCGACGTACGGCAACGACGACGACCGCGCCGACGCGATCGCGGTCGAGCTGGTCGAGTCGTTCATGGCCAAGGTCCGCCAGCACCCGACCTACCGCAACGCCGAGCACACCCAGTCGGTGCTGACGATCACCTCCAACGTCGTCTACGGCAAGGGCACCGGCAACACGCCGGACGGCCGCCGCGCGGGCGAGCCGTTCGCACCGGGCGCCAACCCCATGAACGGCCGCGACCGGCACGGCATCGTCGCCTCGGCGCTGAGCGTCGCGAAGCTGCCGTTCGACTCCGCGCGCGACGGGATCTCGCTCACCACGACGGTGACGCCGGCCGGCCTGGGCCGCACCCGCGAGGAGCAGATCACCAACCTCGCGGGCGTGCTCGACGGCTACAACGCCTCCGACGGCTTCCACATGAACGTCAACGTGCTCGACCGCGAGACGCTGCTCGACGCGATGGAGCACCCGGAGAACTACCCGCAGCTGACGATCCGGGTCTCCGGGTACGCCGTGAACTTCGTGCGGCTGACCCGCGAGCAGCAGCAGGACGTCATCAGCCGGACGTTCCACGAGGGGCTCTGACGGACATGACCATCGACCTGTGCGCCGCCCCCGGCGAGGCGGACGTCTCCGCCCCGGCGGGCGGCGTCACGGGCTCGGTGCACTCCTGGGACATCTCGACCGGCGTCGACGGCCCCGGCACCCGGTTCGTGCTGTTCACGGCCGGCTGCCCGCTGGCGTGCGCCTACTGCCACAACCCCGACACCCAGGACATGCGCTACGGCACCCGGCGCTCGGCCGAGGAGGTGCTGACCCGGATCGGCCGCTACCGCCGGTTCATCGCCGCCTCGGGCGGCGGCGTGACGGTGTCCGGTGGGGAGCCGCTGCTCCAGCCCGCGTTCACCTCCGCCGTGCTGCGCGGCGCCAAGGACCTCGGCCTGGACACCGCGCTCGACACCTCCGGCGCGCTCGGCCACCGGGCCGACGACGCGCTCCTGGCCGCCACCGACCTGGTGCTGCTCGACGTCAAGGCGATCGACCCGGCGATCTACGAGGACCTCACCCGCGGCAGCCTCACCCCGACGCTGCGGTTCGCCGAGCGGCTGGCCACGATGGGCAAGCGGGTGTGGGTGCGCTACGTGCTCGTGCCCGGCTGGAACGACCAGCCCGAGCACGTCGAGCGGCACGCGGCGTACGTCGCCACGCTCGGCAACGTCGAGCGCGTCGACGTGCTCGGCTACCACCGGCTCGGCCGCGAGAAGTACACCGAGCTCGGCATGGTGGACCGCCTGGCCGGCGTCGACGGCGCCACCCCCGCGCAGGTCCAGGCCGCGCGGGACATCTTCACCAACGCCGGGCTGGTCGCCCCGTAGGGCCCTTCGTCGACGCCTACCCGCGTCGCGCCTCGCGCACGAAGGCTTCATAGGTCGCGGCGTAGGTCTCGTCGCCGCCCCCGAGCACCGGGCCGGCGGGCAGCACGACCGACCCGGCCTCGACCAGGCCGGCGCGCTCCGCGCCGACGATCGCCGCCCCGACCGCGACCGGCTCCTCCGCGTCGACGACCCGCAGCCCGGGCGGCAGCACCCGCGACCTGACGCGGGTCCACGACTCGTTGCGCGCGCCGGGCCCGCCGAACAGCACCAGCGGCCGCGCCGGTCCCGGCCGCGGGTCGAGCCCGCGCTCGACGTCGTACATCCAGCGGGTCTGCAGCGACAGCCCCTCGAGGAGCGCCAGGCCGCGCTCGGCCTCCGACGCCGCGGCCAGGTCGCCGACGACGCGCATCCGCGCCCCGGGATCGGGGTCGGGGCACTGCCGGCCGCGCAGGTACGGCAGCACCAGGAGGCCGCTCGGACCCGGTGGGAGGTCCGCGGGGGCGGCGACCGGGCCGTGCTGCGCCTCCCAGGCCGCGTACGCCGCCCCGGAGGAGCTCGATCCGGCCTGCAGCGCGAGCGCACGTCCGCCGACGGTGCGCACCAGGCTCATGCCCGCGGCGCGGACGGCGAGCGGGTCCGGTCGGCCGGCCAGGACCCGCAGGACGACCTCGCTGGTGCCCACCGAGTCGGCGGTCTCCC
Organism: Nocardioides sp.; assembly: GCF_036401255.1. Taxonomy (GTDB): domain Bacteria; phylum Actinomycetota; class Actinomycetes; order Propionibacteriales; family Nocardioidaceae; genus Nocardioides. Next base: position 8,087 of record NZ_DASWVI010000307.1, on the reverse strand, counting down.
CCGGCGCGCGGACCCCGCAGGCGTGGGCACCGACCTGGTGGTCGTGGCCGGCGACCGCGACCGGGATCGCGTCGGCGTGGCCGACGGGCTCACCCGGGACCGCCACCTCGGGCAGCAGCTCCGGGCGCATGCCCACCAGGTCGAGCAGGTCCTCAGCCCAGCGGCCGGCGTCCAGGTCGAGGGCGCCGGTGCGGCCGGCGAGGGTGTGATCGGTCGCCAACCGGCCGGTGAGCGCCAGGGCGACCAGGTCGGCGGCACCGGCCCAGTGCCGCATCCGGGCCCGGACGCCGGGGTGCTCCGCGGCCAGCCACGCCCAGGTCGCCAGCGCCGTCTTGGGGCTCAGGCGGACGCCGGTGCGCACGAACAGGTCGGCACCGTCGAGGGCGCCCAGCGCGGGGCTGAGCGGGCGCACCGCGTCCCAGGTGAGCAGCGGGGTGAGCGGCGCCCCGCGGGCGTCGAGCGGCACCCCGGTCTCCGCCATCGAGGCGATGCCGATCGCGGACACCGAGCCGCCGGCCGCGGTCTCCCGCAGCAGCCCGAGCGCGGTCGCGACGAGCTCGTCGGCGGTCGCCGGGGTCGGTGCCCGGCGCAGCGCGACGAGCTCCACCGGATCCTCCGAGGTGGGGTCGAGATCCACGCAGACCGCCTTGAGGTACGACGTGCCGACGTCGATCCCGGCGACGCGCACCCGGGCTGGTCGAGATGCCACCAGCCCAGTCTGTGGCACCACCTCGCCGGCGGCGCCACGACGCGCGAACGCCCGGGCGGCCCGTGCGGGCCGACCCGGGCGTCCGGTCGGGTCAGACGATCAGGCCAGGTCGAACCGGTCGGCGTCCATGACCTTCACCCACGCGGCGACGAAGTCGCGCACGAACTTCTCGCGGGCGTCCTCGCTGGCGTAGACCTCGGCGAGCGCGCGCAGCTCGGAGTTGGAGCCGAACACCAGGTCGACGGGGGTCGCGGTCCACTTCACCTGGTCGGTGGCGAGGTCGCGGATCTCGTAGACGTTCTCCTCCGACTCCGAGGCCTTCCACACCGTGCCCGGCGAGAGCAGGTTGGCGAAGAAGTCGTTGGACAGCACGCCCACGCGGTCGGTGAGCACGCCGTGCGGCGTACCGCCGACGTTGGTGCCGAGGGCGCGCATGCCGCCCACGAGCACGGTCATCTCCGGCACCGAGAGGCCGAGCAGGTAGGCCCGCTCGACGAGTTGCTTCTCCGCCTGCAGCTTGTCGCCGGAGCGCAGGTAGTTGCGGAACCCGTCCGCCCGCGGCTCCAGCACCCGGAAGGAGTCGACGTCGGTCTGGTCCTGGGTGGCGTCGGTGCGTCCGGCGTGGAACGGCACCGTGACGTCGACGCCGGCGTCGCGGGCGGCCTTCTCGACCGCGGCGCTGCCCGCGAGCACGATCAGGTCGGCCAGGGAGACCTGGGCGCCGCCGGCGGCGTTGAACTCCGAGCGGACCGCCTCGAGCCTGTCGAGCACGACGGCCAGCTGCTCGGGCTGGTTGACCGCCCAGCCGCGCTGCGGCTCCAGGCGGATCCGGGCGCCGTTCGCCCCGCCGCGCTTGTCGGTGTTGCGGAACGTCGCGGCCGAGGCCCACGCGGTGGTCACGAGCTCGGAGACGGTGAGCCCGGACTCGAGCACCTTCGACTTCAGCGTGGCGACGTCGGCGTCGCCGATCAGGTCGCCCTCGTGCGCCGGCACCGGGTCCTGCCACAGCTGCGGCTCGGCGACCCAGGGGCCGAGGAAGCGCGAGACCGGGCCCATGTCGCGGTGCAGCAGCTTGTACCAGGCCTTGGCGAAGGCGGTCGCGAACTCGTTGGGGTTCTCCAGGAACCGGCGCGAGATCTTCTCGTACTCGGGGTCGAAGCGGAGCGCGAGGTCGCTGGTCAGCATCGTCGGCTTGCGCTTCGGCGAGTCCGGCGTCGGGCCGGGGATGATGTCGTCGGCGTCCTTGGCGACCCACTGATAGGCGCCGGCCGGGCTCTTCGTGAGCTCCCACTCGTAGCCGAACAGGATCTTGAAGTAGTCGTTGCTCCATCGGGTCGGGGTCGTGGTCCAGGTGACCTCGAGGCCCGAGGTGATCGTGTCGGCGCCCTTGCCGGAGCCGAAGGAGCTCTTCCAGCCCAGCCCCTGCTCCTCGAGCGGCGCACCCTCGGGCTCGGGACCGACCAGGTCGGGGTCGCCGGCACCGTGGGTCTTGCCGAAGGTGTGCCCGCCGGCGATCAGCGCGACGGTCTCCTCGTCGTTCATGGCCATCCGTGCGAACGTGTCGCGGACGTCCTTGGCCGAGGCGAGCGGGTCGGGGTTGCCGTTGGGGCCCTCGGGGTTGACGTAGATCAGGCCCATCTGGACCGCGCCGAGCATCTCGTCGAGGGTGCGCTCGTCGGTGTAGCGCTCGTCGCCCAGCCAGGTGTCCTCGGGACCCCAGATGACCTCCTCGGGCTCCCAGATGTCCTCACGACCGAACCCGAAGCCGAACGTCTGGAAGCCCATGTCCTCCAGCGCGACCGTGCCGGCGTAGACGATGAGGTCGGCCCAGGAGATCTTCTGGCCGTGCTTCTGCTTGACCGGCCACAGCAGCCGGCGGGCCTTGTCGAGGTTGGCGTTGTCGGGCCAGCTGTTCAGCGGGGCGAAGCGCTGGCTGCCGTCGCCGGCGCCGCCGCGGCCGTCGTAGATCCGGTAGGTGCCGGCCGCGTGCCAGCTCATCCGGATCATCAGCCCGCCGTAGTGGCCGAAGTCGGCCGGCCACCAGTCCTGCGAGGTGTTGAGCACCTCGACGATGTCACGGCGCAGCTCGGCGAGGTCGAGCTTCTTGAACTCCTCGGAGTAGTCGAAGTCCGGGGCGAGCGGGTTGGCCTTGGCGGACTGGGTGCGCAGCACCGAGAGGTCGAGCTGGTTGGGCCACCAGTCCTTGTTGGTGTGCGGCCGGCCGCCGGTCTGCGGAGTCGGCGAGTCGATCGCGGGGTTCTCGCTCTCGCTGCCGTGGGCGGCAGCCGAGTCGTGCATCACCGGGCAGCCGCTCTCGGCCTTGCGGTCCACGCCCTGCGGGTCGCTGTGGTTGTCCGTCATCTTCTCTCGCGCTTCCTTCCAACGGGGTCGGTCACTTCGGGGTTCGGGGCATCACGGGACGGGTGCGGTGGAGCAGGCGGGGCAAAGGCCCCAGTAGACGACCTCGGCCTCGTCGATGGTGAAGCCGTGGTCGTCGGAGGCGTGCAGGCAGGGGGCGGCGCCGACGGCGCAGTCGACGTCGGCGACCGTCCCGCACCCGCGGCACACCACGTGGTGGTGGTTGTCGCCGGTGCGCGCCTCGTAGCGCGCGACCGAGCCGGCCGGCTGGATGCGGCGTACCAGCCCGGCGGCGGTGAGGGTGTGCAGGGAGTCGTAGACGGCCTGGTGCGAGACCTCCGGGAGGTCCTCGCGCGCGGCGGCGATCACCGTCTCGGTGTCGGCGTGCGGGTGGCCGTGCACGGCACCGAGCACGGCGACCCGGGGCCGGGTGACCCGCAGCGCCGCCCCGCGCAGCAGCTGCGCGTAGTCGGCGTTCGTCTCCATGCGTCGCATCCTGGCGCGTTTTCTTGAATCAGTCAAGAATTGCCCGGGACGGGTCGGTGCGGGTCAGGCGAACAGCGCCTCGCCGTACTTGAGGACCACGAGCAGGGCGAGCGTGAGCAGCCAGGCGATGACCGTCATCAGGTCCACGTGCGCGTCGACCGCCGACTCCGCCAGCCGCTGCACGCGGCGGGGGAGGTACAGATTGCCGTCCCGGATGTTGATGTGGGTCATCTCGAAGAACACCAGGGTCGTCGCGACCGTGATCACCAGGCACCAGGGGCACAGCGCGCCGATGTCGAACATCGACTCGTAGAACAGCCAGTACGCCAGCGCCAGGCCGAGGGTGTAGACGGTCTGGGCCGCGAGCATGAACCAGCGCGGGAACCGCACCCCGCCGAGCGCGGCGACCGCCACCGTGATCACCACCGGCTCGGCGATCATGCCGAGGAACGCGTTGGGGAAGCCGAACAGCTGGGCCTGCCAGGAGTTCGCGACCGTGCCGCAGCTGATCGTCGCGTTGATGTCGCAGCTCAGGGTGGCGCCGGGGTTCTCCGCGAGCGTGAGCGCCTCGACCGAGAGCACGAACGACGCGACGAGGCTGGCCAGCGACGAGGCCAGCATCACCACCCAGACGGCGGTGTCGCGGCCCCGGGTCGGGGTGGCCGGGGCCGTCCCGGCCATCACTGGGCCATCACTGGGCCATCACTGGGCGCCGCCCGCGGCGGCCTCGATCGCCTTGGTCAGCGCGCCCGCCTGGGACCAGTCGCCGGTGTAGACCTGGCCGTCGAGCTTCACCGTCGGGGTGCTCTGCACGCCGGCGGCGAACGCGTCCTGGGTCATCTTCGCGACCCAGCCGCGGTGGGTGCCGTCGGTGAAGGTCTCGGCGACGGAGGCCGGTACGCCGGCTCCGGTGGCGAGGTCGGCGATCTCGCCGTCGGAGAGGCCCTCGGTGCCCTCCCTCGGCTGGTTGGCGTAGAGCGCGGCGTGGAAGTCCCAGACGTGGTCGGGGTCGGCGTCCGCGACGGTCGCGTAGGCGTTGGCGGCCCGGGAGGAGTACTCCGTGCCCTGCGACTGCTCGTCGAGGAACGCCATCACCCGCAGGTCCACCTTGAGCGTGCCCTCGTCGATGAGACGGGAGAGCTCCTCGCCGTTGGTGGCCTCGAACGCACCGCACGCGGGGCACATGTAGTCGTAGTAGAGCTCGAGGGTGACCGGGGCGTCGGCGTCGCCGACGACGAACCCGCCGGACTTCTCGACGTTGGCCGGGGCCACGACCTCACCGGTCGCGGCCGGCTTGTCGTCGTCCTGGGAGACCGCCTTGACCACCGCGAACACGATCGCGGCCACGAGCCCGAGGATCACGACGCCACCGATGACGCGCACGATGGTGCGGCGCCGCTGCTCGCGGGCCTGCTCCGCGGCGCGCGCCGCTCGCATCTCCCGGGACCTCTCCCGGCCCTTCGTGCTCATCCGTACCGCTCCTCGCCATGTTCTCGTCAGGCCCCGTCGGGCCGTCGTCAGGTCTGTGACTGCGGGTCCCACCGTACGGGGCCCGGGCCGGACCGCCCGAGGGTCTTTGGTCCCCCGGCCGGGAGCGCATCGGCGGGCACATCGGCGCCGCGCACTAGGATCCTGCCACGCGGACGTGTCGGAGGTCGTCGTGGTGCACTGGGACCTGCCTCGGACGCCGGCCAGCGCGGCGCTGCTGACCCGGCTCGGTGTCGAGCGCGGGGTCCCGGAGGCGATCGCGCTGCGCGGGACCGGGCTGACGCGGGCCCAGCTCGACGACCCGAGCGGCGAGGTCGGCGCGGCCCAGGAGCTGCGCATCATCGAGAACCTGCTTGGCGCCCTCGACCAACCGGCCGGGCTCGGCCTGGAGGCAGGGGTGCGCTACCACCTGACGACGTACGGCATCTGGGGCTTCGCGCTCGTGAGCAGCCCGACGATGCGCAGCGCGATCAGCACCGGCCTGCGCTACCTCGACCTCACGTTCGCGTTCTGCCGGATCCGGGCGGAGACCGGCGAGGCGGCGGTGCGGCTGGTCCTCGACGCCCCCGACGTCCCAGCGCCGGCGCGGCGGTTCGTCCTCGAGCGGGACAGCGCCGCGATCCGGACGATCCAGCGCGAGATCCTCGGCGCGCCGCTCCCGGTGCGCGAGATCCGGTTCTCCTTCGCCGCTCCGGCCAGCACGGAGCGGTACGTCGAGGTCTTCGGCGTCGAGCCGGTGTTCGGCGCCGACGAGACCGTCGCCCTGGTCGACCCGATCCTGCTCGACCGGCCCCTGCCTCAGGCCGACGCCCACGCGACCGCGCTCGCCCAGGCCCAGTGCGAGGATCTGCTGAGCCGCCGCCAGGCACGCACCGGCATCGCCGGCCAGGTGCGGACGCTGCTGCTGGCCCAACCCGCCGACCCACTGGACGAGGCAGGGGTGGCGGCTGCCCTGCACCTCAGCGAGCGGACGCTGCGCCACCGCCTGGCTCGCGAGCACACCACGTTCCGCCGGCTGCGCGACGAGGTGCGGGCCCGGCTGGCCGAGGAGCTGCTCGTGACCGGCGGGCTGCCGGTGGCGGAGGTCGCCCGCCGGCTCGGGTACGTCGAGGTGTCGAGCTTCTCCCAGGCCTTCCGCCGCTGGAAGGGCGTCAGCCCCCGGGCCTACCTCGCCGCCGCGGCGCGTGGCGACGCCGCCGTCAGCCCGGGAGGGCCGGGAACGCCGCGGTGAGCGACGGGCCGGCGAGGTCGGTCGCCCACTGCGCCTCGATGATCGCGAGCCGGTTCAGCTGGTTGGTGCCCTCGTAGATCTGGTTGAGCCGCGCGTCGCGCAGGCGCTTCTCGACGCCGTGGGCGACGATCGCGCCGTCGTCGGCGAGCAGCTCGATCGCCCGCGCGGTGACGGCCACCGCCCGGTCGCCGCAGAAGGTCTTCACCGCGCTCGACACGGCCTGGGTCGGCGGCACGTGCCGCGACCCGTGCCACACCATCGCCCGCATCGCCATGGTCTCCAGCCAGAGGTCGGCCAGGGCCAGCTGGACCTCCTGGTAGGCCAGCAACGGCTTGTTGCCGAGCCGGGTGCGCCGGCAGTACTCGGTCGCCGTCTCGGTCGCACCGCGGGCGATGCCGAGCGCGATCGCGCCCACGGGGACCCGCGAGTAGTTCAAGACGTTGCGGTTGAGCGCCCAGCCGGAGCGCTCCGCGCCGACCCGGTTCTCGGCCGGGACCCAGACGTCGTCGAGGAACAGCTCGGTGGCGTCCGCGGCGCGCTGGCCCAGCTTGTGCTCGCTGCGCCCGGCGCGGAAGCCCGGCGTACCACGCTCGACGACGAAGCAGGTCCAGTCGCGGTCGACCCGTCCCGGGGAGCCGTCACCTGTCTGCAGGGTGGCGAACACCGTCACGAGGTCGGCGTGCGCGCCCCCGGTGATGAACACCTTCTGGCCGTTGAGCAGGTAGCCGCCGTCCACCGGGCGGGCGGTGGTGCGGAAGCGTGCCGTCGCCGCGCCGGCGGAGTCCTCGACGTCGGAGCCGGCGGCCGGCTCGGTGATCGCGAACGCGGCGAGCCGCGGTCGGCCCGCCTTGTTCTCGCGGGTCACCGGCACCAGCCAGCGCCGGATCGTCGCGAGGTCGCCGGAGAGGGCCAGCGGCAAGATGCCAAGCCCGTGCGCGAGCAGGCCGAGCGCCAGGCCCGCGCACACGGTCGTGAGCTCCTCGGCCTTGAGCACCTCGTGCGCCAGCGAGCGGGACCGGAGCGCGGAGAGCGGCATCGTGCCCCAGGGGGGCGGCAGCATCTCCGACTGCAGGCCCGCCCGGGCCGCCGCGGTCAGCAGCGGCCTGGGGTCGTGGCTCGCCGGATCGGCGTCCGCCCGATCCACCAGCGGGGCGAGGTGCTCGCGCGCGAAGGACCGGTACCGCCGGCGGCGTCGGGCCAGCGGCCGCGGCAGGGTCGCGGTCTCCCGCTCCCAGAGACCGACCTCGCCGAGGTCGTAGAGCGCCCGGCCCACGGCGCTCAGCTGGTCGGCGGAGTGCCGCAGCTCGGCGGTGATCACGACGCGGCTCCCAGGTCGTCGCGGGCCAGCAGCAGCTGGTCCGGGCCGCCGTGCAGCACCCGCAGCGCCGTGATGTCGCGCAGGCGCTTGGACAGGCCGTACTCGTCCATGTAGCCGTAGCCGCCGAGGGTCTGGAGGGCGTCGGTCACGGCGCGTCCCGCGTGCTCGCCCACCGCGAGCCGGGCGTCGACGGCCCACCGCAGGAGCGTGCCGGGGTCGAGCTCCCGCAGCGGCGTACGCGCATGTCGCTCGAGCACGGCGGCGACCAGCGCCGCGTCGTGCTCGGCCCGGCTGAGCAGCAGCCGGACCGCGGCGTGCTCGGCGATCACCACGCCGCCTTGCACCCGGGCCCGGGTGTACTCCCGCGCCGTGGCGATCGCCTGCTCGGCGCACCCGAGTGCGATCGCGGCCTGGCCCAGCCAGTCGGTCGCGATCGTCCGGCGCACCAGGTCGTCGGCGGCCGGGCCGGCGGCGCGTCGCGCCCCAGCGGGCACGGT
>NZ_DASWVI010000306.1:0-7487 GCF_036401255.1 Nocardioides sp. | reverse complement strand
GGCGCACGAACCCCGCACTCGAGGTGCACGAACCCCACACTCACGGTCAGGTGGAGAGGAGGCGCAGCACGGCAGCGCGTCCGGCGGCGGGGTCGCCCGCACCCAGGACCGCCTCGGCAGCTGCCTCGCAGGTCTGGAAGCTGACCTTGGCCAGCTGCGCGCCGACGGGGCGTACGGCGCGCGCGGCCATCGAGAGCGACGAGATGCCCATGCCGATGAGCGCCGTCGCCAGGAGCGGGTCGGCCGCGGCCTCGCCGCAGATGCCGACCGGCTTGCCCGCCTCACGGCCGGCGTGCGCGGTGATCGCGATGAGCTGCAGCACAGCCGGCTGCCAGGGGTCGGTGAGGTGGGCGAGGTCGGTGGCCATCCGGTCGGCCGCCATCGCGTACTGGGTGAGGTCGTTGGTGCCGATCGAGAGGAAGTCGACGACCTCGAGGATCCGGTGGGCCAGCAGCGCCGCGCTCGGCACCTCGATCATCACGCCGGCCTTGAGCCCCAGCGCCCGGACCTTCGTGGCGAACTCCTCGGCCTCCGCGACCGTGGCCACCATCGGCGCCATCACCCAGGCCTCGGTGCCGGTGGTCGCGGCGGCCTTGGCGATGCCCTCCAGCTGCCGGTCGAGGAGGCCGGGGTTGTCGAAGGAGAGCCGCAGCCCGCGCACCCCCAGGGCGGGGTTCTCCTCGCCGGTGTGGGTCGCGAACGCGACCGGCTTGTCGGACCCGGCGTCGAGCGTGCGGACCACGACGTACCGGTCCTCGCCGAAGGCGCCGAGCACCTCGCCGTAGATGTTCGCCTGCTCCTCGACGGTCGGCTCGTCCTGGCGGTTGAGGAAGCACAGCTCGGTGCGGAACAGCCCGACCCCCTGGACGGGTGCGCTGCTCGCGGCGCGGGCGGACTCGCCGTCGGCGACGTTGGCGAGGATCTTCACCGGTGCGCCGTCGGCGGTCTGGCCGGGCCCGGTCCAGGACGCGAGCGCGGCCCGCTGGGCGGCGTCCGCCGCGACCCGCTCCTGGGCGCTCGTCGGGTCGGGGTCGAGCTCGACGGTGCCGGCGACGCCGTCGACGAGCAGCGGGGTGCCGGCGGGGATCGCCATCGCGCCGTGGACGCCGACCACGCAGGGGATGCCGAGCTGGCGGGCGATGATCGCGGTGTGGCTGGTGGGGCCGCCGCGCTCGGTGACGAGGCCGAGCACGACCGCCGGGTCGAGACCGGCGGTGTCGGACGGGGCGAGGTCCTCGGCGACCAGGACCGAGGGCGTGTCGGGCACCACCACGCCCGGCTCGGGCTCGCCGACCAGCTGGGCGACGACCCGGCGCTCGATGTCGCGCAGGTCGGTGACCCGCTCGGCCATGAGCCCGCCCATGCCGGTGAACACGGTCACGAACTGCTCGACCCCCGCGTGCACCGCGTCCAGCAGCCCGGCGCCGGCGGCGACGTGCTTGCGCACCGCGCTGCGCAGACCCTTGTCGCGGGCCAGTCCGGCGCTGGCGGTGAGCACCTCGGCGGCCGCTCCGGACGCGCGCTCGGCCTTGTGGGCGAAGCCCGCCGACACCGCCTGGGCGGCGGCCTCGTACGCCGCGACGGCGGCCTCGGCATCGGCGAACTCGGGTCGGTAGGCAGCGATAGCCTCCGGTGAGACCTCGGACCGCACGAGCACGGCGGGCCCGTGGGCCAGGGCCGGCACCACCGGGGTGCCGCGCAGCGGGGAACGGACCTCAGGGCTCGTGACCATGGTCACCAGTAAACGACCGCGACCCTTGACAGTCAACACGTTCGGGCGTAAAACCACAGATACGAAGATCGGGAGGAGTGTCATCGCAATGTACGCCGAAGAGCGCCAGCAGGCCATGGCCCAGCTGGTCGCGGAGCATGGCCGCCTCTCGGTGGCGGCCATCGCCGAGCAGTTCGACGTGACCACCGAGACCGTGCGCCGCGACCTCTCGACCCTCGAGCGGATGGGCCTGGTCCGCCGCGTCCACGGCGGTGCCGTGCCGGCGAGCTCGCTGGCCGTGATCGAGTCCGGCCTCGGCGAGCGGGACCAGGCCAACACCACCCAGAAGGAGCAGATCGCGAAGGCGGCGCTCGAGCAGCTGCCCCCTCCCGGCGGCACCGTGCTCCTCGACGCCGGCACCACCACCAGCCGGCTGGCGGTCATGCTCCCCCGCGACCACCGGCTGACCGTGATCACCCACGCGGTCCCCGTCGCGGCCCGCCTGGCCGGCCTGCCGCAGATCGACCTCCACCTGCTCCCCGGCCGGGTCCGCTCGACCACCCAGGCCGCCGTCGGCGCCGACACCGTGACGGCCGTCAACCGGCTCCGCGTCGACGTCGCGTTCCTCGGCACCAACGGCATCTCCGTCGAGCACGGGCTCTCCACCCCCGACCACGACGAGGCCGCCGTCAAGCGGGCGATCGTCGGCGCCGCACGCCACGTCGTCTGCCTCACCGACTCCAGCAAGGTCGGCACCGACGCCGCGATCCGCTTCGCCGCGCTCTCCGAGGTCGACGTGCTGGTCACCGACGACCACCTGCCGGTCGGCGACCGCGCGGCCTTCGAGGTCGCGGGGCTCGAGGTCGTGACCGCATGATCTTGACCCTGACCGCCAACCCGAGCGTCGATCGCACCGTCGCGCTCGCCGGGCGCCTCAAGCGGGGCAAGGTGATCCGCGCGGACTCGGTGATCTCCCAGGCGGGCGGCAAGGGCGTCAACATCGCCCGGGCCTGCATCGCCGCCGGGGTGCCCGCGATCGCCGTCCTGCCCGCCGCCAAGGACGACCCGTTCGTCCTCGAGCTGCTCTCGGCCGGCATCGACTGCCGCCCGGTCCACCACGACGGCGCGCTGCGGGTCAACATCACGATCACCGAGCCCGACGGCACCACCACCAAGCTCAACAGCCCGGGCCCCGAGCTCACCGAGGCGGTGCGCCGCGACCTCGCGGAGGCGCTGCGGCGCCGAGCGGAGGCCGCGGACTGGGTCGTGCTCGCCGGCTCGCTGCCGCCGGGCACGCCGCCGGAGTGGTACGCCGAGCTCGTGGTGCTGCTCCGCGCGAGCGGTGCCCGGGTCGCGGTCGACACCAGCGACGCCCCGCTGCGCGCGCTCGTCGAGCGGCTGCCGGCCTCCGCCCCGCACCTGATGAAGCCCAACGGCGAGGAGCTCGCGTCGTTCACCGGCGACGACCCGGAGCTGCTCGAGGCCGACCCGCACGCCGCGGCGAAGGCCGCCCGGACGCTGGTGGAGTCCGGCGTCGAGAGCGTGCTCGCCACGCTCGGTGCCCGCGGCGCGGTCCTGGTCAACGCCGACGGCGCGTGGCACGCCTCGCCCCCGCCGACCACCGTGGTCAGCACGGTCGGCGCGGGTGACTCGAGCCTCTTCGGGTATCTACTGGGAGACCTCCGGGGCCACCGCCCGGAGGATCGGCTCGCCCTTGCGGTGGCCTACGGCAGCGCTGCCGCAGGACTTCCCGGCACGACCATGCCTCATCCCCAGCAGGTCCGCCCCGATCTCGTCTCGGTGCGGGACCTGGACCTCCGCGAAGGGTGACCCGATGTCCGACCTCATCAGCGCCGAGCTAGTCCGCCTGGACGCCGACCTCGGCGCCGACAAGCACGCCGTGATCCGCTCCCTGGCCCGCATCGTCGGCGACGCCGGTCGGGCCACCGACGTCGACCAGCTCGTCGAGGACGCGTTCGCCCGCGAGGCGACGTCCGCGACCGGGCTGCCCGGCGGGATCGCGATCCCCCACTGCCGCACCGCCGGCGTCGCGGAGCCGGTGCTGGCGTTCGCCCGTCTGGAGCCGACGGTCGACTTCGGCGCCAAGGACGGCCCCGCCGACCTGGTGTTCCTCATCAGCGCCCCCGCGGGCGGCGACAACACCCACCTCCAGCTGCTCACCAAGCTCGCCCGAGCCCTGGTGAAGCCCGCGTTCACCGACGCCCTGCGCGGCGCGACGACTCCCGAGGAGGTCGCGGAGATCGTGGGCGACATCGTCGGGACCCCACCGGCGGCCGCACCCGCACCGGCCCCGACGACTCCCGCACCCGCCGCGCCGGCCCCCGCCGTACGCCGGCTGGTCGCGGTCACCGCGTGCCCGACCGGCATCGCACACACCTACATGGCCGCGGAGGCGCTCGAGGCCGCCGCGTCCCGGGCGGGTGTCGAGATCCGCGTCGAGACCCAGGGGTCCGCCGGCGCGAAGCCGCTCGAGCCGGCGACGATCGCCGCCGCCGACGCCGTGATCTTCGCGGTCGACGTCGGGGTGCGCGACCGGCACCGGTTCGCCGGCAAACCGCTGGTCTCGTCGGGGGTCAAGCGCCCCTTCGACGAGGCCGACGCGATGATCGCCGAGGCGCTGCGCTACGCCGACGACCCGAACGCCCCGCGCGTGGAGGGCAGCGCCGGTGGCGGCGGTGCCGCCGCACCGTCGACCGGCGGCGAGAGCTGGGCCGGGCGCACCCGGCGGGTGTTGATGACCGGCGTGTCGTACATGATCCCGTTCGTCGCCGCCGGCGGGTTGCTGATCGCGCTGTCGTTCCTGCTCGGCGGCTACGAGATCGCCAACGACAACAACTACGGCCGGATCGCCGTGGACAACACCCTGTTCGACCTGCCCGATCCGGACGCGCTCGGCCTCGAGCACGCGCTGCTCGGATCCGGACTGGCGGCGTACGTCGGCGCGCTGTTCTTCATCATCGGCAAGACCGCGTTCGCGCTGTTCATCCCGGCGCTGGCCGGCTACATCGCCTACGCGATCGCCGACCGGCCGGGCATCGCGCCCGGCTTCGTGATGGGTGGCCTCGCCGCCAACCTCTTCAACGTCGCCAACTCCGCCGACAACCCGACGTCGATCCCGGCGACCGGGTTCCTCGGCGCGATCATCGGCGGTGTCCTCGCGGGCCTGATCGCGCACTGGGTGGGTGGCTGGCGCGTGCCGGCCTGGATGCGCGGGCTGATGCCGGTGCTGGTCATCCCGCTGTTCACCTCGATCGTGGCCGGGCTGCTGATGATCGTGGTCTTCGGCAAGCCGATCGGCTGGCTGATGGACCAGCTCAACGACGGCCTGAACTCGCTGAGCGGCAGCAGCGCCGTGGTGCTCGGCGCCATCCTCGGGCTGATGATGGCCTTCGACATGGGCGGCCCGCTCAACAAGGTCGCCTACAGCTTCGCGGCGGCCGGCGTGGGCGGCGCGGCCCTGGCCAGCGACGCCCCGGAGCTCAAGATCATGGCCGCCGTCATGCTCGCCGGCATGGTTCCCCCGCTCGCGCTCGCGCTGGCCACCGTCGTCCGCCCGGGCCTGTTCAACCAGGCCGAGCGCGAGAACGGCAAGGCCGCCTGGGCGCTCGGCGCCAGCTTCATCACCGAGGGGGCGATCCCGTTCGCGGCAGCCGACCCGCTGCGGGTGATCCCCGCGATCATGTTCGGCAGCGCGGTCACCGGCGGCGTCTCGATGGCGCTCGACGTCGGTGTGCGCGCCCCGCACGGCGGCATCTTCGTGCTGTTCGCCGTCAGCAACATCCTGGGCTACCTGATCGCGCTGGTGGCCGGCACCCTCGCCGGCACCGCCGCCGTCGTCGCCTTGAAGTCCCTCGGCAACCCCGACCCCGACCTGACCACCGTCTGACCCCCACCGCCCAACCAAGGAGAACACCTATGCCCACCAAGTCCGTCGTCGTCGGCTCCTCCGTCGGCCTGCACGCCCGCCCCGCCCAGCTGATCGCGCAGGCGGCCGAGGAGCTCGACGTCGAGGTGCTGATCGGCATCCCCGGCGGCGACCCGGTGGACGCCAGCTCCTCGTTGATGATCATGACCCTCGGCGCCGGCCCGGGCGACACCGTCGAGGTGTCGAGCGACGACGAGTCGGCGCTCGAGACGATCGCCGCGATGGTCGAGAAGGACCTCGACGCCTGACTCCCGGCGTGCGTCAGCCCCGCTCGCGCAGCGTCAGGTACACCGCGCGCATGCCGACCGCCCGTTCCAGCTCGCGGGTCACGCCGGAGAAGAACTGCGCCCGGTAGGTCTCGTCGGTGACGGTCGAGACCGTGAGGTAGAGCCCGGAGAACGCGGCGAGGAACACCGAGACCTGCACCAGCGCCCGCGACTCCCGGAACCCCTCCCCGGCACCCCACGCGTCGACGACCGGGTCGGTCATGATCAGCGTGCCGAACAGCACCAGGAACGCGAAGACCGCCACCGAGAGCAGCAGCACCTGCACGACCTGGACCACCAGCAGCACCAGGATCAGGTTCCACCGCTCGTAGCCGGTGACCTCGCCGTGCGCCGCGGGATCGGCGCCCGGGTCCGCGACGAGGTCGCGGCAGGGCTGCTCGAGCGGCGTACCGGCGCAGGCGCGGAGCAGCAGCGCGTCGTCGACGGCGTCGTCGGCGCGGTCGACCTCCTCGGGGAGCCGCACGAGCAGGAACGCGACCGCGAGCAGCGCGAACAGCAGCACGACCAGCCACAGCGACCCGACGGAGAGGTTGCCGCCGACCTGCCACATCTCGGTGTTGATGAACAGGAACGTGATCGCGAGCAGCAGCAGCGGGAGCGCCCGCGTCGTCATCGGCAGCAGGCGGCGCAGGCCGCCGAACGTGCGCTTGAGGCCCCACCCGACGATCGCGGTGGCGTGCAGGGCGGTCAGCGCGTACCACGCGGCGGCGACCAGCCCCAGCGACACCAGGGTCGCCGGCGCCGCGCTGAACTGACCCGACACCCACGCGAGGGTGGCGCCGGCAGCGGCCGCGAGCAGCGCGACGAGCAGGAGCAGCGGGAGCGTACGCCGCAGCCGCAGCGCGCTGCGGACGTCGGCCCGGCGCTCCGGCACGAAGTAGGTCAGCCCGTGCTCGAGGAACCAGGCGTCCGCTGCGGCGATCGCGTCACCGGGCGCGGGCGAGCTCACGTGAGCAGCTCGCGGGCGCGGTCGACGTCATCGGTCATCTGCGCGATCAGCTTGTCGACCGACTCGAACGCGACCATGCCGCGCAGCCGCTCGACGAAGCTGACCTCGACCTCGACGCCGTAGAGGTCGAGGTCGGTGCGGTCGAGCACGTAGCTCTCCACCCTCCGGTCGCGGACGCCGTCGAAGGTGGGGTTGGTGCCGACGCTGATCGCCGCCGGGTAGGTCTCCCCGGTGTCGAGCCGGCGCAGCGTGCCCGCGTAGACCCCGTCCGGCGGCACCGCGGTCAGCCCGCCGGTCGGGACGTTGGCCGTGGGGAACCCGAGCTCGCGGCCACGCTGGTCGCCGCGGACCACCACGCCGCGCACGGCGTACGGCCGGCCCAGCGCCTCCGCGGCGCCGGCGACGTCCCCAGTGGCCAGGCAGGTGCGCACGTACGTCGACGACCAGACCTGGGGGCCGCCGTCGAGCGCGATCCCCTCGGCGACGAAGCCACGGGACTCCCCCGCCTCGCGGAGGGTGGCGACATCACCGGAGGCGCGGTGCCCGAACCGGAAGTTGGCGCCGACCACGACCGCGCGCGCGTGCAGTGCCTCG
>NZ_DASWVI010000305.1:0-25189 GCF_036401255.1 Nocardioides sp. | reverse complement strand
GTCGTGCGCGACATCTCGGCCAAGAAGTCCGAGCCGCAGTGGATGCTCGACCTCCGCCTGAAGGGTCTCAAGCTCTTCCACCGCAAGCCCATGCCCACGTGGGGCTCGGACCTCGGCGGCATCGACTTCGACAACATCAAGTACTTCGTCCGCTCCACAGAGAAGCAGGCGACCTCCTGGGACGAGCTGCCCGAGGACATCAAGAACACCTACGACAAGCTCGGCATCCCCGAGGCGGAGAAGCAGCGCCTCGTCTCCGGTGTCGCGGCCCAGTACGAGTCCGAGGTCGTCTACCACAAGATCCGTGAGGACCTCGAGGAGCAGGGTGTCCTGTTCCTCGACACCGACACCGCGCTGAAGGAGCACGAGGATCTCTTCGAGGAGTACTTCGGCACCGTCATCCCGGTCGGTGACAACAAGTTCGTTGCGCTGACCACCTCGGTGTGGTCGGGCGGCTCGTTCATCTACGTGCCGAAGGGTGTGCACGTCGACATCCCGCTGCAGGCCTACTTCCGGATCAACACCGAGAACATGGGCCAGTTCGAGCGGACCCTGATCATCGTCGACGAGGGTGCCTACGTGCACTACGTCGAGGGCTGCACCGCGCCGATCTACTCCTCCGACTCGCTGCACTCCGCGGTCGTCGAGATCGTCGTGAAGAAGGGCGGCCGCTGCCGCTACACGACCATCCAGAACTGGTCGAACAACGTCTACAACCTCGTCACCAAGCGCGCGACCTGCGAGGCCGGCGCGACCATGGAGTGGGTCGACGGCAACATCGGGTCCAAGGTGACCATGAAGTACCCCGCCGTCTACCTCATGGGCGAGCACGCCAAGGGCGAGACGCTGTCGATCGCGTTCGCCGGCGAGGGCCAGCACCAGGACGCCGGCGCCAAGATGGTGCACGCGGCGCCGCACACCTCCTCCTCGATCCTGTCGAAGTCGGTGGCCCGCGGTGGTGGCCGGACGTCGTACCGCGGCCTGATCCAGATCAACGAGGGCGCCCACGGGTCGAAGTCCAACGTGCTGTGCGACGCCCTGCTGGTCGACCAGATCAGCCGGTCCGACACCTACCCGTACGTCGACATCCGCGAGGACGACGTCTCGATGGGCCACGAGGCCAGCGTCTCGAAGGTCTCCGACGACCAGCTGTTCTACCTGATGTCGCGCGGCATGGAGCAGGACGAGGCGATGGCGATGATCGTGCGCGGCTTCGTCGAGCCGATCGCCAAGGAGCTCCCGATGGAGTACGCCCTCGAGCTGAACCGCCTCATCGAGCTGCAGATGGAAGGGGCAGTCGGCTAGTGGGGCAGTCGCCCCGATCGCTGGTCGAGTAGCGAGCGCCAGCGAGCGTATCGAGACCCCACACGTAGAAAGAGAAGCAGTGACAGTCACTGATGTGACGCGCGAGAGCGTGTCGTCCGCCCTGGAGCAGGACCGCGTGGAGAGCCACCTCAACCCGGTGCCGTCCTACGACCTGACCGACCACCCGGTGCCGACCGGCCGGGAGGAGATCTGGCGCTTCACGCCGCTCAAGCGGCTGCGTGGGATGTTGGAGGGCGAGGCCTCGGCGGACCACCTGACCTGGGAGACGACGATCCCCGCCGGTGCCACGCTCCGCGAGATCGACTCCGACGAGGCCGTGGCGCTCGGCGAGCTCGCCCCCAACGACCGCCCCTCCGCCCTGGCGGCGGCCAATGCCGGCGGCGCGATGCTGCTCGACGTACCCGCCGAGGCCGTGCTCACCGAGCCCGTGGTGCTGCACCTGCACGGCGAGTCCGCCGACGACCTGGTCTGGGGACGGCTGCTGATCCGGGTCGGCGCGAACGCCGACGCCACCGTGGTGCTCAACCACACGGGCTCGGCGCGCTACGCCGCGATCACGACCGTGCTCGTCGGCGACGGGGCTCGCGTCAACGTGCTGACGCTCCAGGACTGGGACGACGACGCGGTGCACCTGGGCCGTGACGCCATCCGGGTGGGCCGCGACGCGAGCGTCAAGCACACCTCGATCTCCTTCGGCGGCGACCTCGTGCGGATGCACGCCAACGTCGAGTACGCCGGCCCCGGCGGCGAGGCCGAGCTGCTCGGGCTGTACTTCGCCGACGAGGGCCAGCACCTCGAGCACCGCCTCTTCGCCGACCACACGGCCCCCAAGACCAAGAGCCACGTGCTCTACAAGGGCGCGCTGCAGGGCCACGGGGCGCACACGGTGTGGATCGGGAACGTGCTGATCCGCAAGGTCGCCGAGGGCATCGAGACCTACGAGGAGAACCGCAACCTCGTGCTCACCGACGGCTGCCAGGCCGACTCGGTCCCCAACCTCGAGATCGAGACCGGCGAGATCGAGGGCGCCGGTCACGCGTCGGCCACCGCGCGCTTCGACGACGAGCAGCTGTTCTACCTCCGCTCCCGGGGCGTCTCGGAGAAGGAGGCCCAGCGCCTGGTCGTCCACGGGTTCTTCAACGACCTGATCCGCAAGGTCGGCATCCCCTCGGTCGAGGACCGGCTCCTGGAGACCGTCGAGACCGAGCTGGCCAAGAACGTGCTGAAGGGGGCCGCCTCGTGACGTTCGAGCGTGCCTGCACGACCGACGAGGTCCCCACCGACGAGGCGCTCGCCGTGACGATCGGCGCCTACGACGTCGCCGTCGCCCGGCACGGCGAGGAGTTCTTCGCCATCCAGGACCTCTGCTCCCACCAGGCCGTGCCGCTCAGCGAGGGCGAGGTCAGCGACTGCACCGTCGAGTGCTGGCTGCACGGCTCGCGGTTCGACCTGCGCACCGGCAAGCCCACCGGCCTCCCGGCCACCGAGCCCGTCGCGACCTTCCCGGTTGAGGTCCGAGGCGACGACATCTACGTAGACACCACCACCACGCTGAACGGAGTCACCCCATCATGAGCAAGTTGGAGATCAAGGACCTGCAGGTCTCGGTCGACACCGAGGACGGGCCCAAGGAGATCCTCAAGGGCGTGACGCTGACCATCCAGGACGGCGAGACCCACGCGATCATGGGGCCGAACGGGTCGGGCAAGTCCACGCTGGCCTACTCGATCGCCGGCCACCCCAAGTACACGATCACCGGCGGCTCGGTCACGCTCGACGGCGAGGACGTCCTCGCGATGACGGTCGACGAGCGGGCCCGCGCCGGGCTGTTCCTCGCCATGCAGTACCCCGTCGAGGTCCCCGGCGTCTCGGTGTCGAACTTCCTGCGGACGGCCAAGACCGCCCTGGACGGCGAGGCGCCCAAGCTGCGCACGTGGGTCAAGGACGTCAACACCGCACTGGCCAACCTCAACCTCGACCCCACGTTCGGGACGCGCTCGGTCAACGAGGGCTTCTCCGGTGGCGAGAAGAAGCGTCACGAGATCGCCCAGCTCGAGCTGCTGAACCCCAAGGTCGCGATCCTCGACGAGACCGACTCCGGCCTCGACATCGACGCGCTCAAGGTCGTCTCCGAGGGCGTCAACCGGTTCCGTGCCCAGGAGGGCAAGGGAGTCCTGCTGATCACCCACTACACCCGCATCCTGCGCTACATCACGCCCGACCACGTCCACGTCTTCGTCGACGGCAAGGTCGCGGAGTCCGGCGGCCCGGAGCTCGCCGAGGAGCTCGAGGCCAACGGCTACGAGAAGTACCTCACCGGGGCGGCGGTCTGACCATGACCACGACGCAGCTGTCCGGCCTCCTCCCCGAGCTGGAGGTGGTCCGGGCGGACTTCCCGATCCTCGGGCGCACCCTCGCGGGCGGCCGGCGGCTGGTCTACCTCGACAGCGCGAACACCTCGCAGAAGCCGCAGGTCGTCATCGACACGATGGTCGACCACCTCGAGCGGCACAACGCGAACGTCGCCCGCGCCATGCACCAGCTGGGGGCCGAGTCCTCCGAGGCGTTCGAGGCGGCCCGGGACAAGGTCGCGGCGTTCGTCAACGCCCCGAGCCGCGACGAGGTGATCTTCACCAAGAACGCCTCCGAGGCGCTCAACCTGGTCGCGAACACCCTGACGTGGGCGCGCGGTCCACTGGAGATCGGCGCGGGCGACGAGGTCGTCATCACCGAGATGGAGCACCACTCCAACATCGTCCCGTGGCAGCTGCTCACCGAGCGCAAGGGTGCGACGCTGCGGTGGTTCGGGCTGACCGACGACGGTCGGCTCGACCTGTCGGACATCGACTCGCTCATCACCGAGCGCACGAAGGTGGTCGCGCTCACCTGGGTCTCGAACATGCTCGGCACGATCAACCCGGTCGCCGAGATCGCGCGCCGGGCCCACGAGGTCGGCGCGCTCGTCGTGGTCGACGCCTCCCAGGCCGCGCCCCAGCTGCCCGTCGATGTGGTCGCCTCCGGCGCCGACCTGCTGGCGTTCACCGGCCACAAGGTCGTCGGCCCGACCGGCATCGGCGTGCTCTGGGGCCGACGCGAGGTCCTCGACCTGCTGCCGCCCTTCCTCGGCGGCGGCGAGATGATCGAGACCGTCCGGATGGAGCGCTCGACGTACGCCCCGATCCCGCACAAGTTCGAGGCCGGCACGCCGCCGATCGTCGAGGCGGTCGGGTTGGGGGCCGCGGTCGACTACCTCTCGCACCTCGGGATGGACGCGATCCACCGGCACGAGCAGGCGATCACGGCGTACGCGCTCGAGGGTCTGGCGACCGTGCCCGGGCTCCGGGTGCTCGGTCCGCTCGACGCGCACGACCGCGGCGGCGCGATCGCCTTCGAGATCGACGGCGTGCACCCGCACGACGTCGCCCAGGTGCTCGACTCCCGGGGCGTCGCGGTGCGCGCGGGCCACCACTGCGCGAAGCCCGCCCACGCCCGGTTCGGCGTGCAGAGCTCGACGCGGATGTCGTCGTACCTCTACACGACGCCGGCCGAGATCGACGCCCTCGTCGAGGCGCTGGAATACACCCGTTCGTACTTCAAGTTGGGTTGATGATGAGCCACGACCTCGACTCCCTGTACCAGGAGATCATCCTCGACCACGCGAAGCGACGGCTGCACGCCGGCCTCCGCGAGCCCTACGCGGCCGAGGTCCACCACGTGAACCCCACCTGCGGGGACGAGATCACCCTGCGCCTGCACCTCGACGGCGACGTCGTCCGCGACATCTCCTACGACAACCAGGGCTGCTCGATCTCCACGGCCTCGGCCTCGGTGATGTCCGAGCTGTTGGTCGGCAAGACGGTCGCCGAGGCGGCGCCGGTGCACGACGCCTTCCTCGAGATGATGCGCGGGAAGGGCCAGGTCGAGCCCGACGAGGACGTCCTCGAGGACGCCGTCGCCTTCGCCGGAGCAGCCAAGCTCACCGCACGCGTGAAGTGCGCCCTACTGTCCTGGATGGCCTACCAGGATGCCCTCGCCCGAGCCCAGGAGGACTCCGATGCCTGAGACCAGCTCCATCGACCACGGCGACCTGCCGGTGGTCCCCGAAGCCGGCGGTGTCGGCACGTCGACCGTCTCGGTTGACGACGTCACCGAGGCGATGAAGGACGTCGTCGACCCCGAGCTGGGGATCAACGTCGTCGACCTCGGCCTCGTCTACGACGTGCACCTCGACGAGAGCAGCAACGTCGTGCTGGACATGACCCTGACCTCGGCGGCCTGCCCGCTGACCGACGTGATCACCGACCAGACCGAGAGCGCCCTGGAGGGCCTGGTCAACGACGTCGCGATCAACTGGGTCTGGATGCCGCCGTGGGGCCCCGACAAGATCACCCCGGACGGCCGCGAGCAGCTGCGCGCCCTGGGCTTCAACGTCTGAGCCGCTACACCGCGCGCCGGCGAGCGGAGCTCGCGGCGCCGCGGAGTAGCGACGCGAAAAGGTCGAGGGAGCCCCGCGCCTGCCCTTCGAGACGCTCGCTGCGCTCGCTCCTCAGGAACCGTGTCGGTGGCGACGGGCGGCTCGAGACCTGAGACGCCTGGCTGACCGGACCCAGTCAGCCAGGCGTCGGCCGTATCGATGTCCGACGGCCGGAGTCGGTGCGTCCGCCCGCCTCAGTAGGTGAACCGCGCCATCTGACCGCGAAGGTCGGCGGCCATGGTCGCGAGCTCGGCGATCGCCTGCTTGGTCTGGGTGACCACCTCGTTGGTGGTGCTCGCGACCCCGGCGACGCTGCCGATGCTCGCCGCGATGTCGGAGGATCCGGTGGCCGCCTCGGCCACGTTGCGTGACATCTCGTTGGTCGTCGCCGTCTGCTCCTCCACCGCGGAGGCGATCGTGGCCTGGGTGTCGTTGATCTGGGCGATGATCTCGGAGATCTCGCTGATCGCGGTGACCGCGGCCTGGGTCTCGCTCTGGATGGCCTCGATGCGCGCGCTGACGTCCCCGGTGGCCCGGGCGGTCTCCTGGGCGAGCTCCTTGACCTCGTTGGCGACCACGGCGAAGCCCTTGCCCGCCTCGCCGGCGCGCGCGGCCTCGATGGTGGCGTTGAGGGCCAGAAGGTTGGTCTGCTCGGCGATGGAGTTGATCACCGCGATCACCTTGCCGATATCGGCGGAGGAGTTGCCGAGCCGCGTGACGGTCTCGGAGGTGGCCTGCGCCGCGTCGACCGCACGAGCCGCGACCTGGGAGGCGGAGGCGGCGTTCTGCGCGATCTCGCGGATCGACGCCGACATCTGCTCGGTGCCGGTCGCCACCGTGTGGATGTTGCCGGTGACCTGCTCGGCAGCGCCCGCGACCACATCGGCCTGGGTGGACGTCTCCTGGGTGCTCGAGGAGATCTGCTGCGAGGTCGCGGACAGCTCCTCGGCGGCGCCGGCGACCGTGTCGGAGGTGGCGACCACGCTGGCGATGGTGTGCCGGAGCTGGTCCTGGGCCTGGCGCAGAGCCGCGGCCATCTGGCCGACCTCGTCGGCGGAGTCCACGTCGGCCGGCCGGGTCAGGTCGTTGTCGGCCATCGCCTCGAGGGAGCGCTGCACCGAGCGGAGCGGCCGGCGGATGGCGTTGGCGAGCAGCACGCCCCCGAGGAGCGCCGCCGCGAAGCCGACCACCAGGATCACGATCATGCGCCGGATGGCGTTGCCGGCGTCCTTGTCGGCCGCCGACGCGACGCCGGCGAGGTGGGCCACGACCTCGTCGTTGACCTGGACGAGGTTGTCGACCATCTCGCCGCCGATCTCGCCTGCCTCGCCCCGGGCCGCCACCCAGCCCTCCAGGTCACCCGCCTGCGCGGCGCGCACCATCTTGTCGTGCACGACCGCCCGGTAGCCCTCGAGCGAGGTGCTGAACTCCTCGAAGCGGGCCGGCAGCGCGCCGGTCTCGGCCTGGTACTCATCGGCGAACGCCTTCAGTGCGTCGTCGAGGGCGGCCTCGGCCTCGTCGAGGGCGGCGACCCGCTCCGGGAGGTCCGGCGAGCCGGTGAAGCCGCCGATCACCGACGCGTTGTTGCGCACCGACCAGAGGGCGTCCTTGAGCGTCGCGAGAGAGGTGTTGAGCGAGGCCTGCGAGGTCGCCATGTCGTCCGTGGTGTGGCGCGCCGAGGACATCGCGGTCACCGCGGAGGCGCCGAGGACCAGGCTGACCATCGTGGCGAGGCCGACGAGCGTCATGATCTTCGTGCGCAGCGACCGGTTCGCGAACCACGCCGTGCGCGGTCGTGCCGGCGTCGTAACTGCCTCGGTCTCGGTGGTCGTGACTGACATGCCCGCGTCTCCTCGCGCCAGGTACCGCGCGAGCCCCCTGGCTCGCCAGCGGTCCCATCGGCGGCCGATCGCCCCGGTGAAGGGGATTCCCGCGATCTGCAACACGGTCCTAGTCTCGGTCCGTGACGCTCGTCGAGGTGCCGTCGGAGCGGGTCGAGAGATGGGCCGCCAACTTCACCGCCCGGCACGGGGAGACCACGATGTCGACGATCGACGGCGCATTGCGCGGTCTCGCCCCCGACGGCTCCACGTTCGTGGCCCGGCTGCCGTTCGGCGCGACGTACGACGGCGCCGCCGAGCCGGCGGTCTTCGCGGCGGCCGTGAGAGCGCCTGAGGACTGGGGGGTCCTGCTGGTGCGCAAGGGCGGCTTCGCCGTCGGGCGCCTCGCTGGTCGGCGGTTGGTCGACAGCAAGGTCGGGCAACGGCACGTGCAGGGCCGCACGAAGGCCGGGGGGCAGAGCCAGCAGCGGTTCGCCCGTCGGCGCGACAACCAGGCCCGGCAGGCCTACGAGGCGGCCGCGGACCACGCGGCGCGGATCCTCGGGGGCGTCCGTGGTCCGGTGGTCGCCGGTGGAGACCACACCGCGGTCGACGAGGTGCTGGCCGACCCGCGGCTGCGCGGCGTGGTGGTCACCGACCCGTGGCTTGCGGTACCGGACCCACGGCGCGCAGTGCTCGAGCAGGCTGTCGCGTCGGCCTGCTCGGTGCGCGTCGAGGTCGTCAACGCCTGACCAGCCGCTACAGGCCGAGCTCCTTGACCCGGACCGCCCACCGCTGGTTGATCGCGCCGAGCTCGCTCAGCAGGAAACTGATGAACTCCTCGGAGAGCCGCAGCCGACGGTGGGCGGGGTCGTCAGCCGGCAGTTCCTCGACGCCCTTGCGCAGGGCGGCCTGGAGGGGTGCGTAGATCTGGTCGGCGTGCAGCATCGCGTCGTGCCAGGCGTCGTCATCGACCACGAAGATGTCGCGGCGCGACCCGCGCTCGCGCTCGCGGCGTACGACGCCCATCCCGTCGAGGTAGCGCACGGCGCCCGAGACCGCGGCCGGCGAGACTTCGAGCGTCGCCGCGATCTCGGCGGCGGTCATCCGGCCGTCCTCGTCGGCGAGCAGGGCGGCGAAGATCCGGGCCGGCAGGCGCGCCATGCCGGCGGAGGTGAGGGCACCGCCCATCCGCTCGACGAAGCGCCCGCGTGGGTCATCGGTCGACATGCGCAGATCTTACATGTTTCACAACTATCTGAAACTGTTGTACGGTCGTACTCGTGACCGACAGCGTGATCGAGATCCGCGCCCTGGTGAAGAAGTTCGGCAGCCTGCACGCGCTCGACGGCCTCGACCTCACGGTCGAGCGCGGCGAGATCCACGGCTTCCTCGGCCCCAACGGGGCCGGGAAGTCGACGACGATCCGGGTGCTGCTCGGCCTGCTGCGCAAGGACGGTGGCGAGGCCCGGCTGCTCGGGGGAGACCCCTGGCACCAGGCCGCGGAGCTGCACGCCCGCCTCGCCTACGTCCCCGGGGACGTGAACCTCTGGCCGAACCTGACCGGAGGGGAGGTCATCGATCTCCTCGGGAGGCTGCGGGGCGGCCTCGACGAGCGCCGTCGCGCCGACCTGCTGGAGCGCTTCGAGCTGGACCCGACCAAGAAGGGCCGCAGCTACTCCAAGGGCAACCGACAGAAGGTCGCGCTGGTGGCGGCGCTCGCCTCCGACGTGGAGCTGCTGCTGCTCGACGAACCCACCTCCGGACTCGATCCGCTCATGGAGGCGGTCTTCCGCGACTGCGTCGACGAGTTCCGCAGCGCGGGCCACTCCGTGCTGCTCTCCAGCCACATCCTGGCCGAGGTCGAGCACCTGTGCGACCGCGTCAGCATCATCCGGTCGGGCCGCTGCGTCGAGTCGGGCACGCTCGCCGAGCTCCGGCACCTCACGCGCACCTCGATCACCGCAGACCTCGCGACGGTCCCCGACGGCATCGCCGACCTGCCGGGCGTGCACGACGTCGACATCGACAACCACCGGGTGCACCTCGAGGTCGACACCACCGAGCTCGACGCCGTCCTCGACCTCCTCCAGACCGGCGGCGTCCGGTCCCTCGAGAGCCAGCCGCCGACGCTCGAGGACCTCTTCCTGCGCCACTACGGCGACCGCATCGACACCGAGCCCGGCGGGGTGGCAGGGGCCGGCGGGCGATGACCGGCACGCTGGTCCTGCTTCGGTCGTTCCTGCGACGGGACCGCTGGATGTACGTCTGGTGGCCGCTCGGCGTCGCCGTCCTCTACGTCAGCCAGGCGTGGAGCGTCGACGGGCTGTACGAAACCCAGGCCGACTTCGACAAGGCCGCGGCGGACATGGCGGGCAACACCGCCTTCATCGCGATGGCCGGACCCGCCCGAGCGCTGAACACGACCGGCGGTCAGGTGACCTGGCAGTCCGCCGCGTTCGGGGCGGTCCTCGTCGGCCTGATGAGCATGTTCATGATCGGGCGCCACACCCGCGCCGAGGAGGAGACCGGCCGCGACGAGCTGGTCCGGGCGGCGCCCATCGGCCGCTATGCCACGACGGTCGCCGCCGTCCTCGATGCGATCTCGGCCAACCTGGTGGTCGGCCTGCTCACCGCCGGCACGCTTGCGGCGTACGGGCTCGCCGGCGCCGACTCCCTGGGTCTCGGGCTCGGCGTCACCTTCTGCGGCTGGTTCTTCACGGGCGTGGCCCTGCTGGCGGCCCAGCTCACGACGAGCACCCGCGCCATGTACGGCCTCACCGGAGCCGTGATCGGGATCGGCTACGGGCTGCGCGCCATCGGGGACGTCGGTACGCCGGCGCTGAGCTGGCTCTCCCCGATCGGCTGGTACCAGGCCATGCACGCGTTCTCCGGTCTGCGGTGGTGGCCGGGGCTGCTGCTCGTGGCCGGTGGCGGGCTGGCCGCCGTCGCGGCGTACCGCGTCTTCGACCGCCGCGACTTCGGCGCCGGCGTGGTCCCGGTGCGGCCGGGGCCGGCCCGCGCGAGCCGGGGGTTGCTCCGGGCCTGGGGCCTGGGATGGCGGCTGCAGCGGCCCGCGTTCGTCGCCTGGCTGACCGGCCTGGTGGTTGCCGGCGCGGCCTTCGGCTCCTTCGGCGACGACGTCGGGACCCTGGTGGGCGACTCGCAGACCAGTCAGGACCTCTTCTTGCAGGGCAGCGGCGACATCGTGGACGCGTTCTACGCCACGATGCTGCTGATGCTTGCGCTGATCGTGGGCGGCTTCACGATCTCCTCCGCGCTGCGGCCTCAGGCCGAGGAGGGCGCGGGCCGGGTCGAGCCGGTGCTCGCCACAGCGCTGCCACGGTCGACCTGGCTGGCCGGACACGTCGTGATCACCGCGGTCGGGACGGCGGTGATCCTGGTGGCTTCCGGACTCGGGCTCGGCGTGACCTACGCACTCATCACCGGCGACGGCGGTGCGGTCGTGCGCATGACGGCCGCGGAGGCGTCGTACCTGCCTGGGCTGCTCGTGCTGGGTGCGGTGGCTCGCCTCCTCTACGGCGTGGCGCCGCGCGCCGCGCCGCTGGCCTGGGGCGTCCTCGCGCTGGCGGCCGTGGTGCTGCTCTTCGGCGAGCTGTTGCAGCTGCCCCAGTGGTTCCAGGACCTCTCGCCGTTCGAACACCTCGCCCTGATGCCGCTCGAGGGCTTCGCGTGGGTGCCGTTCGTCGTCGTGACGGCCGTCGCCGCCGTGTTGAGTGTCGCGGGCCAGATCGCGTTCTCCAGGCGCGACGTGCACTAGCGTCGGAGCCATGTGGCAGCCCGAACCCGGGTGGCTCGCGCTCCCCGGCGGCTCGAGCGCCTCGACGGTAGGCGTCTGGCGCACGGTGCTGGGCGACCAACCGGTGGTCGTGAAGCGCTTGGCGGCGCCGCTCGAGCACGACCCCGCCGAGCTCAGCGACCCGCGGCACTTCGCGTACTGGCGCCGGGCAGCCGATGTCGTCACCACGGGGCTGGTCACCGCCACCCCGGGGCTGCGGGCACCGCGCCTGGCCGCGGTGGAGGAGGACGTCGAGGGGATCACGATCACCGAGGAGTGGGTGGAGGACGCTGCGACCAGCGGGCTGTTCGTCGCCCACGCCCTGGGCCGGTTCGCGGGCGCCACGCTCGCTCCCGCGCCGTGGCTGGCGCGCAACCAGCTGCGCGACCGGATGGTCCGGGTCGAGCATCGCGGCGGCTGGCCGACGCTGGCGCGTACGACGGTCGCCGACGTCGCAGCACACCTCTGGGAGCACCGCGCCGAGCTGCTCGCGGCGGCGGACGCCCTGGTGCAGGTGCCGATGCACGGCGACGCCGTCCCCGCGAACCTGCCCGGGCGCGAGGGCGACGACGTGGTCGCGATCGACTGGTCGACGGTCGGCACCGGACCGGTGGGGGCCGACCTCGGGTACTACGCACTCGCCGCTCGCGAGGAGCTGGAACCGCTCCTGGACGCCTACCTGATGGGGTTGCCCGACGGGCTCGCCACTCGCGAGGAGGTCACGCTCGGCGCCCGGGTCACGGCCGTCTACACGGTGCTGAACCGGGCCGAGTGGGCGCTGGCCCGGGTCGCCGGCGGCGAGGGCGCTCTGGCGGGCAAGTTCCGGCACCCCTCGGTCGCCCCCCACCTGCGGGCCCTGCAGCGCCAGTTCCCCCACATCGAGGCGCTCGTCGAGCGCTGACCCTCTCCCGTCGAGTGACGCGAACTGGCTGTCGCGGCGGCCGAGTCCCAGCCAGCAGGCGTCACTCGACGGGGAACGGTCGGCTCACAGGGCGCCGGCCGCGAACGTGTCGCAGGCGTCCAGGTCGCCGGTGCGATAGCCCGTGGTGAACCAGTCGACCCGCTGCTGGGCCGAGCCGTGCGTCCACTGCTCGGGGTTGACCCGGCCGCCGCTGCGCTCCTGGATGCGGTCGTCGCCGACGGCGGTGGCGGCCTCGATCGCCTGCTGGATGTCCTGGTCGGTGAGGGAGGCGAACACCACCTCGCCCGACGCGTCCTCGGTGGTGGTGGCGGCCTTGGCCCACATGCCGGCGTAGCAGTCGGCCTGCAGCTCCAGGCGCACCGAGTCGCTGGTCGGGCCCTGCTGGGTCTTCACCTTGCCCATGGTCCCGAGGACGTTCTGGATGTGGTGGCCGTACTCGTGGGCGAGGACGTAGGGCTCCACGAAGCCGCCGTCGGGCCCGCCGAGCTGGCGCTCGAGCACGTCGTCGAAGAACGTGGTGTCGAGGTAGATGGTCTCGTCGACGGGGCAGTAGAACGGGCCGACGGCGGACGACGCCTGGCCGCACCCGGTGCTCGTACCACCCGTGAACGTGTCGACCTCCTTCTCGGCACGGAACCGCGACCCGAGCTCGTCGCCCCAGAAGTCGTACAGGGAGTTCTCGACCGCCACCCGGGCGCAGTCCGCGCTCTTGTTGGCGTCTGCGCCGCTCTCGCACGACTTGTACCGATCGGTGTCGCCCATCCGGCCGCCGTCCAGCGAGCCGCCGGAGGGCAGGCCACCGCCGTCGCCGAGGCACTGGGTGAGCACGAGGAACAGCACGACCACGATCACGCCGACCAGGCCCCCGCCGCCCGCCACTCCGCCGGGGATCGGCATGCCTCCGCCCAGACCACCGCTGCGTCCGCCCCCGGTGCCCCGTCCGCGATCACGCACCCGGCTGGTATCGAGCCGGGCCTTGGGGTTGAACCGCATCCGTCCTCCTGCGTCCGCCGATGTCTGGAGGGACCGTACCCACATCTACGATTGAGACCTCATGATCACGACCCACCACCTGGAAGTCCGGGCCGGCGCCCGCCTCCTCATGGAGAACGTCAGCTTCCGGGTCGCCGCCGGCGACAAGGTCGGGCTGGTGGGTCGCAACGGCGCCGGCAAGACGACCCTGACCAAGATCCTGGCCGGGGAGGCGCTCCCCGCCGCCGGCAGCGTGCAGACGACCGGCGAGGTCGGCTACCTGCCGCAGGACCCGCGGATCGGCGATCCCGAGGTCCTCGCCCGCGATCGGATCCTCTCCGCGCGCGGCCTCGACGACGTCGTACGCCGGCTGCGGCGCGCGGAGGCCGAGATGGGCAGCGACGACGCAGCGGTGCGAGAGCGCGCGATGCGGCGCTACGAGCGGGCCGACGCCCAGCTGCACGCCGGCGGCGGCTACGCCGCCGAGTCCGAGGCCGCCCAGATCGCGCACAGCCTCGGCATCGAGGACCGACTGCTCGCCCAGCCGCTCAAGACCCTCTCCGGCGGCCAGCGACGGCGCGTCGAGCTCGCCCGGATCCTGTTCTCCGGCGCCGAGACGCTCCTGCTCGACGAGCCCACCAACCACCTCGACGCGGACTCGATCGTGTGGCTGCGCGACTTCCTCAAGTCGCACAAGGGCGGGCTGATCGTGATCAGCCACGACACCGGCCTGCTCGAGGCGACGGTGAACAAGGTCCTGCACCTGGACGCCAACCGCGCCGAGATCGACGTGTACAACATGGGCTGGAAGGCGTACCTCACCCAGCGCGAGACCGACGAGAAGCGCCGCAAGCGCGAGCGCATGAACGCCGAGAACAAGGCCAAGACGCTCACCGACCAGGCCAACAAGATGCGCGCGAAGGCCACCAAGGCCCAGGCCGCGCAGTCGATGCTCAAGCGCGCGGAGAAGCTGCTCGCGGGCGTGGACGCGGAGCGCCAGTCCGACAAGGTCGCCCGGATCAAGTTCCCGGCGCCGGCGCCGTGCGGCAAGACCCCGCTCACCGCGGCCGAGCTGTCGAAGTCCTACGGCTCGCTCGAGGTCTTCACCGACGTCGACCTCGCCATCGACAAGGGCTCCCGGGTCGTCATCCTCGGCCTCAACGGCGCCGGCAAGACGACGCTGCTGCGGATCCTCGCCGGCGTGGACCAACCCGACACGGGCTCGGTGGTGCCCGGGCACGGCCTGAAGATCGGCTACTACGCCCAGGAGCACGAGACCCTCGACGTGGACCGGACCGTGCTGGAGAACCTGCAGAGCTCCGCGCCGCAGCTCACCGACACCGAGGCGCGCTCCGTGCTCGGCTCGTTCCTGTTCTCCGGCGAGGACGCATACAAGCCGGCCCGGGTGCTCTCCGGTGGCGAGAAGACCCGCCTGGCGCTCGCCGCGCTGGTCGTGTCGAGCGCCAACGTGCTGCTCCTCGACGAGCCCACCAACAACCTCGACCCGGCCTCTCGGGAGGAGGTGCTCGCGGCGATCCGCACCTACGAGGGTGCGATCGTGCTCGTCACCCACGACGAGGGTGCTGTGTTCGCCCTCGAGCCCGATCGGGTGCTGATCCTCCCCGACGGCGTCGAGGACCTCTGGAACGAGGAGTACGCCGACCTCGTGTCGCTCGCCTGATCTCGTCCCGCACGCCTGTCCGCGGCCACCTCTAGGGTCGGGCCATGGCACTCACAGTGGACCTGGAGACCGGCCGTACGGCGTTCCTCGCGTCGGTGCGCGAGTTCGTTGCGGCGGTGGACGACCTCGACGAGTGGTCCCTCCTCGGGGCCTCGCGCTGTCACGGGTGGACGCGGCTCGACGTCGTCGTGCACGTGGTCGCCGGGTGGCAGGAGATGCTGGGCGGCTTCGTGTCGCCCGTCGACGGCCCGCCGAGCGTCGACGCGGCGTCGTACTGGCCGGCCTTCGAGGCGCAGGCGACCGACGAGCCGCTCGAGGCGCTCCTGGCCCAACGACGGCGCACGACGGCGTACTCCCGCCCCGACTCCGCGCGAGCGCAGATGCACGACGTCGCGGACGCCGTCGCGCGCGGTGCCGCGAGCTGCGCCGAGGGCCACTACCTCTGGCAGGGTCACGTCTTCACGGCCGGCGACTTCCTGGCCATCTGGGCGGTCGAGGACGTCATCCACCAGCTCGACCTGCTCGGCGACCGGCCCGTGCCGCCGGACGCCCTGACCCTGGCGCGCGCGACGGAGGCAGCCCTCGGCGGGGTGGCCCTCGCCGACCGGCTCGGAGAGGCGATGTGACTGGCCAGTAGGGTGCGCAGCATGGACGCTGACTCCTTGCTCGAGGCAGGCCTGACGTACGACGTCGAGGGCCCGGTCGCCACCATCACCCTGCATCGCCCCGACGTCCGCAACGCGCAGACGCCGACCATGTGGCGCGCCCTCGCGGACCTCGGGGCGGCGCTGCCCGAGGACGTCCGCGTCGTCGTAGTCAAGGGGGAGGGGCACTCGTTCTCGGCCGGCCTCGACCGCTCGATGCTCGACCCGGCGAACGCCTCCGGGGAGGAGTCGGTGGCCGGACTGCTCGCGCTGTCCGACGCCGAGGTGTCGGCGACCATCGACGCCTACCAGCGCGGCTTCACGTTCCTGCGCGACCCGCGGTTCGTCTCCATCGCGGCCGTTCAGGGCTACGCGATCGGCGCCGGCTTCCAGCTGGCCCTCTCGTGCGACCTGAGGGTGCTCGCCCACGACGCTCAGCTCTGCATGAAGGAGTCCGCGCTGGGGCTGGTGCCGGACCTGACGGGAACAAAGCCGCTGGTCGAGTGCGTTGGCTATGCCAGGGCGCTGGAAATCTGCGCGACCGCCCGCATGGTCGGGGCCGACGAGGCCGTGGCCATCGGGCTCGCGCTGACGTCCGTGCCCGCCGACGAGCTGGACGCCACCGTCGCCGACCTGGTCGGCGCGCTGACCGCACCGCTCGTCGGCGCCGTCCGGGAGACCAAGCACCTGCTGCAGGGGGCGGCGGACCGTAGCCTCGACGAGCAGCGCCGTCTCGAGCGTGAGGCGCAGACCCGCCGGTTCCGCGAGCTGGCGGCGCTGATGGGGGCCGGCCGGCAGGAGTAGTAGCAACAGGGAGGGCAGGACGTGTCGGGAATGCACGGCGGCGGGGCCGCCTGGCGGCTGCTGCGGTCGGACCGGAGCGTGGTCCACAACCGCATCGAGCGTGGCACCGTGCGCCGCGTGCTCGGCTTCGCGGGACCGCACCGGCGGCTGATCGCAGTCTTCTTGCTGCTGACCGTCGTCGACGCCGGCATGGTCGTGGTGACCCCGTTGCTGGCCAAGCACATCATCGACGACGGCATCCGCGGCGGCGACCAGGGCCTGATCACGGTGCTGGCGCTCGCGATGGCGGCCACGGCCCTGGTCAGTGCCGCGCTGGCGGTGGGGGAGGGCTGGCTGTCCTCGCGCATCGGGGAGGGCCTGATCTACGACCTACGGACCCAGGTCTTCGGGCACGTCCAGCGGCAGTCGCTCGCGTTCTTCACCCGCACCCAGACCGGTGCGCTGGTCTCGCGGCTCAACAACGACGTCATCGGCGCGCAGCGCGCCTTCACCTCGACGCTCTCGACGACGGTGGCGAGCACGATCTCGGTGATCGTGGTCGGCATCACCATGGTGGCGTTGAGCTGGCAGGTCACCCTGCTCTGCCTGGCGATCTTCCCGCTCCTCGTCCTGGTGTCGCGGTGGGTGAGCGCCCGACTCGCCGGGCTGACGCGCGACCAGATGGACGGCAACGCCGACATGGGCAACGCGATGACCGAGCGGTTCAACGTCGGCGGCGCGATGCTCCTCAAGCTGTTCGGCCGCCGCGCCGACGAGGACGCCCTGTTCGCGACCAAGGCGGCCCGGGTGCGCGACCTCGGCGTCCGCATCTCGCTGCTGACCCGGCTGTTCGGCGCCGCGATGATGGCGGTCCCCGCCCTCGCGACCGCGCTGGTCTACGGCGTCGGCGGCCACCTGGCGGTCGACAAGACGCTCACCGTCGGCACCGTGATCGCCCTCGCGACCCTGCTGCTGCGGCTCCTCGGCCCGCTGCAGAGCCTCTCGAACGTGCGCATCGACGTCATGACCGCCCTCGTCAGCTTCGAGCGGGTCTTCGAGGTCCTGGACCTGCCCTCGCTCATCCAGGAGCGCCCCGACGCCGTCGTCTTGCCCCGCACCGCCGCTCGCCTGGAGTTCGACCACGTGGCGTTCGCCTACCCGCGGGCCGACGAGATCTCACTCGCCTCCCTCGAGGTCGTCGCACGCACCGAGTCGCGCGACTCCGGTCAGGTCCTGACCGACATCACCTTCGCCGCCGAGCCCGGTCAGATGGTGGCGCTCGTCGGGCCGTCCGGGGCCGGCAAGACGACGATCACCCACCTGGTGGCCCGGCTCTACGACGTCGGGTCCGGCGCCGTGCGGGTCGGCGGGCACGACGTGCGTGACGTGACGCTGCAGTCTCTGGAGGACGTCGTCGGCTACGTCACCCAGGACGCTCACATGTTCCACGACACGATCCGCGCGAACCTCCTCTACGCGCGGCCGGGAGCCAGCGACACCGAGGTCTGGGACGCCCTGGAGGCGGCGCAGATCGCCGGCCTGGTCCGCGCCCTGCCCGACGGGTTGGACACCGTGGTCGGTGACCGCGGCTACCGTCTCTCCGGCGGGGAGCGACAGCGGCTGGCGATCGCCCGGCTGCTGCTCAAGGCGCCCGCGATCGTCGTGCTCGACGAGGCCACCGCCCACCTCGACAGCGAGTCCGAGGCCGCGGTCCAGCGCGCGCTGGACGCCGCTCTGGAGGGGCGCACCTCCCTGGTGATCGCCCATCGGCTGTCGACGGTCCGCGACGCCGACCAGATCCTCGTGGTCGACGCCGGCCGGATCGTCCAGTCCGGTACCCACGCCGAGCTCCTCGCCCGCGGCGGTCTGTACGCCGATCTCTACCGGACCCAGTTCATCGAGGACCAGCCGACCACCTCCGTCTGAGTCTCGAGGCGAGGCCTCGAGGCCGGGCCAGCCTGGACCTGCGTCAGCGAGGCTTGGCGCTGCGGTCGCGCTGGCGGCGCTCCTCCGCCCAGGCCCGTTCGTACGCCGCCCGAACCGCCTGCTTCCTCGCGTTCTTGGCCGACCGGGCGCGGGCCTTGGCGTCCCGCGCCTCGACGCGAGCCTCCGCTTGGACGGGCTCCTCACCGCGCTGGCGCGTGCGCCACTCGTCGAAGGCCAGGTAGAGGAAGCCGAAGACCGCCAGCACGCCGAAGAACCACCACTGCAGCCCGTAGAAGAAGTGCGGCCCGTTGTTGAGCTCGGGGAGCTCCACGGGTTCGAGGCCCGCGGCCGGCGCCCCGTCCTCGGACTTGAGGACGACGAAGCCGCCGTACACCGTCCGGTCGAGCGCGGCGCCGATCCGTTCGCTGGAGATCGCCCGGGTCGACTGGTCCTCGACGGCGGTGCTGTCGCCAGCGGCGTCGGCCCGGACCCAGCCCTCGACGGTGACCTTGCCCTGCGGGGGCTCCGGGACGTCGGTCGGCCGGGTGCCCTGGTTGTCGGTCGCCATCCAGCCTCGGTCGACGAGCAGGGCGGTGCCGTCGTCGGTCACCAGCGGGACCACCACGTCGATCCCCGAGGAGCCCTCGCGAGTGCGGTAGCGGACGATCACGGTGTCGTCGCTGGCGTACGTGCCGGTCGCGCGCACGATCCGCCACTCGAGGTCGTCGGGGACTGCACGGCCCGGGGCGAGGACGTCCCCGGCCGGCGCCGGGGCCTTGCCCTCGTTGGCGCGCACGACGGCATTGCTGTCCTTGCGCGCGGCGAGCCGGTCGAACTGCCACTCGCCCAGCCACCAGGCCGCGTAGCCGAGCAGCACGACGATCAGGGCGAACGCCAGCCACCGCCGACTGAGCAGGAACCGCAACGATCGCACCTTGCGAGGCTATCCGGCGCCCGGTGTCCGCCTGGTGTCGCGTCTCGGAAGTCGTTGAACGGTCGGCGTTCTCAGGGTGCGTGCAGCGCAAGGCGCCGACGCGCCGCCATACTCGTCCGTCTCGCAAGCGTCGGCAACGCAGCGAGGTGCGTGCCATGGGGGCGCGGAGCGCCCAAGGACTTCTGGGACGCGGCACTAGACTGCAGGGGTGCCGCACACCAGAACGCTCTCGGACCGGTACGGGCGGGTCGCGACCGACCTGCGCGTCTCGCTCACCGACCGCTGCAACCTGCGGTGCAGCTACTGCATGCCGCCCGAGGGCCTGGACTGGTTGCCCGACGACTCCGTGCTCACCGACGACGAGGTCGTCCGGCTGGTGCGGATCGGCATCGAGCTGCTCGGGATCCGGGAGGTGCGCTTCACCGGCGGCGAGCCGCTGGTCCGCCGCGGCCTGGTCGACATCGTGCGGCGCACCCACGAGATCGACCCCTCGGTCGAGACGTCCCTCACCACCAACGCGCTCGGCCTGGCCCGGGTCGCCGGCGCGCTCGCGGACGCGGGCCTGGACCGGGTGAACGTCAGCCTCGACAGCATCCGCCGCGACACCTTCCACGCGATCACCCGCCGCGACCGGCTCGACGACGTCCTCGCGGGACTCGCCGCCGCCCGGGAGGCCGGGCTGGGGCCGGTGAAGGTCAACGCCGTCTTGATGCGAGGCCAGAACGACGACCAGGCGCCCGAGCTGT
Organism: Nocardioides sp.; assembly: GCF_036401255.1. Classification (GTDB taxonomy): domain Bacteria; phylum Actinomycetota; class Actinomycetes; order Propionibacteriales; family Nocardioidaceae; genus Nocardioides. The sequence goes on along the minus strand of NZ_DASWVI010000305.1, from coordinate 5,162 downwards.
TGCGGTGGGCGATGGCCGAGGGCTACCAGCTGCGTTTCATCGAGCAGATGCCCCTCGACGCCCAGCACGTGTGGAACCGCGAGGAGATGGTCACCGCCGACGAGATCCTCGAACGGCTCGAGAGCGCCTTCGAGCTCCGGCCGGCCGCCGAGCCGCGGGGGAGCGCTCCGGCGGAGCTGTTCACGGTCGACGGCGGGCCGGCGACCGTCGGGGTGATCGCCTCGGTCACCCGGCCGTTCTGCGGCGACTGCGACCGGGTGCGGCTGACCGCCGACGGCCAGGTGCGCAACTGCCTGTTCGCCCGGGAGGAGTCCGACCTGCGCACCGCACTGCGCGCCGGCGCCTCCGACGACGTGATCGCCGAGCGGTGGGTGGTCGCGATGCGCGGCAAGCGGGCCGGCCACGGGATCGACGACCCGTCGTTCCTCCAGCCCGACCGGCCCATGTCGGCCATCGGCGGTTGACCCGCCCGAAAGTTTCGGGCGGTTCAACCGGCCTCGGTGTGGGCGACCACGTCCTTGAGGAACCCGCGCTTGCCGAGGAAGTCGATGAGCTGCTGACGGTGCTCCTCGCAGGCGAGCCACACCTTCCGGCGATCCGGCGTGTGGAGCTTCGGGTTGTTCCACAGCAGCTGCCAGGCTGCCGGCTCCTGGCAGCCCCGGGCGGAGCAGATCGCCCCGGCCTCGACGGGATCGGGGTGGGTCTCGGTCACGGTGCACCTCCGGACATGAACGGTGCCGGACAGCCACGGGGGAAGCCGTCCGGCACCGTTGCGAACCAAGACGGGGGAGACTCGGCTCGCGCCGAGGATTCTGTCACGCGGGAGCGGGTTGTCAAAGCACCTCCGGGCCGGGCCGGTCGTCGGAATCCGTGGACGCGCCCAGCTGGTGAGGGCCGTACTCGTTGTCGAGCAGGTCGAACCCGTCGGATCTCGAAGCGTTGACGTTGGCGAGGACGACGGCGACGTACGGCAGGACCAGGGCCGCCGCCACGAGTAGCCAGCGCAGCACCCCGCCCCCGACGAGGATGGCGGCGACGAAGCAGACCGTGCGGATCGCCATGGAGACGAGGTAGCGCCGCTGGCGCATCGCGATCTCCGCCTCGCGGGTCTGCGGGGCGGTGGTGATGCGAATGGCCTCGTCGCGGCGTCGACGCAGGTCCCCGGGCATGGGATCCAGCCTACGTCGGTAGGCTCGGCGGACCACGTCCGCACCCGGGAGGCATCATGACCAACCGCACGTACCGCGTGACCGAGATCGTCGGCACCTCGCCCGATGGCATGGACGCCGCGATCCGCAACGGGATCGAGCGAGCTAGCCGCACGCTGCGTCACCTCGACTGGTTCGAGGTCACCCAGGTCCGGGGCCAGGTGAAGGACGGCACGGTCGAGCACTTCCAGGTGGGCCTCAAGGTCGGCTTCCGGCTCGAGGACGATTAGGTGCCTCGGACCGAGCTTGCGAGGTCCGAGACCCAGCACCGAGGTCGAGTAGGCGCGCGAGCGAGGCACGAGCTCGCGACCGCCGCATCGAGACCCATGAGCCGGGAGACCGGTTCGGCGTACCGGTCAGTAGTCGCTAGCGTCGCCTGACGTGAGTGAGACCCAGGAACCCCGGTCGGTACTGGTCACGGGCGGCAACCGCGGGATCGGGCGCGCGATCGCGCAGGCGTACGTCGCGAACGGCGACCGGGTCGCGGTCACCAGCCGCAGCGGCGGCGGCCCCGACGGCGTCCTCGACCTCCGGTGCGACATCACCGACGCCGCGCAGGTCGACGAGGCGTTCGCCCGCATCGAGGAGGCGCACGGCCCGGTCGAGGTGCTGGTCGCCAACGCGGGGATCACCGCCGACACCCTGCTGCTGCGGATGGGGGAGGACGAGTGGTCGTCGGTGCTCGACACCAACCTCACGGCGTCCTTCCGCCTCGCGAAGCGAGCGGCCAAGGGCATGCTGCGGCTGCGCCGCGGGCGGATCGTGTTCATCTCCTCGGTCGTGGGTCTGCTGGGCTCGGCCGGGCAGGTCAACTACGCCGCCTCCAAGGCCGGCCTGGTCGGGATGGCGCGCTCGATCGCCCGCGAGCTGGGCTCCCGGTCGATCACCGCGAACGTCGTCGCGCCGGGGTTCGTCGAGACCGACATGACCGCCGTGCTCAGCGAGGACCAGAAGGCGGCGATCAAGGCGCAGGTGCCGTTGGGCCGCTACGGCACGACGGAGGAGGTCGCGAAGACCGTGCTGTGGCTGACCGGCGACGGCGCAGGCTACGTCACCGGGGCGGTCATCCCGGTCGACGGTGGACTCGGAATGGGGCACTGACGATGGGCATTCTCGACGGCAAGCGGATCCTGGTCGCCGGGGTGACGATGGACACCTCGATCGGGTTCGCCACCGCCAAGGTCGCGCAGGAGCAGGGCGCCACCGTGCTGATCTCCAACTTCGGCCGGGCCCTGGGCATCACCCGCCGGATCGCCAAGCGGCTGCCGGTCGAGCCGGCGGTCCTCGAGCTCGACGTGACCGACGAGGAGCACCTCGCACGGCTCCCCGAGCTGGTGCGCGAGCATGTCGACGGGCTCGACGGCGTGGTGCACTCGATCGCCTACGGCAACCCCGAGACGCTGCTCGGCGGGAAGTTCCTCACCGGGCCGTGGCCGGACGTGGCCCAGGCGGTCCAGGTCTCGGCGTACTCGCTGAAGTCGCTGGCGACCGCCTGCCGGCCGCTGATGGGCGAGGGCGGGTCGGTCGTCGGGCTGACCTTCGACGCGACGGTCGCGTGGCCGGCCTACGACTGGATGGGCGTGGCGAAGGCGGCCCTCGAGTCGTGCTCGCGCTATCTGGCGCGGGACCTCGGCGCCGACGGCATCCGCGTCAACCTCGTGTCGGCCGGGCCGCTGAAGACGCTCGCGGCCAAGGCGATCCCCGGCTACGAGGCGCTCGACCAGATGTGGGGCGAGCGGGCGCCGCTCGGCTGGGACAACGCCGACCAGGAGCCCACCGCGAAGGCCGTCTGCGCGCTGCTCTCGGACTTCTTCCCGGCCACGACCGGCGAGATCGTCCACGTCGACGGCGGCTTCCACGCGATGGGCGGCTGACGGGCGCCGGCTCCGGGACCGGGCCGACATGACGGCCAACCAGCGGGCTGCCAGAGTGGTCGCGTGCAGTCACTGACCGAGACCTCATCGCGCCTGATCGCGCTGATGCGTCACACCAAGGCCGAGCAGCACGGCCCCAGCGACTTCGACCGCCCGCTCGCCGAGCGCGGCCACCGTGACGCGGCGGCGGCCGGCCGCTGGCTCGCCGACACCGGGTTCCGTCCCGACCACGCGATCGTCTCCGCGGCCCTGCGGACCCGCGAGACGTGGCAGGGCCTGGCGGGGTCGGCCGGCTGGGACCTCGAGCCCGAGTTGGACCGCGGCTTCTACGCGGCCGGGCCGGAGACGGCACTCGACCTCGCCCGGGTCGTCGACGACCGGGCCCGGCGCCTGCTGCTCGTCGGGCACAACCCGACCGTCGCCGTGCTGGCCCAGCTCCTCGACGACGGTGACGCCGATGCGGAGCTCGAGGGCCAGCTGCTCTCCGGCTACCCGACCGGCGCCGTCGCCGTCTTCGCGTACGACGGCGCCTGGGCCGATCTCGCCGAGGGGTCCGCGCGTCTGGTCGCGTTCCACGTCGGCCGCGGCTGAGCGGCGTTCCGGGCTCAGACGGGCGGTGCCGGCGTGACGAACCCGGCCTCGGCGTCGGCCGCCTCGATCTCCTCGCGCGAGATCCCGAGGAGGTAGAGGATCGTGTCGAGGTAGGGCACGTTCACGGCCGTGTCGGCCGCGTCGCGGACCAGGGGCTTGGCGTTGTAGGCGACGCCGAGACCGGCGGCGTTGAGCATGTCGAGGTCGTTGGCCCCGTCGCCGATCGCGATGACCGCCGCCTCGGGGACGCCCGCCGCCGCGGCGAACTCGCGCAACGCGGCGGCCTTGCCGGCACGGTCGACGACCGGGCCGACGATGCGGCCGGTGAGCCGGCCGTCGACGATCTCCAGCTCGTTGGCGCGGGCGTAGTCGATGCCGAGGTCCGCCGCGAGCCGGTCGGTGACCTGGCTGAACCCGCCGGACACGATCGCAAAGTGGTAGCCGAGGCGGCGCAGCGTCCGGACGAGCGTCCGGGCTCCCGGCGCGAGCACGATCGCGTCGTACACCTCGTCGAGTGCGGTCGCGGGGACGCCGGCGAGCAGGGCCACCCGGGAGCGCAGCGACTCCTCGAAGTCGATCTCGCCGCGCATGGCGGCCTCGGTGACCGACGCGACCTCGGCCTCGCACCCGGCGTGTGCCGCGAGCATCTCGATGACCTCGCCCTGGACCAGCGTGGAGTCCACGTCCATGACGATCAGCCGTGCGCCGCGACGCAGCAGCGTCGCCGGCTGGACGGCGATGTCGACGCCCTGGCGGGCGGCCTCGGCCGCGAGCAGCGTGCGCAGCGCGGCGGGCTCGATGCCCGAGACGTGCAGGTCGATCGCGGTGACCGGGTAGCGGGCCATCCGCTCGATGCGGTCGATGTTGGCGCCCGCGTCGGCGATCCGTCCGGCGACGGCGCCCATCGCGGCCGCGCGCAGCGGCGCCCCGATGATCGTCACGTGCGACCGGCCGCCGCGTCGGGCCTTGTTGTCCCCGACGCCGTTCTCGACGTCGACGCTCATGCCGAGGGCGCTCGCGGTGGCCTGCACGGCCTCCGTCGCCCGTCGGACGTTGTGGGGTGCCGTCACCAGGACGCCCAGGATCAGCCGCCCCCGCAGCACGATCTGCTCGATGTCGAGCACCTCGACGCCGGCGCCGGAGAGCGTGGCGAACACGGCCGAGGTCACGCCGGGTCGGTCCTTGCCGGTCAGCGTGATGAGCAGGGTCTCCGGCCTGCGACCGGCGTGCGCGTCAGTCATCTCAGTTGTCGAGGCTATCGCGGCGGCCGGGCGTCACGACGGGGGCCAGGCCTCGGGTGAGCAGGCGGCGACCAGTGCGCGGCGGCCCGCCCGGTCGAGCGGGACGAGCGCAGCCCGGCGCAGCTCGATCTCCGACGCGCTGACCGCGGCCCCGTCGTCCTCGAGCGCGACCTCGACGATCTGCCGCGCCTGCAGGCCCCGCGCCGCGAGGTCGACGCACCGCGGTGGCACGCCGTCCGGCGCGGGCA
>NZ_DASWVI010000304.1:0-2669 GCF_036401255.1 Nocardioides sp. | reverse complement strand
CGAGGCGCGGCGCCGACCACCAGAGCGCGGCCGCGGCCGCCAGGCAGGCGGTCATGGCGACCCCGCCGATCGCGAGCGCCCGCCAGGGCCGGGCGACGAGCACCGGGTGGAACCGGACCCGGTCCTCGACCAGGGTCCGGGTCAGCCAGGCCAGCGGCACCGACAGCAGGGCGACGCCCAGCGCGTCGAGTCGGCCGAGGTGGTGGTCGGCGCGCGCGATGACCAGCAGCGGCCAGTGCCACAGGTAGATCGCATAGGACAGCCCGCCCACCCACACCAGCGGGCGCAGCGAGAGCGCCCGCGCGGCGATTGTGCCGCTCGAGGCGCACCCGGCGGCGATCACGGCCGCGGTCGCGACGGTCGGCAGCGCCGCCGCGGTGCCCGGCCACGCGGTCGAGGTCGAGTACGCCGCCGACGCCACGACGATCCCGGCGACCCCGGCCGCGGCCAGCACCTCGGCCGCGACCCGGGGCAGCCGCGCCGCCTCCACCGCGAGGCACGCCAGCACGGAGCCGATCGCGAGCTCCCAGAGCCGCGTCGGGGTCACGAAGTACGCCGTGGCCGGGTCCGACGCGGTCGCGACCACGCCGTACGCGAACGACACGACGAGCACCGCCCCGGCCGCGGCGGCGAACATCAGCCGCGGTGGCCGCCGGGTCCGGCGCGCCACGAACAGCACCGCAAGCACGAGCAGCGGCCACAGGACGTAGTACTGCTCCTCGACCGACAGCGACCAGTAGTGCTGGACCGCCGAGGGCAGCGCGCCCTCGGCGAGGTAGTCGACCGAGCGCGCGGCCAGCGCCCAGTTGACGACGTACCCGGTCGCGGCGGCCGTGTCGGTGGCGAGGTCGCCGTGGGCCGACCGGGGCAGCAGGAGCCAGCCGGCGAGCACCGTCGCCAGCAGCACCAGCGAGGCGGCCGGCAGCAGCCGGCGGACCCGGCGGGCGTAGAACCCGACCAGCGAGACCGAGCCGGTGCGCTCGGCCTCGCGCAGCAGCAGCGAGGTGATCAGGAAGCCGCTGATCACGAAGAACACGTCGACGCCCACGAAGCCACCGGGGAGGTACGCCGAGCTCGCGTGGTAGACGAGCACCGTGCCGACCGCGACCGCGCGCAGGCCCTCGATGTCGGTGCGCAGCCCGGCGCGGGCGCCGCGATCGGCCCGGGTGCCGGCGGCGGTGGCGTGGTCCTCCGACCTGGTCCCGGTCGCGGCGGTCACGGGCGCCTCGAGGCGATGCGCGTGAGGACCTCGGCCGCCGCGCCGACGTCGTGCAGCGAGGTCGCGTACGCGACCGGCTGGCGGGAGAGCACGCTGCCCGGCTGGCTGATCGCCCACACGTCGGAGCCGCTGCCGAGGTAGTCGGAGAGCTTGGAGGGCAGGTAGGGGTTGATGCCCTCGTGGTCGGCGTCGTTGACCAGGAGCACGTCGAAGCGGGTCGTGAGGTGCAAGAACTCCAGGAACGGCCGGTAGCCGTTGACCCGGACCACGTCGCCCAGCCCGGCGGCGGCGACGCCGGCCGCGACCTCCGCGGGGTCGGTGGTGAAGACGTGCAGCTGCACCCGGGCGCGGACCGGCCCGGGCAGGCCGGCGAGCGCGTCGGTGACCTCGGTGAGGCCGCGGGTGGCGTAGAAGACCCCGAAGTAGCCCACGTGCACCCGGTCGGGATCGAGGTCGTAGTCCGACGGCTCGCGCCGGTAGAACGGCGGCGGCAGCGTCGGGTGGTGCGACACCGAGGAGCGCTGCTCGACCCGGGCCCGCAGCTCCGGGTCGGGGCAGTAGCCCAGCATGTAGTCGCGCTGGTTCTCGTTCGTGAACACGATCTCGTCCGCGAGCGCGTAGGCGAGGTGCTCCACCCACGGCAGCAGCCGCAGGTGGTCGGGGGCGTCCACCCCGGTGGCGGCCAGGCCGCGCCGCAGCTCGGCGAGCAGCGGGCCGCGTCGCAGCATCGCCCCGCGCTCCTGCCCGTGCACGTCCTTGGAGAGCGGGTCGGAGAACTCCGCGCGCCACCGCACCTCGGGCTGGCGCAGCTTGTGCCGCGCGGCCGCGACGTGGGAGGCGGGGAACATCGCCCGGGAGTACATCGTCGCGTGGTGACGCCCGGCGAGCGCGCCCTCCTCGATCAGCTCGGTCGTGGCGTCGACGTACCGCACGATGCCGTCCCACTGGGCGAAGGTCGCGTCACCGGGGACGACGACCTGGTCGGCGACGTACGGCGCCGCGATCGCCCGCGAGGCCTCGTCGCGGGCGCGGATGTTGTCCATCTGCTGGGTGATCACGTCGACGACGGCGGCCCGGGCCCGGACCCGGCGCGCGGCGACGAGGCCGCTGGTGCCGCTCCAGGGCGGGAAGCAGTAGACGATCGCCAGCTCGCGGGCCCGGCCGGCGTTGAGGCGCGACCAGTCCACGTCGAGGCCACGCGCCTCCACGTCGGCCACCAGCCGATCGTGATCGCCGGGGTGCGCGCGCAGGTGGACCGCGAGGGCGTCCAGCTCCGGGACCGCCGCGTCGGCGACCTCCCGGCGGGCCTCCGCGGTCGGCGCGGGGACCTCCCCCAGCTCGCCGAGCACGTCCAGGTGGGGCACCACGGCGCTCGCGTAGGCGTCGGCGCTCCCGGCGGTCGCGGGGGTCCGGTCGCTCGCCTCGAGCCGCGTCGGCACGCTCGCCGTCG
>NZ_DASWVI010000303.1:0-2811 GCF_036401255.1 Nocardioides sp. | reverse complement strand
CTCGACACCCTCCTGGCCGCCGGCGCCGTCCGTGCCGATGCCGATGTCGCCTCCCTCGCGACCGCCGATGTCCCTGACCCGGCCGGCCTCGAGACCGACCTGGCCCGCGCGCGGCTCGACCTCGCGCCGGGGGTGGTCCTGGACCCGGCGGTCGCGAGGCCGCTGGTCGCGTACGCGCTCGGGCACGCCACCGGCGACCCGGCGCACTTCCGCGCGGCGTTCCTGCCCACGGCTCACGTCGAGGGCCACCGCGAGGGTGCCTTCGCCTCCTGGGGCCTCGACGACTACACGGCCCTCTTCGACGGGAGCCCGGCCGAGGACGAGCCGGACCGCCGGCGCCGCATCGAGGCCGTGGACGTCCGCGGTCGCGTGGGTACGGCGCGGATGAGTCTGGCCCACGGCGCGAGTGCGTTCACCGACTGCTTCGTGCTCCTGGCCTCCGCCGACGGCGAGTGGCGGATCGCCAACAAGGTCTACGAGCGCGTGCCTCAGCTGTGACCGGGCACGTCGAGCTCGCCGGTGTAGAGAGGGGAGTCCTTGCGGGCGAGCAGGTCGTGGCGCTGCTCGGGAGTGAGCGACTCGATCTGGGCGCGCACGTCGGCGGGGAAGCCGCTGACCTCGGGGGCCTCGTCGACCGGCACGATCGTGTGCACGACGCGATCGTCGTACAGGTGCATCATCGTGATCGCCTGGTGCCCGTCCACGCCCGAGACGAACCGCTCGAGTGGGGCCGGGTCGGAGGTGTAGCAGGTGGCGGACGCGACCGACACCGGGATGCCTGCGAACGTCGAGTACGTGGAGTAGTGGAAGTGGCCGCCGAGGATGCACCGGACGTCGGTGCCGGTGAGCACCTCGGCGAGGCGGTGCTGGTCGAGCAGTTCGATGACCTCGGCGGCCGGCATCAGCGGCACCGGGATCGGCGGGTGGTGGAGGGCCAGCAGCGTGCCGTGCGGCGCCGGCGTGGCCAGGACGTCCGCGAGCCACTCGAGCTGGTCGTCGGCGAGCTCGCCGTGGTGGTAGCCGGGGACGCTGGTGTCCAGTGACACGATCCGCAGGCCGGCGACGTCGTGCACGCGGTCCTGGGGTGCTCCGCCGATGACCTCGTCGGCGTGGTCGATGCCGAACAGCTCGCGGGCGTACGCCGTGCGCTCGTCGTGGTTGCCCATCACCCACACGACCTCCGCGCCCAGCGCGGCAGCCGCGGGCTCGACGATCTCGCGCAGGCACCGGTACGCGTCGGGCTCGGCCTTGTCGGCGAGGTCGCCGGTGAACACCAGGGCCTGGGGCGGGAGCTCCAGGCGCGTGAGCCGGGCCAGTGCGAGCCGGAGACCGGCCTCGGTGTCGATCACGCCGTACTGCCGGGTGCCGCCGGCCAGCAGGTGCGGATCGCTCAGGTGGGCGACGACGTGGCGGGGCGCGGGGTACTGGCCGAGCTGCACGCGTCCACGCTACCGGCGGCCGAGCTCGAAGACCGGGATCACCCGGTCGGTGCGCTGCTCGTACTTCGCGAAGTTGGGCCAGGTGCGGAGCATGACCTGCCACAGCTCGGCCCGCTCCGGACCGTTGACCTCCCGCACGTCGACGGCGACCCGCTCGCCGGCGTACGAGATCTCGGCCGCGCCGGCCGCGCGCAGGTTGCCCACCCACTGCGGCTGGCGCCGGTCACCGAAGTAGGAGCCGGCGATCAGCCACCGGCCCTCGTGCGGGACGCAGAGCAGCGGCGTGGTCCGCGGGATCCCGCTCTTGCGGCCCACGACCGTGAGGGAGACGTTCGGCAGGCCCGCGATGTCCAACAGCGTCACCCGGCCGCCGCTGGCGCGCTGGATCGCGCGGTCGACGGCGACGATCTGAGGCAGCAGCCGGGGCAGCCAGGGGATCGCGCCGATGCGGACGGCCAACGGAGTGAGCAGACCCATGCCGAGGACCCTAAGCCAGGTCGCCGCGACGTCCGCTTCCGTTCAACTGGGCGTCGGTCCGCCGTCGGGCGGGCTCCTTACCGTGCGCTCGTGCTGACTCGTGGGTTCGTGGGCAGTGTGCTGGTCCTGCTGGGCGGGCTCGTCGTGTCGACGTTGCCGTCGTCGACCTGGCTGATGAGCCACGACACCCTGCTCGACCTGCGGGGGGCGGAGGCGGGGCGGATGGTCGGCCTCGCGGTCGTGCTGCTGGGGCTCGGCGTGCTGGCCGCCGAGTGGCTCTCGCTGTGCCGCCACGTCGCCGTCGCCGAGGGCGAGGACCGCGAGGACGCGGTGCACCTGGTGCGGCACGCCGCGATCGTGTGGTCCGCGCCGCTGGTGCTCGCGCCGCCGCTGTTCTCCCGGGACGGCTGGTCCTACGCCGCCCAGGGGATGCTCGCCCACGTGGGCTTCTCGCCCTACGAGTACGGCCCGGGCGTGCTCGCCGGGATGCCGGTGACCGAGGCCGTCGACCCGCGGTGGATGACGACGGCGACGCCGTACGGCCCGGTGCCTCTGGTGTTCGGCAAGGTCGCCGCGGGCGTCACCGGCAACCCGTGGGTGCTCGTGGTCGGCCACCGGCTCGTCGCGTTGGCCGGTCTGGCGCTGCTGGCGTGGGCCGTCCCGCGGCTCGCGGAGTGGAGCGGGGTGAACCCGGCGCTCGCGTCCGCGGTCGTGCTGGGCTCCCCGCTGATGCTCGCCAACGGCGTGGGCGGCCTCCACAACGACCTGCTCATGGTCGGGCTGATGGCCGCGGCCCTCGTGGTGGCCGCCGACCGCGGCTGGGTGGCGGGCGCCGCGCTCGGCGGGCTGGCCGCGGCGGTGAAGCTGCCCGGCGGCCTGGTCTGCGTCGGCGTCG
>NZ_DASWVI010000302.1:0-6298 GCF_036401255.1 Nocardioides sp. | reverse complement strand
GCTCGAGGTCGAGCAGCTCGACGAGCTCGTCGGCGTTCCTCGGCACCCGGTCAGCCCTGCGGCTCGTCGGTGTCGCGCCCGGGGTCGGTGTCCGGGCCCGGCCGGTCGAGCCCCGCGAGGAACCGCTCGAACTCCTTGCCGATCTCCTCACCGGTGGGCAGCCGCTGCTCCTGCGCCAGCAGGCTGGTGCCGCTCTCCTCGGCGCGCTCGAACGCGTCGTACTGCCGCTCCAGCGCGGCGACGACCTCGGCGACCTCCGCGTTGGCCGCGAGGTAGCGGGCGATCTCGGCCTCGCGGTCCTCGGCCTCGGCGCGCAGCCCGGAGAGGTCGACGGTGAGCCGGCCCCCGATCTCGACCTGCTCCAGCAGCGCCGCCGACGCCCGGGGGTAGTCCATCTGGGCGAGGTAGTGCGGGATGTGCGCGACGTAGCCCATGGCGTCGTGGCCCCACTCGCCGAGCCGGACCTCGAGCAGCGCCTGCGCGCTGCTGGGGACCCGCAGCTCGCCGCGCCACGGGCTCTCGGCGGTGATCAGGTCGGGGTTGTTGGCGTGGTGGGTGATCGCGATCGGGCGGGTGTGCGGCACCGCCATCGGCACCGCGCCCATCCCGACGACCCGGGTGACGCCGAACCGTTGGACGACCTCGCGGACCGCCCGGCAGAACGCCTCCCAGCGGTTGTCGGGCTCGGGCCCGTGCAGCAGCAGGTACGGCGTGCCGCCGGTGTCGGTGAGCAGCCGGACGACCAGGCGCGGCGCGTCGTAGTGGTCGTAGTGGTCGCGGACGAACGACATCGGGGGCCGGCGGGCGCGGTAGTCGTGGAACTGGTCGACGTCGAAGGTCGCCACGACCGGACCCTCGGAGAGGTCGATGAGGTGCTGGGCCGCGCGGACCGCCGCGTTGCCCGCGTCGAGGAAGCCGTCGAGGACCACGACCATCGTCAGGGCGCCCGCTGAGCGCGCGTCGTCGAGCTCGGGGACCTCGTCGACGATGTGCACCAGGCGCTCAGACATGGGCACAGCGTAGTGGCGAGGGCGACGTCACACCGGCGGCGGGTGACCGTGTTGTTACTGCGGGGTAACCTACGGGGCATCCCGAACCCAAGGAGATCCCCCGGACATGAGCGGTATCCGACAGCTGCGTGAGGTCGTCTTCGTCGACGGCGTGCGCACCCCGTTCGGCAAGGCCAAGGGCCAGTACGCCGAGACCCGCGCCGACGACCTCGTGATCAAGTGCATCCGCGAGCTCATGCGGCGCAACCCCTCGCTCCCGCCGGAGCGCGTCGACGAGGTGGCGGTCGCCGCCACGACGCAGATCGGCGACCAGGGCCTCACGATCGGCCGCACCGCCGCGCTGCTGGCCGGCCTGCCGCAGAGCGTCCCCGGCTACGCGATCGACCGGATGTGCGCGGGCGCGATGACCGCGGTCACCACGACCGCGTCCGGCATCGCGTTCGGCTCCTACGACGTGGCCATCGCCGGCGGCGTCGAGCACATGGGCCGCCACCCCATGGGCGAGGGCGTCGACCCCAACCCGCGGATCCTCTCCGAGCGGATCGTCAACCCCGACGCGCTCGTGATGGGCAAGACCGCGGAGAACCTGCACGACCGCTACCCCACGATCACCAAGGAGCGCGTCGACGCCTACGCGGTGCGCTCCCAGCAGAAGACGGCCGCGGCCTACGAGGCCGGCAAGATCCAGCCCGACCTGGTGCCGGTCGCGACCCGCTCCGCCGAAGAGGGCTGGGGCCTCGCCACCACCGACGAGCCGATGCGCCCGGGCACCACGATGGAGTCGCTCGCGTCGCTGAAGACGCCGTTCCGCGCCCACGGCAAGGTGACGGCCGGCAACGCCGCGGGCATCAACGACGGCGCCACCGCCGCTCTGCTCGCCGAGGAGGAGACCGCCCGCGAGCTCGGCCTGCCGATCAAGATGCGTCTGGTCGCCTACTCCTTCGTCGGCGTCGAGCCCGAGGTGATGGGCGCCGGCCCGATCCCGTCGACCGAGAAGGCGCTCAAGCAGGCGGGTCTCACCATCGACGACATCCAGGCCTTCGAGGTCAACGAGGCGTTCGCGGTCCAGGTGCTCGCCTTCCTCGAGCACTTCGGGATCGCCGACGACGACCCGCGGGTCAACCCCTACGGCGGCGCGATCGCGATGGGCCACCCACTGGCCTCCTCCGGCGTCCGGCTGATGACCCAGCTGGCGCGGCAGTTCGAGGAGCGTCCCGAGGTGCGCTACGGCCTGACCACGATGTGCATCGGCATCGGCATGGGCGGCACCGTCATCTGGGAGAACCCGAACTGGACCGGAGAGGCGGCCTGACATGTCCGACACCACCACGCTGCTGAAGCGCGCCCAGGAGATCTCCTCCGACGCCGAGCGGGTCACCCAGGCCCACCTGCGCAAGGTCACGCTGCCCTCGGGCACCGTGCTGGGCCTGATCACCCTCGACAACGGCGAGGACCACACCAAGCCCAACACGTTCGGCCCGCGGTCGCTGCTCGCGCTCAACGAGGCGATCGACGCGGCGCTGGCCGACGACGAGATCGTCGCGCTGGGCGTCACCGGCAAGCCGTTCATCCTGGCCGCCGGCGCCGACCTCACCTCGATCTCGGGCGGTGGGCCCGACGCCGTACGTATCGTGGCCGAGCTGGGTCACGCGGTGTTCCGCAAGCTGCAGGACGGCGGGAAGCCGTCGTTCGGGTTCGTCAACGGGCTGGCGCTCGGCGGCGGCCTCGAGGTCGCCCTGCACTGCACCTACCGCACGGTGATGGACAGCGCTCCGGCGCTCGGCCTGCCCGAGGTCATGCTGGGCCTGGTGCCGGGTTGGGGCGGCGCCTTCTTGGTGCCCAACCTGGTCGGTGCCGACAAGGCCGTGACCGTGATCCTCGAGAACCCACTCAACAACGGCAAGACGCTGTCGGGCACGGCCGCCTTCGAGCTCGGCCTCGCCGACGCGTGCTTCTCGGGCGCGGACTACCTCGAGCAGTCGCTGCTCTGGGCCGACTCCGTGCTCGCCGGCGAGACCGTGGTCGAGCGGCCGGAGGTCGACCGGGGCGAGGCGTGGGACGCGGCCGTGGCGCGTGCCCGCGCGCTGGTCCAGGCCAAGACCGGCGGCGCGAGCCCCGCCGCGTTGAAGGCCGTCGAGCTCATCGACGCCGCCCGTGACGGCGACCGCGACGCCGGGTTCGCCCGCGAGGACGAGGCGCTGGAGGCGATGTCCAAGACGCCCGAGCTGATCGCGTCGCTCTACGCGTTCGACCTGGTGCAGAAGCGCGCCAAGCGCCCCGCCGGTGCGCCCGACAAGTCGCTCGCGCGGCCGGTCACCAAGGTCGGCATCGTGGGCGCGGGCCTGATGGCCTCGCAGATGGCCCTGCTGTTCGTCCGCCGGCTCGAGGTGCCCGTCGTACTCACCGACCTCGACCAGGAGCGCGTCGACAAGGGCGTGGGCTACGTCCACGCCGAGATCGACAAGCTGCTCGCCAAGGGCCGGATCAGCCAGGACAAGGCGAACCGCCACAAGGCTCTCGTGACCGGCTCGGTCGACAAGTCCGACGGCTTCGCCGGCGCCGACTTCGTCATCGAGGCCGTCTTCGAGGAGATGTCGGTCAAGAAGTCGGTGTTCGCCGACGTCGAGAAGGCCGTCTCGCCGGAGTGCATCCTCGCGACCAACACCTCCTCGCTGTCGATCACCGAGATGGCGGCCGACCTCGAGCACCCGGAGCGGGTCGTCGGCTTCCACTTCTTCAACCCGGTCGCGGTCATGCCGCTGCTGGAGATCGTCAAGGGCGAGCAGACCGACGACGCCACGCTCGCCACGGCGTTCGCCACCGGCAAGGCGCTGAAGAAGACCACGATCCTGGTCAACGACAGCCCGTCGTTCATCGTCAACCGGCTGCTCGGCCGGTTCATGGGCGAGGTCGGCCGGATCGTCGACGAGGGCACGCCGGTGCCCGTGGTGGACGGCGCCTTCGCGGGCGTCGCGCCGATGCCGCCGTTCATGCTCCTGTCGTTGGTGGGCCCGGCGATCGCGCTGCACAACAACGAGACGCTGCACGGCGCGTTCCCGGACCGGTTCTACGTCTCGCCCGCGCTCGAGCGGGTCGTGGCGGCGCGCAAGGCGTCGTACTACGGCCCCGACGGCGCGATCGACCCCGAGGTCGAGGCGCTGCTGGAGAAGCCGGAGACGCCGGTCGTGCTGGAGCCGGCCGAGATCCGCACGCGGGTGCTCACCGGCCTGGCCGACGAGGCCCGGCGGATGCTCGACGAGGGCGTGGTCGTCGCGGCCGAGGATCTCGACTTGGCGATGATCACCGGCGCCGGGTTCTCGTTCTGGAACGGCGGTCTGACGATGCTGCTCGAGCGCGAGGGCCTGGGCTCCTTCCACTGAGACGCACACCCGGGCCGCCGCGAACCGATCGGTTCGTGGCGGCCCGGTCGTCCGGCCGTCAGTGGTGGGTGCGTAGACGGTGGACGTGGTGCGTGGGCGCCGCCGACGTCAGCTGACGGGCTGTTGCCAGCACCCACAAAGCGATCATCGCCACGACGAGCGCTCCCAGCGCGCTCTGGTTCGCCGCGATGATCGCGGTCAGTCCACCGACGAGCGCAATGGCGCCGAGGGTGGAGGTGACGACCGTGAACCAGACGGGGGTGTGGCCGCGTTCTCCCGCGCCATCCATCTCCGTCATCCGGTCCGCGGCCGCCGTGCAGCCGACCACGCCCAGCGCGAACACACCCAGGGCGATCACCCGGGGAGATGTGGTCTCGAACGCCGTGCCGGTCGACCACAGCAGGTATCCCAGAGTCGCGACTGCGACGGCGAGGGCGGCCGCGCCGTCCCTCCAGGTGAGTCGCATCGTTGAGACACCTTCCTTCTGGCCGTCTCCCAACCTCTCGCCGCCCCGCGGCCGCGCGTAGGGCAGAAGGGCCCACCCCGTGCGGCCTTTCGACTCGGGCGCCGCAACGGGGTTACATGGGGTGCATGCGTCGCTCCGTGTGCACTCTGGCCGGGTCCCTCGCCGTCGCTCTCGCGGTCGGGATCGGCCCCGCCTCGACCTCCGCCGTCGCCGCTCCGAGCAGCGACGGCGCCTGGGTGGTCAAAGCGCAGCGGCGGCTCAACGACCTCGGCTGCCAGGCCGGCGCACCCGACGGCCGGCTCGACCGGCACACGCGCTCGGCCGTGCTCCGGTTCCAGTCCCGGCAGGGCCTGCCGCAGCACGGACGGCTCGACGAGCGGACCCGCAAGCGGTTGTACGCCGAGGGTCGCTGGGCGGCCGGCCGGTGCGACCGGCGACCGGTCCCCGGGCACTCCGGGCGTGGTCGGCGGATCGTGATCTCGCAGCACCAGAACTGGGTCTGGCTGGTCGCCCGGGGCGGCCGGGTGGTCGCTCAGGGCGGCATGGTCGACAACCCGTCCGTGCTGCGCAAGGGCGCGCACGCGACCGGCTCCTACTGCGGCCGGGCCGCGCGGATCCGTCTCAACCAGTCCACCAGCGGGTCGGTCTGGCTCGACAACTTCGTCCGGTTCGCGCCCTGCGGGATCGGCTTCCACCGGATCCCGCGGTCGAAGTCCTCGGGCCACCAGATCCACGCTGACTGGATCCTCGGCACCGACCTGGCCCGCTCGCACGGCTGCATCCGGCTCAGCCGCGCCCTCTCCAAGCGGGTCTGGGACTTCACCGTCCACCGCACCGCGGTGCGGGTGGTCTGAGCGTCGCGTGAGGCGCGCCCGGTTCGCGACGCATCGCGTCCACCCGCGATCACCCGATCAGACGGGACATGGACTCCGACGACACCCGGACAGTGATGCCCACTCGGCCGTAGGTTCGCGGATCTGCCGATGTCCGCTTCGTAGCCGAACGACCAAAACCTTGTCAGCGGACCCAGGATGAGCGTGCCGCACGGCCCGGCTGAGCACTTTCGCCAGTCTGGCTACGCGCGGCGGGGGTGCCGCACCACTGGTCACGGTGGCGGAGGAACCGGGCCAGGTTGCGGCGCAGGAGGCGTTGGCGGGAGTCCATCGCGACCAGCTCCCCGGTGGCGGGACTGGTGTAGAGCCGGCGCCTGCGCTGCACACACCAGGACCTCGAGCTCACGGATCTCATCGACCATCGTCGCGTCATCCTCGGGCAGGCCGGCGCTCACGAGCGCGTCGACGGAACCCGAGAATACGAACATGTGTCTTAGGTCGCTTAGCCGGGATGTGTGAGCGCGGGAGCTGGTCGGGCGAAGTGGGCTGTTGCCCGCTGTCAACGGGCTGGAATCTGCTGTGACCATGCCTCCTCCGGGCACAATCCAG
>NZ_DASWVI010000301.1:0-5704 GCF_036401255.1 Nocardioides sp. | reverse complement strand
TGGGTTTAGAACGTCGTGAGACAGTTCGGTCCCTATCCGCCGCGCGCGCAGGAAACTTGAGAAAGGCTGTCCCTAGTACGAGAGGACCGGGATGGACGAACCTCTGGTGTGCCAGTTGTCCCGCCAGGGGCACGGCTGGTTAGCTACGTTCGGAAGTGATAACCGCTGAATGCATCTAAGCGGGAAGCACGTTTCAAGATGAGGTTTCCCACCCCCTCGAGGGGGTAAGGCCCCCAGCAGAACACTGGGTTGATAGGCCGGAGGTGTACAGCAGCAATGCCCAGCCGACCGGTACTAATAGGCCGAGGGCTTGTCCCACAAACCCTCAACCAAAACCACAACGACCCCTCGCGTCCACATCCAACACACCAACACGTGTCTTCAACTGAACGTGTATCCAACTGAACAATGGCTTGGAAGAGCCCTGTGACCACCCCAGGACTCGACCGCAAGAGTTACGGCGGCCATAGCGAAAGGGAAACACCCGGTCCCATCCCGAACCCGGAAGTTAAGCCTTTCAGCGCCGATGGTACTGCAACCGAGAGGCTGTGGGAGAGTAGGACGCCGCCGGACATACACTCCGTAGGGGCCACCGTTGGTGGCCCCTACGTGCATTTCTTCGAACGTTCGACGCAGCGCCGAGGCAGGCGCAGGAGCAGGAGCAGTCGTGGCCGAGCAACGCCGCAGTCAGAAGCCGCAGGGTGGCGGCAAGCCCACGGGCCGGTCAACGGGCAAGCCGGCCGGTGCCGCGAAGGGCAAGCCTGCCGGCAAGCGCACCGTCGCGCAGGGGCGCCCGTCGTCCGCCAAGTCCTCCGAGCGCGGTCAGCGCTGGACCCCGGAGGCCGAGCGCACCTCGGGCGGCGGACGGCCGGAGCGGCGCTCCGGCGGCGACCGTCCGGCCCGGCAGGCGGATCGTCCGGGCCGGAAGAACGACTGGAAGCGTCCCGCGGACAAGCAGGGGACCCGGACCGCCGAGCAGGCGGTGTACGACGGGCCGGACCTGCCCGAGGGCGTCACCGGACGCGAGCTCGACCGCTCGGTGGCGGCGCAGCTCAAGGGCCTCCCGGAGAAGCTCGCGGCCCGGGTGGCCCGCCACCTCGCGGCCGCCGGGCTGCTCGTGGACGAGGACCCGGAGACGGCCTACCAGCACACCCTGGCGGCACGCGCTCGCGCCCCACGGCTCGCGGTGGTCCGTGAGGCGACCGGCGAGGCGGCGTACGCGGCCGGTCACTATGCCGAGGCGCTGGCCGAGCTCCGGGCCGCCAAGCGCATGAACGGCGCGACGGCCTACCTGCCGATCATGGCGGACTGCCATCGGGCGCTCGGCAAGCCGCAGGAGGCACTGAAGCTGGCGAAGAGCCCGTCGGTGGCGAACTTCGCCCCGGAGGCCAAGGCCGAGATGACGATCGTCGAGGCGGGGGCGCGCCGCGACCTGGGCCAGCTCGACGCCGCCCTGCGCACCCTCGAGCTCGCGCCGCTGACCTCCAAGAGCCGGGCGTCCTGGGTCGTGCGACTCCGGTACGCCTACGCGGACGCTCTGGAGGCGGCCGGCCGGGAGCAGGACGCGCTGGCGTGGTTTCACCGCACCCACGCGATCGACAGCGAGGAGATCACCGACGCCGATCGTCGGGCGACGCTCCTCGAGAAGCGCCTGGGCTAGACTCCACCGCACCTCGGCAGGAGAGGTTCCACCATGCTGCGATTCTCGGGTGCTGGCGTCAGCGACGTCGGCCTGGTGCGCCCCCAGAACGAGGACTCGGCATTCGTGGGCCCCTACGTCGCGGTCGTCGCCGACGGTGTCGGCGGTGCGGCCGCGGGCGAGGTGGCCTCCGCGACGGCGACGTACGCCCTGACCGCGACCGTGCTCGGCCGGATGGGGGAGGAGCCCGAGGCGCTGCTGCTCGACGGCATGGAGGCCGCGCGCACGAGCATCCGGCGAGGCGTGCAGGGGGACCTGAACCGGCTCGGCATGGCGACCACGGTCACCGCGATCGTCTGCGACGGGCACCGGGCGGTCCTCGCCCACGTCGGGGACTCCCGGGCCTACCTGCTCCGCGACGAGGCGCTGACCCGGCTGACGAACGACCACACCTATGTGCAGGGGCTCGTCTCCGCGGGCCAGCTGCGCCCCGAGGAGGTCGGTCGGCACCCGTGGCGCAACGTCGTGCTGCGCTCGCTGGACGGCGACCCGGTCCACGAGGGCGTCGACCTGCTGCCGCTCCCGGTGCGGCCCGGCGACCGGCTGCTCCTGTGCAGCGACGGGCTGACCGACCTGGTGCCGGACCCGATGATCGAGGAGCTGCTGGGTGTCGCGGAC
Source organism: Nocardioides sp. (assembly GCF_036401255.1). Taxonomy (GTDB): domain Bacteria; phylum Actinomycetota; class Actinomycetes; order Propionibacteriales; family Nocardioidaceae; genus Nocardioides. The sequence goes on along the minus strand of NZ_DASWVI010000301.1, from coordinate 3,387 downwards.
CCGCACTCGGCGGCCGCGGTGCTCACCCAGGCGGCGCTCGCCGCCGGTGGCCGCGACAACGTCACCGTGGTGGTCCTCGACGTCGTCGACGGTCCGATGGTCGTCGGCGACGGCCAGCTCCTCGGCGCGGTGCGCGAGATCGCCAACATCGTCGACCCGGGAGCGGTCCGACTGGGACGCTGCTGAACGAGACGGGCGCAGCCGTGCGGATCGTTCCGCAGGGTCCGTGGTGACGTGCCAGACTCCTGGTCGTGGGGAACGTCAGGAGACCAGCCCTCGAGGGCACGGTCGCCGTCCGTGGCGAGCGGCGGCTGAGCTTCGCCGAGTACGGCCCTCGCAGCGGTCCGGTGATCGTGTGGATGCACGGCACGCCGGGCGCGCGTCGCCAGATCCCCCTCGAGGCACGGGAGTACGCCGACCGGCGCGGCGTGCGGATCATCGGCATCGACCGGCCCGGGATCGGGTCCTCGACGCCGCACCTGTACCCGAACGTCCTCGACTGGACCCAGGACCTCGAGCTGTTCCTCGAGACGCTCGCGATCGACACCGTGCGGCTGATCGGGCTGTCCGGCGGCGGGCCCTACGCGCTGGCCGCGGGCGCGGCGATGCCGGACCGGGTGCACGGGATCGGCGTGCTCGGCGGCGTCGCCCCGACCCGGGGTCCGGACGCGGCGGAGGGCGGCATCATCGAGCTCGCCGTGCACGTCGCGCCGCTGCTCACCCTCGCGCGGGTGCCGCTCGGCGTGACGCTGACCCAGGCGATCCGCGTCGTCCGGCCGCTGGCCGGCCCGGTGCTCGATCTCTACGCCGCGCTCCAGCCGCCGGGCGACAGGTTCCTGCTCTCCCGCCCGGAGTTCAAGGCGATGTTCCTCGACGACCTGCTCAACGGGAGCCGGTTCCAGACCTCGGCGCCGTTGGCCGACCTGATCCTGTTCACCCGGCCCTGGGGGTTCGAGATCGCGGACGTGCGGGTGCCGGTCCGCTGGTGGCACGGCGACGCCGACCACATCGTCCCCTTCCGGCACGGCCAGCACGTCGTCGACCGGCTCCCCGACGCCCGGATGAGCGTGATCGACGGCGAGAGCCACCTCGGGGGACTGGGGCTGGCCGAGGAGGTGATCGACACGCTGCTCGAGCTCGGCCCGCACCGCGCCCGGGGCGCCGGATCGGCACGCGGTCGCTGACGCTGGCGTTCCCGCCTCCCATGGGCCACAATGGTGGGCACAACTACACCCGTGTCACTCACACCTCTGCATCTCTGCGAGCTCGCTGGGGAAGGCGCATCTCGCGCTGGAGATGAAGGAGGGTCCCGGTGACCGCACGCACTGCCACCCGCGCCGCGACGCGAGGCGTCCTGTACGTCCACTCGGCGCCTTCCGCGCTGTGCCCGCACATCGAGTGGGCGGTCAGCGGAGTCCTCGGCGTCCCCGTGAGCCTGGACTGGACCCCGCAGCCGGCCCAGTCGGGCACCTATCGCGCCGAGCTGTCCTGGACCGGCCAGGTCGGTGCGGCCGCCGCCGTCGCCTCGGCGCTGCGCGGCTGGAACCACCTGCGCTTCGAGATCACCGAGGAGCCCACCGCCGGCTCCGAGGGAGCGCGCTACTCCTTCACCCCCGAGCTCGGTGTCTTCCACGCCGTCACCGGGCTGCACGGCGACATCATGATCCCCGAGGACCGGCTCAAGGCCGCGGTCGTCAAGGCGGCGCTGGGCGACACCACGCTGCTCGGCGAGATCGACAAGCTGCTCGGCAAGCCCTGGGACGACGAGCTGGAGACGTTCCGCCACGCCGGCGAGGGCGCGCCGGTGCGCTGGCTGCACCAGGTCGTCTGAGCCGCGACCCGGAGCGAAGCGACGGAGCGCGACGCGAAGAGGTCGAGCGAGCCCGCGAGCGAGCTTGCGAGCTCGCGACGGCGGGTCGAGACCCAGTCTCGGGAGGAAACGGGCCCTTCACAGTTGAGGGTGTAGCGACGTCTGGCGCGTCGGTCCCGGGATAGGCGTCGAGGTCTCCCGAAGATGGCGGTTCCTACGCCAGCCACCTGGAAGACCTCGACGTGCCCGACGCTACCGTCGGCGAGCGCTCTGACGCGTTCGGCGACCCCGATCTGTCCACCTTCTGCCGCCTTGACGAGCTCGGCCTCATCGTCACCGGCCAGCGCCTCGAACCGGGTCGCGCGGTTCTCGCGTGCCGGGTCCTCGAGCCTGATCAGTGGTGCCGACGCTGCGGCTGCGAAGGGTCGCCACGCGACACGGTCACCCGGCAGTTGGCTCATGAGCCGCTCGGCTGGCGTCCTACGACGCTGCTGGTCACGATCCGCCGCTACCGGTGCAGCGGCTGCGGCCATGTGTGGCGTCAGGACACCAGTCTGGCGGCCGAGCCGCGGGCGAAGCTGACCAGACGGGGTCTGCGGTGGGCACTTGAGGGCATCGTGGTCGCCCACCTCACCGTTGCCCGCGTTGCCGAGGGGCTCGGGGTCGCGTGGAACACCGCCAACGATGCCGTTCTGGCCGAGGGCAAGCGGGTCCTGATCGACGACCTGGCCCGCTTCGATGGCGTGAAGGTTGTTGGCGTCGATGAGCACGTCTGGAGGCACACCAGACGTGGCGACAAGTACGTCACCGTCATCATCGACCTCACCCCGATCCGTGACGGCACAGGCCCCGCACGGCTGCTCGACATGGTCGAAGGACGCTCCAAGCAGGCATTCAAGACCTGGCTCAACGAGCGTCCCGACCCTTGGCGTGACGGTGTCGAGGTCGTCGCGATGGACGGGTTCACCGGGTTCAAGACCGCCACCGCCGAGGAGCTTCCCGACGCGGTCGCGGTCATGGATCCCTTCCACGTGATCCGCCTGGCCGGCGACGCCCTCGACAAGTGCCGCCGCCGGGTCCAGCAGACCATCCACGGACACCGCGGAATGAAGGGCGACCCGCTCTACTCCACCCGCCGCACCCTGCACACCGGCGCCGATCTCCTCACCGACAAGCAGGCCAACCGACTGCGCGCGCTGTTCGCCGTCGATGCCCATGTCGAGGTCGAGGCGACCTGGGGCGTCTACCAGCAGATGATCGCCGCCTACCGCCACGAGGACCGGCGCGCGGGCCGCGAGTTGATGACCAAGCTCATCGGCTCGCTCAGCAGCGGTGTGCCGAAGGCGCTGACCGAGCTGACCACACTCGGGCGGACGCTGAAGAAGCGCGCTGAGGACGTCCTGGCCTACTTCGACCGACCCGGCACATCGAACGGTCCAACGGAGGCGATCAACGGCCGGCTCGAACACCTCCGCGGCTCAGCGCTCGGATTCCGCAACCTCACCAACTACATCGCCAGATCGCTGCTCGAGACCGGAGGCTTCAGACCACAACTACACCCTGGATTGTGAAGAGCC
>NZ_DASWVI010000300.1:0-4355 GCF_036401255.1 Nocardioides sp. | reverse complement strand
CGGCGCCGGCGCCGGGCTCGCGGCGCCCAGCCCGAGCAGCGCCGTCAGCAGGAGGTGCAGGAGGGTCATCGCCTCCTCCTACCCATCGCGCGAGCCTTCCCGGCCGTTGTCCACAGGCCTGCGATGCTGGGCCGGTGCTGAGCCGTCGCGCCGTCCTCCTCGGGGGCGCCACCACCGTCGGAGCGGTCGCCGCCACCGGGCTGGGCGTGGAGCAGGGCGTGCTGCCGGGGCGGCCGTGGCTGCAGGCCCATCTCGGGCTGAACGGCGCGGCCGGGGTGGTCCCGGACGTGGCGCCGGGCCCGGTCGAGACCGGCAGCTTCGCCTCCGAGCACCGGCTCGGTGCACAGACCCGCTGGTGCGTGATCCGGCCACCCGGACGGCGCCGCGACCTGCCCGTCGTGGTGGCGCTGCACGGGCTCGGACAGGACAGCGACACCCTCCTCGGGCCCTCGATGGGGCTCCCCCGCTACCTCGCGGCCGCGGTCGCCGACGGTGTGCCGCCGTTCGCGATCGCCGCGGCCGACGGCGGGACGTCGTACTGGCACCCCCGACCCGACGGCGAGGACGCCGGGGCCATGGTCGTCGACGAGCTCCTCCCCCTGCTGGCCGAGCACGGCCTACACACCGCACCGGTCGACTCGATCGGCTTGATCGGCTGGTCGATGGGCGGGTACGGCGCGCTCCGGCTCGCGGGGCTGCTCGGCTCCGACCGGGTCGCCGGCGTGGTCGCGTCGAGCCCGGCCATCTGGACCGACCCGGGAGACGCGTCGTCCTCCGGGTTCGCCGATCGCAGCGAGTACGAGCAGTACACCGTGGTCGGTCACCAGGCCGACCTCGACGGCATCGCCGTGCGCGTCGACTGCGGCACGGGAGACCCGTTCTACCGCGACGTCCAGGACTACGTGGCCGGGTTCGCCGAGGACGCCGACGTCACCAGCAGCTTCGAGCCGGGCGCCCACGCCCCGGCGTACTGGCGGAGGATGCTGCCCGACCAGCTGGCCTTCCTCGGCGCCGCTGTGGCGCCGCAGTAGGCTCGAGCGCGTGATGTTCCAGGACGCCGGGCTGGTCGAGTACGTCGCCGCCTGGGACCTCCAACGCGAGGTCCACCAGCGGGTCGCCGACGGGGCCCAGGACGACACGGTCCTGCTGCTCGAGCACCCGCCGGTCTTCACCGCCGGCAAGCGCACCGAGCCGCACGAGCGCCCGGCCGATCCGGGCGGCGCGCCGGTCATCGACGTCGACCGCGGCGGCAAGATCACCTTCCACGGACCGGGCCAGCTGGTCGGCTACCCGATCGTGACGCTGCCCGACCATGTGCTGGTCGTCGACTACGTGCGCCGCGTCGAGGAGGCGCTCATCCACGTGTGCACCGACCTCGGGGTCACCACCGCCCGGGTGCCGGGGCGCAGCGGCGTCTGGTTGAAGGCCGACGACCGCGGACCGGAGCGCAAGATCGCCGCGATCGGCATCCGGGTGAGCCGCGGTGTCACCATGCACGGGTTCGCGCTCAACTGCGACGTGGACCTCGGGTGGTACGACCGGTTCGTCCCCTGCGGCATCGCCGACGCCGGCGTGACGTCGCTGAGCCGCGAGCTCGGCCGCGACGTGACGGTCGCCGAGGCCCGGCCGCTGGTGGAGCGCCACCTGGCCGACTACCTCGCGTGGGCGCCGTACGACCCCACCCCGGACTACGACCCGCGGCCCGACCCGAGCAAGGGCCCGCGGATCGAGCTGCTCACGCCCTGACGCGTACAGTTGGTCCACGTGACGCAGGTTGCCCCAGATGGACGCAAGCTGCTCCGGCTCGAGGTGCGCAACGCGGAGACCCCGATCGAGCGCAAGCCGGAGTGGATCAAGACCCGGGCCAAGATGGGCCCCGAGTACAACCACCTCCAGAGCCTGGTGAAGTCCGAGGGACTCCACACGGTGTGCCAGGAGGCCGGCTGTCCCAACATCTTCGAGTGTTGGGAGGACCGCGAGGCGACCTTCCTCATCGGCGGCGACCAGTGCACCCGGCGCTGCGACTTCTGCCAGATCGACACCGGCAAGCCGGACCCGCTCGACCGCGACGAGCCCCGGCGGGTCGCGGAGTCGGTGCGGACGATGGGGCTGAAGTACGCCACGATCACCGGCGTCACCCGCGACGACCTCCCCGACGAGGGCGCCTGGCTGTACGCCGAGACCGTGCGGCAGATCCACGAGCTCAACCCCGGCACCGGGGTCGAGAACCTGATCCCCGACTTCAGCGGCAAGCCCGACCTGCTCGCCCAGGTCTTCGACGCGCGCCCCGAGGTGCTCGCCCACAACGTCGAGACCGTGCCGCGGATCTTCAAGCGGATCCGCCCGGCCTTCCGCTACGACCGGTCGCTGGACGTCATCACCCAGGCCCGCGACTTCGGGCTGGTCACCAAGTCGAACCTGATCCTGGGCATGGGCGAGACCCGCGAGGAGGTCTCGCAGGCGCTGCGCGACCTGCACGCCGCGGGCTGCGAGCTCGTCACGATCACCCAGTACCTCCGCCCGTCGGTGCGTCATCACCCCGTCGAGCGGTGGGTCAAGCCCGAGGAGTTCGTCGAGCTCAAGCAGGAGGCCGACGAGATCGGGTTCTCCGGCGTGATGTCAGGTCCGCTCGTGCGTTCGTCGTACCGTGCCGGTCGGCTGTACCGTCAGGCTGTTGAGGCCCGCGACGGCGTCAGCGCCTGATCCCACCCGAACGCCCGACCGAACGATCTGAAGAGGCAGCAACCACGATGGCGAAGGACCCCAAGCCGGTCGATCCCGACAAGATGAGCCGACGAGCGCAGTTCGTCGAGACCTACCGGATGGCGAGGAAGACCGACACCCGCCTCGGTCTGTGGATCCTCGGCTCGCTGCTGGTCGGCGGCGTGCTCGGCTTCGTGGTCTTCTGGATCCTCCCCGGCGAGGGCGTGCTCGGCATCGTCTTGTCGATCATCGGCGCGCTGCTGGTCGGCACGCTGTTCGCGATGATCATCTTCGGCCGGCGCGCCCAGCGGGCGGCGTACGCCCAGATGGAGGGTCAGCCCGGCGCCGCGGCCGCCGCGCTGCAGATGCTGCGTCGCGGCTGGCGCACCGACCCGGTGGTCGGCTTCACCAAGCAGCAGGACGTCGTGCACCGCGTCGTGGGTCCCCCGGGCATCGTGCTGGTCGGCGAGGGCAACCCCAACCGGCTGCGCCAGCTGATGACCGCCGAGCGGCGCAAGCACGAGCGGGTCGCCTCCGAGGTGCCGATCCACGAGGTCGTGTGCGGCAACGGCGAGGGCCAGGTGCCGCTGTCCAAGCTGGTCAAGCACGTCCAGAAGCTCGGCAAGTCCGTGAAGCCGGCCGAGATGACCGACATCCTCAACCGGCTGAAGGCGCTCGACGCCAACCGCTCCAACATCCCGCTGCCCAAGGGCCCGGTGCCGACGAGCATGAAGGGCATGCGCAGCCAGATGCGCGGCCGCTGAGCGGCAGCCTGCATCGCCGCCGGCAGTCGAGGGTGTCGGGCATGACGGTGGCCCCGCCGGCCGGGGCCGGCGGGGTGGGGATCTCAGGTATGTCGTGTGTAGGTGCGGCCGTGGGGGCTGGTCCAGGTGAAGAGCCGGTGCCCGACCCGTTCGAGGCGCCATCCGCCATGCGTTTTCAAGCGATGATGGAATCTGCAGGCGGGCACGAGATTGCACGAGCACGTGGGGCCGCCCTGGTCCCAGGGGATGACGTGGTCGACGTCGCAGCCCCGGGATGGTCTCGTGCAGCCCGGGAACACACACGTCGGATGGGTCAGCATCACCTGTTCGCGCAGGCGGGGTGAGGGCGTGTAGCCGGGCACCTGCAGGTGCTCACCCAGGTCCAGCACCGGGCGGAGGCTGACCGGGCCGGTCGCCGACGCGCACCAACCCTCGACCTGACCGAGGAGCACGTGGGAGCGGGTGTTCTCCACCCCGGCCAGGGCTTCCTCGGACAGGTGGGTGTAGATCACGAGTTGCCTGGGCTTGGGGGCCGGCTTCACCGGCGCGGTGCCGCCCTCCATGGGGAGGGGGAGGTCGCCGCGGGCCAGGGCCCCGGCGGCCATCGCGCGGCGCACGTCCAACGTCTCGGCACAGCCCAGGTCGGCCAGCTGCTGCGCCCCGACCGTGAGGGCGTGGTCGAGGTCGAGGGCGTCGGCCAGGTCCAGCTCGCCGCGCACGGTGGTGGTGCCCTCCAATGACGGGGTGTGGGTGTCGACGTCGAAGAACCGGCCCTCCGCCGCCAGCAGCCGGCGGTGCTCGGCCTCGACCGGGTCGAACGTGGCACGCGCGGCCTCCACGGTCCGCTCCAGCTGCGCCCAGGTGAGCCGGTGCGCCACCGGAGCGAGG
>NZ_DASWVI010000299.1:0-2990 GCF_036401255.1 Nocardioides sp. | reverse complement strand
TCGCCCGGGGCGAGCACGGTGCCCGCCGGGAGGTCGCGAGCGGCGACGGCGACCTCGACGGTGGCCGGCGGGGGCTCGGCGGCGGCGTGCAGTCCGGCGGCGACCGCTCCCGCGGTCAGCAGCGCCGCGAGCGGACGGCGGCGCGCGAGCACGGCTCGGCGTACGGCGCGGAGGAACGGGGCGAGACGGTCACGGCGCATCCCGTGACGGTAGGAGAGACCCGGCGCGCCCGCGCCGGCTCTCCACAGGGTCAGTCGGAGGCGGTGCTCGCGGCGACGGCCGGCTTGGCCGCGGTCGTGGTCGACGAGGTGGTGCTCGTGGCGGCCGCCGTGTCCGAGGAGGAGCTCGCGGACCGGCTGTCGGTGCGGTAGAAGCCCGAGCCCTTGAACACGACGCCGACGGCGTTGAAGAGCTTGCGGAGCCGGCCCTCGCACGCCGGGCACTCGGTGAGCGCGTCGTCGTGGAAGCTCTGGAACTCCTCGAAGGCGTGGCCGCACTCGGTGCAGGCGTACTGGTAGGTCGGCACGTTTCTCCTCCGGTCTCGGGGCCGCTCGCGGGCCGCTGTTGTCGCTCAACTGGCACTCGACCCTGACGAGTGCCAATGATACGACACGGCACAATGTCCGACCATGCCTGCGACGAACCCGGACGGCCCGCCCGACCGTGGGCCGGGCGACCTGCCGCACCGCCCGCGCGTCGGGTGGTGGCGCCGGTTCCGGGCCTGGCCGCGGTTCGCGCGGATCACGGCGTACGCCGGCGTCGCGGTCGTCCTCGTGCTCCTCGCCGGGCTGCTGACCGTGGTGCACCTGGTCCGGGCGCCCTTCCCGCAGACCACGGGCAGGGCCGACCTGCCGGGGCTCGAGGGCCGGGTCGAGGTGGTCCGCGACGCCCACGGCATCCCACAGCTGTACGGCGACTCCATGAGCGACCTCATGCGCGCGCAGGGCTACGTGCAGGCCCAGGAGCGCTTCTTCCAGATGGACGTGCGTCGACACGCGGCGTCCGGCCGGCTCGCCGAGCTGTTCGGCGCCTCGGCGGTCGAGAGCGACGAGTACGCCCGCACGCTGGGCTGGCGCCGCGTCGCCGAGCAGGAGCTGGCGCTGGTGCGCCCCGAGACGCGCTCGGCGCTGGAGGCCTACGCCGACGGGGTGAACGCCTACCTCGACAGCCACGCGCCGCGCCAGATCGCCGCCGAGTACACGGTCCTCAACGCCCACGGCCTGGGCTACCGGCCCGAGGAGTGGACGCCCGTGGACTCGCTCGCCTGGCTCAAGGCGATGGCGTGGGACCTGCGCGGCAACACGACCGACGAGATCGACCGGGTGCTCGCCCTCGCCGGCCACACCCCGGCCGAGGTGGCCGACCTGTACCCGCCGGCCCCGTCCGGGCACGCACCGATCGTGGGCCAGGGCGCCGTCGTCGACGGGGTCTTCGAGCAGGACGCCACGATGCCGGGCACACGCAACCCCCGGCGCCCGGCGTACCTCGCCCGCTCGGCCCCCGCGGTGCGCGCGGAGCTCGTGAGGGTGCGCGCGGCGCTGCGGCGGATGCCGGCCCAGGTCGGCCGCGGCGACGCGCTCGGCAGCAACGCCTGGGTCGTCTCGGGTGACCACACGACCACGGGCGCCCCGGTGCTCGCCGCCGACCCCCATCTCGGGGTGTCGGTGCCGGGTCCCTGGCTGCAGATGGGCCTGCACTGCCGCACGGTGAGCGCGGACTGCCCCCTCGACGTCGCCGGCTTCACCTTCGCCGGCCTGCCGGGTGTCATCGTCGGCCACAACGCGGACATCGCCTGGGGCTTCGCGAACCTCGGCGCCGACGTCAGCGACCTCTACCTCGAGCGGGTCCGGGGCGACCGGTGGCGCTACGACGGAGGCTGGCGTCCGCTGCGCACCCGCACCGAGACCATCCGGGTCGACGGCGGCGACGACGTCACGATCACCGTCCGCTCCACCGACCACGGCCCGCTCGTCTCCGACGTCGACGGCCGGGCCGCCGAGGCCGGGGTGGACCCGCCCGGCGTGCGGTCGGGGGAGTACGCCGTGGCGCTCGAGTGGACCGGGCTGCGGCCCTCGACCACGGCCGACTCGATCCTCGCGCTCGACACGGCGACCGACTGGGCGTCGTTCCGGGCCGCGGCGGCGTCGTTCGAGGTGCCCGCCCAGAGCCTCGTCTACGCCGACCGGGCCGGCCACATCGGCTACCAGGCCGCCGGCCGGATCCCCATCCGCCGGTCCGGCAACGACGGCCTGCTGCCGAGCGCCGGCTGGCGCCCCGAGAACGACTGGACCGGTGACTGGGTCCCCGCCGACGGGCTGCCGCGGCTGCTCGACCCGGAGCAGGGCGTCCTCGTCGCCGCCAACCAGCAGGTCGTCGGCGGCGACTACCCCTACGCGCTCGGCGGTGACGCGGACCTCGGCTACCGAGCCGAGCGGATCCGCGACCTGCTCCAGCAGCAGGCCGACGACGGCGGGGTGTCGGTCGAGGGCACCGCGGGCGTCCAGCTCGACGACGTCGCGCCGGCGGCCGCGGAGCTGCTGCCCTACCTCCTCGACGTGGACCTGCCCCGCGGCTACTACTCCGCCGGTCAGCGCCTGCTGCGGCACTGGGACCTGCACCAGGACCCCGACAGCCCGGCGGCGGCGTACTTCGACGTCGCCTGGAGCGAGCTGCTGGCCGCGCTCTTCCACGACGACCTGCCCGAGGAGATCTGGCCCGACGGCGGCGACCGGTGGGTGGCGGTGGTCGGCGACCTGCTCACCCGGCCCCACGACCCCTGGTGGGACGACAAGCGCACCGACGAGGTCGAGGAGACCCGCGACGACATCCTCGAGCGCGCGCTGCGAGACGCCCGCGACGAGCTCACCCGCCGCCAGGCGCTCGACGCCGACGCGTGGACCTGGGGCCGGCTGCACCGCCTCGACCTGCGCGGCCCGAGCCCGGCCGACCCCTGGCCGTTGGGGGCGCTCGCCGACCGCGGCGGCTGGCGG
>NZ_DASWVI010000298.1:0-10810 GCF_036401255.1 Nocardioides sp. | reverse complement strand
GGCCGGCGGGCCGGACCGAGAGCACCGGCGACCTCGACCCCGCGGCCGCCCTCGCGCAGCGGGCCCGGATGAGCCCGGCCGCGCGGGCCGAGGCCGACCGCGCCGAGCTGACGATGGCCGCGCGCTCGGTCGCGAAGGTCTGGCTGCTGCGCCACGACATCGAGGGCGTACCGCTGCCCGACGGGTTCCTGGCCGAGCACCCCGAGGCCCGCGCCGCCGTACCCGCCAGCAGGACGAGCACCGCCACCAGCACCACGGCGAGCGCCTCCACGAGCACCGCGGCGAGCGTCAAGACCATGGCCGACTACCCCTCCCGGGCGAAGATCCTCGACCCCGCCCAGGTCTCCGAGCAGCGCACGACCTACTGGTGCGGCCCGACGTCGATGCAGATGATCGCGTGGGGCTGGCGCGACCGGCGACGCAACCAGCGCCACTGGGCCGACCGGCTCGGCACCACCAGCGCCGGCACGTCGGTCTATGACATGGTGCGGGTCGTCAACCAGACCACGGGGTGGGACAACCGCAAGCACGCCGGCCCCTACATCGTGCTCGACATCGGGCGCTACGACTTCGACAAGTGGATGCTGCTGATGATGCGCCACCTCGCCGACTACCGGGCCCCGGTCGTCTTGCACCCGGTGCTGCACAAGCAGTTCTACCCGTACCTCGACGACGACGCCTCCGGGCACTTCCAGGTGGGCCGTGGCTATGCGAAGCGGGGCGCCAAGCCGGACCTGCTCGGCTACTTCGAGCCATGGAACCAGCAACGCTTCGACCCCTCCGAGCCGTTCATCGACCGGGTGCAGTGGCGCACCGCCTACAAGAGCTTCCGCGCCAACAAGGCCCACTTCGGGCACAACGTCGGGGTCTGATGCGCCAGCCCCGGTACGCCGCGACCGCGGCCGCCCTCACCGCCGCACTGGCCCTCGTGGCCGGCGCGTGCGGCGGCAGCGACGACCCCGCCGAGCCGGCGCCCACCCCGGCGACCCCCAGTTCCGGCACGCCGAGCGCGAAGGCACCGTCCGGCGGCACCGCCGACGACCCGGCCGTGCTCGAGCCGACGACCGACCTGCTCGACTGGCGGCCGGTCGACGGGCCGACCGGCGACGTGGTGACCCGGGCCGGCGAGTGGACCCTCACCGTGACCGGCAACGGTCGCGGGTCGTCCCTCGACGGACCCCACTCGAGCTCCGGTGGCGCGTCGAGCGCCGGGTCCGGGGACCGGATCAGCGACGGCCTGATCGACGGCGACTGGGCGGTGGTCGTGCGCCAGGACCGGGCCGAGCAGCGCCCGAGCATCGCGCAGGTCACCGACCTGAGCAGCGGTGAGACGTTCCGGCTCGACGGGCACTCCGACGTACCCACCACCACCGGCGGCGACTGGGCACTGGGCGAGGGTCGGCTGCTGCACGCGACGGTCGGACCCGGCGGCGCCTACTGCGTCGCGTCGGTCGACCTCGCCGCCCGCGCCTCGACCCTGGGCTGGTGTGCGCCCGCGCGGCACGGCTTCAGCGACCCGCGGATCACCCCGGCCGGCACCACCCTGCTCACGTTCGACGACTCCCGCCCGGCCTGCCGCACGCTCATGGCGCTCGACGGCGATCGGACCACGCCCCTCCCCGACGTCGAGAAGTGCGCCGGGTGGGACGCGCTGCTGACCGACGACGGGGCCGTGTGGTCGGTGGTCCCCAACGAGCACCGCGCCGAGAGCGTGCACCTCTACGCCCGGTCCGGCGAGGGCTACGTCGACCTCGGGCCCGGTACGGCGAGCACGCTGACCTGGTGCGCCGGGGCGGCGTACTTCGTCCGCGACCCGCAGCGCGACGGCGACCCAGCGGTCCTGATGCGGTGGACCGCGGGCGACGGGCTGGCGGTCGTCTACGAGTCGCCGGGAGGCGAGGCGTTCCTCAGCGCGCCGCGTTGCGGCGGCGACGCGCTGACGCTGACCGCGATGGCCGAGGCCGGCGACGAGCAGGTCACCGCCGACCTCTCCTGACGAGTTTTCCGCGACCAACCGCGTCACGTACGGCCGGCCGCCGCGTTGGACCGGTGTCGGAGCGTGGGGATCCGACGTCGCGGGCGGGGTGGTGTCGCTGCAGCGGGTGGCGCCACCCCGCCTCGCCCCGGCCCGCGAGGGCGCTGACTACCCTCGGGGGCGTGCCCGATCCCGAGACCCCCGCCTTCGGTGGCTTCCCGGTCGCCGCCCTCGACTTCTACGACGACCTCGAGGTCGACAACACCAAGAGCTTCTGGGAGCAGCACAAGGCGGTCTACGCCGAGGCGGTCAAGGCGCCGATGACCGCGCTCTGCGCGGCGCTGGAGCCGGAGTTCGGCGCCGCGAAGATCTTCCGCCCCTACCGGGACGTGCGGTTCGCGAAGGACAAGACGCCGTACAAGACCCACCAGGGCGCCTTCGTGCGGGTGGGCGAGGCCACCGGCTGGTACGTCGAGGTGTCACCGCGCGGCGTGCGCACCGGCGCCGGCTTCTACGAGGCGAGCGGCCCGCGGCTCGCGGCCTTCCGCACCGCGGTCGCGCACGACCGCTCCGGGCCGGAGCTCGAGAGGACGCTGCGCTCCTTGGAGCGGAAGGGCTTCGAGATCGGTGGCGACCGGCTCAAGACGACGCCGCGGGGGTACGCCGCGGACCACCCGCGGATCGAGCTGCTCCGGCACCGGTCGCTGGTCGCCGGCCATCCCCTCGGCTTCGAGCCGGTGATCCACACCCCGGAGCTGCTGGACCTGGTGCGCGCCGACTGGCGGGCGCTGCGCCCGCTGGTCGAGTGGGTCGCCGAGCACGTGCGCGACTGAGAGCTTCCGGTCAGCCCTTCGTGAAGGTCGCCATCGTCCGCTCGGGCTCCCAGTAGGCCTTCATCGACCGCACCCGGCCGTCGTCGCCGACGACGTAGACCATCACCAGGTCGGTCGTGGTGCGGCTGCCGTCGGGGAACGACGTGGTGATCCGGCCGACGTTCGCACACGTGTTGCTGCCCGGGTTGGCGAAGGAGTCGTCGATCTCGAACTCGAACGTCGCGATCGGCGCGATCGCGGTGTTCCAGAACGCGGTGAGGCCGTCGTGCCCGCGGTGGCCCACTCCCTCGGGGTCGAACATGGACGGCCCGACCGGGTCCTCGAGGACCGCGTCCTCGGCGTACACGGTCAACCACTCGGCGAGGTCGCCCTTGGCGACGGCGGAGTAGGAGCGCTGGGAGGCGGCGCGGGCGGGGTGGTCGTCGTTCGGCGCGTTCCACCGGATGGCTTCGGAGGTGATCACGCGCGCATCCTAGGCCGGAAGTGGAACACGTTCTAGTCCAGCGTGGGGCCGGCTCGCCGCCTGGACGTCACCCCGGGTTCACCGCCGCGCCGGTCGCGGGTGTCACGGTGCCGCCATGGGACGCAAGCGCAAGGCCTTCGTGCACATCGGCCTGGCCCGCAGCGACGCGGGGCTCCTCGTGCCCGCTCTCGCCGAGCACGCCGCGACGCTCGAGGCCCGCGGGCTCCGCAACCCGGCCGCCTCGCCGGAGGAGATGTTCCGCGCGGCCGTCGAGATCCGCCGGGACCACCGCGCCTGGGGCTACCGCCGCCGCGAGGTCGAGGGCACCTGGGCCGAGATCTGCCGGCGGGCGCACAAGGGCCGCGACGACGTGATCGTGAGCCAGGAGCGCCTGGCCGCCGCCAACCCGGCACAGATCGCGCTGCTCCTCGACGGGCTGGCCGGCTTCGAGGTGCACCTCGTCGTCACCGCCCGCGACCTCGGCAGCCAGCTCCTGGCCGCCTGGGGCGCCGGCGTCGAGGCCGGGCGCGCCACGTCGTTCTCCCGCTTCTGCAGGCGGGTCATGGACCCCGACCGCAGCCACGAGCAGGCGCAGCGCTTCTGGGCGGCCCAGGACCTCGGCGCGGTGCTCGAGCGCTGGCGCAGCGCCGTCCGCGCCCCCGACCGGGTCCACGTGGTCGTCGTCCCGCCGACACGCGAGGCCGCCCGGGACACCGTCTGGCGGGCGATCGGCGAGGTCACCGGCGTCCGCACCGCCGACCTGCCGCTGGGCGAGCACCCGGCGACCACCCCGGACGTGGTCGGCCTGGCCGTGCTGCGCATGGTCAACCAGGCGGTGGACGGCCGGCTCCCCGCGCACGCCCACGCGGAGGTCGTCCGTCGCTACCTCTCCGACGGGTCGCGGGCCGAGGCGGCGGCCCCGGCGCTGCCGGAGGAGCGCCGCCAGGACCTGCTCACCGTCGGCGAGCGCTGGCGCAAGGAGCTCGCGGAGGGCGGGTACGACGTGCACGGCGACTCGACCTGGCTGCTGCCCGGGCGGTCGGACCCGGGCACGCCCGCGCCCGATCAGGTGCCGGCCGAGGAGCGGCTCGCGACGGCCACGTCCGCCCTCGCCGACGTCCTCGTCGAGGTCACCCGGCTGCGCGAGCACAACCTGGCGCTCGAGCAGCGCAACGCCAAGCTGGAGCGCAAGCGACGCAAGCTCAAGCGCAAGGTCGCCGCGCTGGGCTGACACCCTGCGTGGGCATCAGTGCGGCTGCCAGGCGTCCTCGTCGGCGGTCCGGGAGGTGACGGCGTCGGGCAGGCTGCCGTCGGCCAACTGCTGGATCGACACCTGCTCGAACACGTCGCGCAGCGAGTGCCGGGCCGCGATCCAGACGTGCTGGAGCACGTCGGCGGTCTCGTTGTAGCTGACCGCCTCGGGGCGCAGGCCGTAGACCGAGACCAGCGGGCCGTCCACGGCGCGGATCACGTCGGCCACCGAGACCTCGGCGGCCGGGCGACCCATCCGCCACCCGCCGGACTGACCACGCTGGGACATCACGATGCCGGCGCGGCGCAGGTCGGCGAGGATCGCCTGCAAGAACCCGTGCGGGATCTCCTGGAGCCGGCCCAGCTCCTCCGCGCTCACCGCCCGGCCGTCCGCGCGCGAGGCCATCTCGATCAGCGCACGCAGGGCGTAGTCGGACTTGGCGGAGACGCGCATGCGTCCAGTGTGTCAGATGTGTCGACTTGTTCAGTCGACCTTGGCGGGTAACGAGAACGGGCCCGCCGGCGCCGCGCCGTCGCAAAGGTCCCGGCCCGTCGAGGACCATTTGATCTGGATTTGAGGCGGCATTGGGGCTCGTCTGAGAGGCGGCCCGCGATCGTCGGTCGCGCCGATCGGCACGAGGTCGATCGCGAGAGAGGAAGAACCCCGATGCCGTCCGACATCTTCGGCCTGCCCCTGCACCCGCTCATCGTCCACGCGACCGCGGTCCTGGTGCCGCTCGCGGCCGCCGTCGTGATCGGCGCCGTCGTCTGGCCCCGCTTCCGCGCCTGGGCCGGTCCCCTGCCGATGGGACTGAGCCTGGTGGCGCTGATCCTCACCCCGCTGTCCACCGCGAGCGGGGAGAACCTCGAGAAGCAGGTCACCGAGACGTCGCTGCTCGAGAAGCACACCCAGATGGGCGAGCAGCTGCTGCCGTTCACGATCGCGATGTTCGTGCTCTCGGTCGGGTTCTGGTGGCTGGACCGGCGGCGTACGACGGGCGCCGCGCCCGGCTCGACCGCGGACCGGATGCGCGTCCTCACGATCGGGGTGGGCGTGCTCGCCCTAGTGGCGGCCGTCGGCACCGGCGTCCAGGTGGCCCGGATCGGCCACAGCGGCGCGAAGGCCGCCTGGTCCGACACCGGCTCCGCGAGCGGGTGACCGGCAGTACTGTGACCGACATGGTGCGCCTCCTCCTGGTCGAGGACGACCCGGAGATCCGGCGCACCTTGTCGCGCGGGCTCGGCGAGCACGGCGCCATCGTCGTCCCGGTCGCCACCGCCGTCGAGGCGATCAAGGCCGTGACCACGGAGCGACCGGATGCGGTCATCCTCGACCTCGGCCTGCCCGACCTCGACGGCGCGGACGTCCTGGCGCTGATCCGGGCCGGCAGCGACCTGCCGGTCGTGGTCGCGACCGCCCGCGACGACGAGCGCGAGATCGTGCGGCTCCTCGACGCCGGTGCCGACGACTACCTCATCAAGCCGTTCTCCGCAGCCCAGGTGATGGCCCGGGTCCGGGCGGTCCTGCGGCGCGTCTCCCCCGCGGCCCCGCAGGATCCGCGCGTGGTCGTCGGCGGGCTGGTGGTCGACCCGGTCTCCCGGACCGCCGAACTCGACGGCGCCGAGCTGACGCTGAACCGCAAGGAGTTCGACCTGCTGTTCACGCTGGCCTCGCGTGCGGGCGAGGTGGTGACCAAACGCCAGCTGCTCGCCGAGGTGTGGCAGATGCCGTGGGGCGGGGCGGACCGGACGGTCGACGTGCACCTGTCCTGGTTGCGCCGCAAGCTCGGCGAGACCGCCGCGGAGCCGCGCTACCTCCTCAGCGTGCGCGGCGTGGGCGTCAAGCTCGTCGACCCCGGCGCCGGGTGAGCGGCCCGTGAGCCTGCGCGCGCGGATCCTGACGCTGGCGGTGGGGGCGACCGCGACCGTGCTGGTGCTGTTCGCGATCCCCCTGGTGCTGCTGCTGCAGCGCAGCGCCGCCGAGGAGGGCCGGGAGGGCGCCGCGGACGTCGCCCGCAGCGTCGCCGACTACGTGAGCACCGGCGCCGCCGACCAGACCCTGCTGGCGGCGTACGTCGACCGGCTCAACGCCCGCGACGACTCGCCGCCGGTGACCGTGCGGCTGCCGGACGGGACGCTGCTCGGCGCCGCGCTGCCCGACGGCGCCGCGGAGTACACCGAGCAGGACCCGGCCGACGGGCGCGGGCTCTCCGGCGAGGACGGTGACCGCGACGACGACCGGTTGATGCCGGTCTCCGAGGCCGAGGTGCACGAGGTCGACGGGGGCGAGCTGGTCAGCGTCCACGCCGGCACCGCCGACGGCCCGGTCCTGGTCGTCGCCTTCGCCGCCGGGCAGGACGTGCGCGCCAAGCTCGTCGATCGGCTCCTGCTCCTCGGCGCCGCGGCCGCCGGCCTGCTCGTGCTCGCTGCCGCCGCGGCCGAGGTCGTCTCCCGGCGCCTGGTGCGCCAGCTCGCCAGCTCGGCCGCCGCGGCCGACCGGCTCGGCGAGGGCGACCTGACCGCCCGCGCACCCGACAGCGGCCCCTCGGAGGTACGCCGGGTCGCCCACGCCCTCAACCGCCTCGCGGACCGCATCGACGACCTGCTGGCCGCCGAGCGCGAGACGGTCGCGGACCTCTCCCATCGGCTGCGCACCCCGCTGACCGCCGTACGTCTCGACGTCGAGGCGCTGCCGCCCTCCGACCGCAGTGAGGAGCTCGAGGCCCACCTCGACCAGCTCGAGCGGACCCTGACCGCGGTCATCCACGCGGCCCGCCGGCCCGAGCGCGAGGGGGTGCGCCCGCGGACGGATGCGGCGGCGGTCATGGCCGACCGGGTCGCGTTCTGGCGGCCGCTGGCCGAGGACCAGGGCCGGACCCTGACCGTCCGGGAGCCGGCCGGCCGGGTCGAGGTCCGCAGCTCCGAGGACGACCTGCGCGCGGCGCTCGACGCGCTCTTGGAGAACTGCATCGCCCACACGCCGGACGGCACCCCCATCGAGGTCGTGCTCGCCGAGCAGGGCGAACTCGTCCGCCTCGACGTCCGCGACCACGGGCCCGGGCTGCCCGAGGACGCCGTACGCCGGGGCCGCAGCGACCGCGGCTCCACCGGGCTCGGCCTGGACATCGCGCGCTCGTGCGCCGAGGCCAGCGGCGGGCGGCTCGAGCTGGCCCGCCAGGACGGCTGGACGGTCGTCCGGCTCCTCCTCGGCCGCCCCTGAACGACTGTTCCGGATGCCGAGTCGGCGCCAATGCAGACCGTCCGACCCTCGAGTCGGCGCCAGTGCAGACCGTCCGACCCTCGAGTCGGCGCCAATGCAGACCGTCCAACCCTCGAGTCGGCGCCAATGCAGACCGTCCGACCCTCGAGTCGGCGCCAGTGCAGACCCGCGTCGCTGCATTTGCGCCGACTCGGCACCCCACCGTCTGCAGTAGCGCCGACTCAGCACCCCCACCGTCTGCAGTAGCGCCGACTCAGCACCCCACCGTCTGCAGTAGCGCCGACTCGGCACCCGGGACGAGTGCGCACAGGCGGATTTGACGCCGATTTGAGCCGGCGTTTCGGCACCGCTGAGCAACGGCGCGCCACCGTGGGGCCATGACCGAGAGCCCCCGCCGCCACCTCCTCCGCCGTGCGCGCTACGCCACCGCCGGCATCGTGATCACCGCGGTCGCCGGCACGGCCGGCCTCACCGCGGTCGCCGCGAACGCGACCGGGGCCGCATCCGGCGGCACCGGCGGGAACCCGGGGACCACCGGCAGCGGTGGCACCACCGGGACCACCGACACCGGCCAGCGGCAGCGGGCCGCCACAGGCAGCAGCGGCGGAGGCGTCGTCCAGGCGCCCGTCGGCCAACCGCAGGCCGGGTCGAACGCGTCATGAGCACGCGCACCTGGCGGGACTGGTCGTGCACGGTCCGGGTGGTGCTGGCCCAGGACCGCACGGTGGCCATGGGCCCGGCCGACGAGGCCGCCCGGATCGTCGAGGAGCTGATGCGCGACGTCGACGCGGCGGTGAGCCGCTTCCGTGCCGACTCCGAGCTCGAGCGGGTCAACGACGCCGCTCCCCGGCTGGTGCCGGTCAGCCCGCTCGCCCGCGCCCTGGTCGAGGTCGCCCTCGACGCGGCCCGGCGCACCGACGGCGCGGTGGACCCGACGGTCGGCGCCCACCTGCTGGCACTGGGGTACGACGCGGAATTCGAGCTGGTCCGGGACCGGATCGCGGCCCCGGCCCGGCCGGTCGCTCGCGGCGACTGGACCCAGGTGGTGGTCGACCGCGAGCTCGGCCGGATCGGCGTGCCGCGCGGGCTGCGCCTCGACCTCGGCGCGACCGCGAAGGCCTGGACCGCCGACGAGGCGGCCCGTCGGGTCTTCGAGCGTCTCCGGGTGCCGGCGCTCGTGGAGATCGGCGGGGACCTCGCGGTCGCCGGCGAAGCCACCGAGCCGTGGCGGGTCCGGGTCGCCGAGACCGAGGACGGCCCCGGCGAGCTGGTCGGCATCACCCACGGCGGCCTGGCCACCTCCTCGGTCACCGGCCGCCGCTGGCGGACCCGGTCCGGCGCGGCCCACCACGTCGTCGACCCGGCGACGGGGCGGCCGGTCACCGGATCGGTGCGCACCGCGACGGTCTGGGCGGCCTCCGCCGCCGACGCCAACGCCTCCAGCACCGCCGCCCTGGTCTGGGGCGAGGCGGCCGCCGCGCGGCTCTCGCTGGCCGGTGTGGACGCGCGCCTGGTCGACCGGGCCGGCGCGGTCCGGCGGGTCGGCTCCTGGCCCGAGGAGGTGCCGGCGGCATGACGCTGTGGTTCCTGGCCCGCTCCGCGGGGTTCATGGCCCTCGCCGGCGCCACGCTGGCCATCGTCCTGGGCGCCCGGTCGTCCGGGCCCGCGGTCACGCGCCTCGAGCACCGCGAGTCCCGGGTGCTGCTGCAGCTGGCGCACCGTTCCGCGGCGGTCGTGACGCTCGCGCTGCTCGCGCTCCACGCGGTGCTGCTCGTCCTCGACAGCCACGTGGCGATCTCGGCCCCGGGTGCGCTCGTGCCGTTCACCGCCGGCTACCGCGGCACGGCCGTGGGGCTCGGGTCGCTGGCGGCGTACTGCCTGCTCGTCGTCGCCCTGGTCGGGGCGCTGCGCGGCCGGTTGGCCGGGTCGCCGGGTGCGGTGCGGTGGTGGCGCCCGGTGCACGCGCTGGCCTACGCCGTCTGGCCGCTGAGCATCGGGCACGGGCTGTGGTCGGGCACCGACAGCCGGACCTGGTGGGCGCTGACGCTGTACGCCGCGTCCGCGGTCGCGGTCGTGACCGCGTTGTGGAGCCGACTGGTCGCGGAGGAGGACCACGCCGCGAGGCCGCTGGCCCTGGCGCGGCACGAGATCCAGCGGGCCGGGAGGTCGGCATGAGCACGGTGCAGGTGCCCGGCGCGCCGACGGCGCTCGGGAACGCCCGGCTGCTCGCCGGTGTCACCCGCGGGGTCCGCGCCGACCTCGCCGCACACCGGGAGCACCACGGCGCCCAGCGTCGCCGCACGCTCGACCAGCTGGTGGCCGACGCCGCGCAGGTCCGCCTCCTCGGCCGCGGTGGGGCCGGCTTCCCGGTGGCCACCAAGCTGGGCGCGGTCCCGGCCGGCCGCGCGACCCAGGTCGTCGTCAACGGCTCCGAGAGCGAGCCGGCCAGCCGCAAGGACCGCACGCTGATGACGCTCGCCCCGCACCTGGTGCTCGACGGTGCGCTCGCGGTGGCCCGGGCGCTCGAGACCCGGCACGTGACGATCGCGGTCCACGACGGAGCCGCCCACGCGTCGCTGCGCGCCGCGCTGGAGGAGCGGTCCCGCCTCGAGCCGCTCCGCGAGCGGGTCGAGGTCCAGCGGCGGCCGGCCCGGTTCGTCTCCGGCGAGGTGCGCGCGCTGCTGCGCGGCCTCGACGGCGGCCCGGCCGTCCCGCCGAGCCGGCGTACCCTCCCCTCGGAGTCGGGCCTGCGCGGCGCCCCGACGTTCGCGAGCAACGTCGAGACCTTCGCCCAGCTGGCGCTGCTGGCCTCGCTCGGCCCGGCCGGGTTCGGCTCGATCGGCAGCCCCGAGGAGCCCGGCACCACGCTGCTCACCCTCGTCGGGGACGTCCGCACCCCCGGGGTCGTCGAGGTCCCGACCGACCTGCCGCTGGAGGCGCTCCTGCCGGGAGGGGGCGGGCCGGTGCTCCTCGGCGGCTATCACGGCCGGTGGGTGCGCGACGTCGCCGGCCTCACGGTCGCCCGGCCGAGCCTGCGCGCCGCGGGGCTGCCGCTCAACGCCGGGGTG
>NZ_DASWVI010000297.1:0-21702 GCF_036401255.1 Nocardioides sp. | reverse complement strand
CCGGGACGCCCGGCGTCCGGGCGCGGCGCCCACGCACCGCCTCGGCGACGGTCACGGTGGCCGCCAGCCACAGCCAGCCGGTGCCGAGCAGCGCGACGGCGGCGCACGTGCGCACCAGGAGGTCGTCGAAGGCCGGATCGGCCGGGGACGACCACGCCACCGGCGCCACCCAGGCCACGAGCCCGCCCGCGAGGACGGACGCGGTGACCCAGACGGCCAGGCAGCGCAGCGGTGGTGCGGACATCCCGAGACCTGCGATTCATACGTTTGCGTCTGTTTGCTTCAGATAACGCCTCTTTACTCTCGAAGTCAACGGTTCATCCACAGCAGGCGCCGCGCGAGGGTGCGCCGGGCGGCCGATCTGAGTACGGGTGCGCAGGTGGCGGGGCCCGCGGGTCGCGCACAGTGATCGGCATGAGGACCTTCCTGCGCTGGTGCGCCGCCCTGCTGCTCCTGGCCGTGCTCGTCGCAGCCGCCGGTTACCTCGCCGGCGGCCTGCACGGCGCGGCCCAGGTGGCGAAGGCGAAGGAGGCCGCGGCCGCCGCGGTCGAGGTGGGTCTGCCGGCCGGTCAGCGGCAGGCGGATCACGAACAGGCGCGCGTACACCGGGCGGCCGTCGAGCGGTGGGGGAGCCCGGCGTACTCCTGGCAGGAGCTCGTCTGCGCGATCGGCAGCCGCGATGCCGGGTGGATCGTCGAGAGCTACGAACAGGACTGCCGGATCGTCAGCGTCGACCTGGTCCCCCGGCCGCGGACCACCGGCACGGGGTGCACGAGCCTGTGGGTCCGGACGGGACCCCTGGCCGGCGCCGACCTCGTGCGTGGGTCCACGGCCGCGCTGGCCCAGCAGGAGCCGTCCGCGGCGATGTGTCCGGACGGGATCGTGACGCCGCGGCGCTCCGGCGCGACGCGACTGCTGAGCGGGGCGCGGCCCGCCGACCTGGACGAGAGCCCCGCCTGGCTCGTCGTCACCACGTCGGTGGAGGTCAGCACGACCGATCTGGGCTGCGACCCGTGGGCGCTGCTGTTCTGCCAGGCCCCGGTCGACGAGCCCGTCCTCGGGTGAGCCGCGGCGACCGGCTGCCGACGCCGCCGCGACGTGGCAGGGTCGGCACATGACGTGGGAGGAAGAGCTCTTCGCGGTGCTCGACGACCTCGAGCAGCAGGCCGAGGCGCTCTACGACGCCGAGCGCAGTGCCGAGCTCGCCGACCGCAGCCGGACGGAGTACCAGCAGGTCACGCTCGCCAGCCGCCTGATGGCCTCGCTCGGGCAGCAGGTCCGGATGGAGGTGATCGGCCTCGGCCTCGTGTCGGGCACGCTCGACCGGGTCGGCGACGGCTGGTGCCTCGTCACCGGCCACGCCCAGGACTGGGTGCTGCGGCTCGGGGCGGTCGCGGCCGTCCACGGCGCCTCGGAGCGCTCCCTGCCCGAGGTGGCCTGGTCGCCGGTCGCCAGGCTGGGGCTCGGCTCCGCCCTGCGCCGGATCGCGGATGCGGGGGAGCGCTGCGTGGTGCACCTGGCCGACGGCACCGCCCACGACGTGCTCCTGCGGCGGGTCGGTGCCGACTTCGTGGAGGCCGTGGCCGGCGAGGTCGGGGCGGACCGCACGCTCCTGGTGGCCTTCGCCGCCCTGGCGGGGGTCCAGAGCCGGGAGTGACGCGGCTCGGTGAACCGCGGCTCGGTGAATCGCGGCTCAGGTGGCGTCGGGGTCGTACGGCGGGACCTCGCCGTCGCCCAGCGGTCGTTGGCCGCGACGCGGCGGCCGGGGCGGCACGTCCTCGTCGTCGTCCTCGAGCACCTCGGTGAGGTGGCGCCTCACGATCTCGCGCGGATCGAGGTCCTTCAGCTCGAGGTCGGCGTACTCGGGGCCGAGCTCGGCGCGCAGCTCGTCACGGGCGTTGTTGGCCAGCGTCCGGGCCTTGCGCACCATGATGCCGGCCTGGCGCGCCAGCTCGGGCAGCTTGTCCGGTCCGAACACGAGGACCGCGACGAACGCGAGCACCGCGAACTCCGGCAGGCCGACCCCGAACACGGGCTAGAACCTACAGCCTCGTCGCGACCGCTAGAACTTGCTGGTCGGGGTGAGCCCCAGCTGCATCCCCGCCAGTCCACGCCCGCGGCCCGAGATCCTCTCGGCGATCGCGGTGAGGGCCGTCGCCCCGGGGGACGTCGGGTCGGACTCGACGATCGGCTTGCCGGCATCGCCGCCCTCGCGCAGCGAGGTGTCGAGGGGGATCTCGCCGAGCACGGCCACCTCGTAGCCGAACCGCGTGGACAGCGTCTGCGCCACGCGGGCGCCGCCGCCGGCGCCGAAGATCTCGAGCCGGTGCTCGGTGCCCTCCGCGGCGCAGTGCGGGCAGGGCAGGAAGCTCATGTTCTCGATCACGCCGACGACCCGCTGGTGCATCATCGAGGCCATCGTGCCGGCGCGCTCGGCGACCTCGGCGGCGGCCTCCTGCGGCGTGGTCACCACGACGACCTCGGCGCCGGGCAGGTGCTGCCCGAGCGAGATCGCGATGTCGCCGGTGCCGGGCGGCAGGTCGAGGAGCAGGACGTCGAGGTCGCCCCAGTAGACGTCGGCGAGCATCTGCACGAGCGCGCGGTCGAGCATCGGGCCGCGCCAGGCCACGACCTGGTCGCGGCGCGGCTTGAGCATGCCGATCGAGATCACCGAGACCCCGCTCGGCGTGGGGACGGGCATGATCAGGTCGTCGACCTGGGTCGGTCGCTGGTCGGCGACGCCGAGCATCGCCGGCACCGAGTGTCCGTAGATGTCGGCGTCCACGACGCCGACCTTCAGACCCGAGCGAGCCATCGCGATCGCCAGGTTGACCGTGACCGAGGACTTGCCGACGCCGCCCTTGCCGCTGGCGATCGCGAACACCTTGGTCAGCGAGCCGGGCTGGGCGAACGGGATCTCGCGCTGGGCCTGCCCGCCGCGCAGCGTCTCGTGCAGGGCGCCGCGCTGCTCGGCGGTCATCACCCCGAGGGTCAGGTCGACGCCTGTGACGCCGGCGACCCGGGAGACCGCGGCGGTCACGTCGCGGTTGATCGTGTCCTTCAGCGGACAGCCCGCGACCGTGAGCAGCACGGTCAGGTGGACCACGCCGGCGTCATCGACCTCGACCGAGTCGACCATGCCCAGGTCGGTGATCGGACGCTTGATCTCGGGGTCGTTCACGGTCGCGAGAGCAGCGTTGACCTGCTCGAGGGACGGGGCGCTCATGATCCCCGAGTCTAGGCGGTGGCCGCCTCGCCCTCGTCGTCGCCCGGGTGACTCTGCGCACGTTCGTCGAGCTCCTGCAGCAGCGATCGCAGCTCCGAGCGCAGGAAGTCGCGGGTGGCGACCTCGCCGACGGCCATCCGCAGCGAGGCGACCTCGCGGGCGAGGAACTCCATGTCGGCGTGGGCGCGGGCGTTGGCCTGCCGGTCCTGCTCGGCGATGACCTTGTCGCGCTGCTCCTGCCGGTTCTGGGCGAGCAGGATCAGCGGCGCGGCGTACGACGCCTGCAGGCTGAGCATCAGCGTCAAGAAGATGAACGGGTAGTCGTCGAAGCTGCTCGTGCCCGGCAGCACGAGGTTCCAGACGACCCACGCGGCGACGAACAGCGTCATGTAGATGAGGAACTTCGCGGTCCCCATGAACCGGGCGAACTGCTCGGCGAAGATCCCGAAGGCGTCGGAGTCGTACGACGGCCGGCGCACCAGCGGCCGGCGCGCCTCCTTGGGGGTGTCCAGCCGGGTGCGGGGCGTGCGGGGCTCAGCCACGGCGCACCCCCTGCGAGCGGTCGGTGGAGCGGATCGCCTGGTCGCGCCAGTTCTCCGGGAGCATGTGGTCGAGCAGGTCGTCGACGCTCACCGCGCCGAGCAGGTGGCCGTTCTCGTCGACGACGGGCGCGGCGACCAGGTTGTAGGTCGCGAGGTGGGCCGCGACCTGGTCGATCGTGGCCTCGGGCTTGAGGGGGTCCATCGAGTCGTCGAGGACGCCGGCCACCAGCGTGGACGGAGGCTCGCGCAGCAGCCGCTGGATGTGCGCGACACCGAGGAACCGGCCGGTGGGTGTCTCGAGCGGCTGGCGGCACACGTAGACCAGAGCGGCCAGCGCCGGGGTGAGCTCGGGGTTGCGGACGTGGGCCAGGGCGTCGGCGATCGTGGCGTCCGGGCCGAGGATCACCGGCTCCGGCGTCATCATCGCGCCGGCGGTGTTCTCGACGTACGACATCAGGCGCTTGACGTCCTCGGCCTCCTCGGGCTCCATCAGCTCGAGCAGCGCGGCCGCGGTCTCGGGGGGCAGGTCGGCGATCAGGTCGGCCGCGTCGTCGGGCGACATCTCCTCCAGGACGTCGGCCGCGCGCTCGGAGTCGAGGTGCTCGAGGATGTCGACCTGGTCCTCCTCGGGCAGCTCCTCGAGGACGTCGGCCAGCCGCTCGTCGTCGAGCGCGGCGACGACGGCGGTGCGCCGCTCGGCGGGCAGGTCGCGGATCATGTTCGCGGCGTCGGCCGGCCGCATCTCGTTGAGCGCCGCGATCAGGTGGGTGGCCCCCTGCGTCTCCTCCCGGCGGGTCAGCCCGTCGACGTCGCGCCACTCCACGACATGGGTCTGGCCGCGCCGGCGCAGCCCCTTGGACGGTTCCTGGACCGCGACCCGGCTCAGCACCCAGTCGCGGTTGCGGGCCTGCTCCATCGCCACGTCGTAGACGGTGCCGCTCACGCCGGAGCTGGTGATCCGCACGGTGCGGTCGAGCATCTGCCCGATCACCAGCGTCTCGGTCGGTCGCTGCTCGAAGCGGCGCATGTTCAACAGCCCGGTCGTGTACACCTGGCCGCTGTCGATGTTCGTCACGCGCGTCATCGGCACGAAGATCCGCCGCCGCCCGAACACCTCGGCGACCATCCCCAGCACCCGCGGCTGATGCACCTCCGAGCGGACCGCCACCACGAGGTCGCGGACCTTGCCGACCTGGTCGCCCTGGGGGTCGAAGATCGGCAGCCCGACCAGGCGGGCCGCGTACACGCGGACTGGGGTGGAGCTCACGTCCCCACACGCTACCGGTCAGAACCGTCGGATAGGGTCCGCGCATGGCCGCGGCACGAGGGCAGATCTTCCTGCACGTCGGGATGCCCAAGACCGGGACGACGTTCCTCCAGGCGACCTGCCAGGCCTCGCAGCAGCAGCTCCTGAGCCAGGGGGTCGAGTTCCTCCCGGCCACCCGGCGGGAGGCCTCGTGGCTCTCGCTGACGGTCCTCGACCAGCTCGACGCCGAGCGCGACCCCGCGGCCGCCCTGACGATGTGGGACCGCTTCGTCGCGGCCGCCCGGGCCAGCCGGGCGCCCCGTCTGCTGGTCTCCGACGAGCTGCTCGGCGGGGCGACGGAGGAGCAACTGCGCCGGCTCACCCGCGCCGTGCCCGGGCGCGAGGTGCACCTGGTCCTGACGATCCGCGGGCTGGCCAAGCTGCTGCCGTCGACCTGGCAGCAGCGGATCCAGCAGGGCAGCGAGGCGCCGGCGCTCGACGACTTCGTCGAGCAGATCGCCGGACGGACCGGACCGATCGCCGAGCGGTGGTGGCGTGAGCGTGGCGTCGGGCCGGTGATCGAGCGCTGGTCGGCGGAGGTGCCGCCCGAGCGCATCCACGTGGTGATCATGCCGCGGCCCGGCGCCGGCGGATCCACGCTGCTCGAGCGCTACTGCGGGGTCCTCGGCGTGCGCGCCGACGACCTGGTGACCGACCATGGGGACCGCAACCCGGCGCTCGGTCGCGCCCAGGCCGAGCTGCTGCGCCTGGTGAAGGAGCAGGTGCCGGACGAGCTGATGGACCGGCACGGCTACGTGCCGGTCGGGAAGTGGTGGCTGGCCCGCCAGCACCTCGCCCCGCAGGGCGGTACGCCGCCGCGGATGCCGGCCCGGTTCCGCGACTGGTGCGAGACCGAGGCGCGCGCGACGATCGCCTCCCTGCGGGCGAGCGGCGTCGACGTCGTGGGCGACCCCGACGACCTGCTCCCGGACCCGACGGACTTCGACGACGGGGTGGCGCCCACCGAGGCCGAGCTGCTCGCGGCGGCCGTGCGGGCGCTGGCGTCGATCGGGGTGCAACGGGTCGAGGAGCAGGCCGCCCGCCGAGCGGCGCAGCCACCCGCGTCGCGACGGGCCCGGCTCCGGCGGCGCGCAGGCCGCGTCGGTCGGGTCGGCCGGGAGCTGGCACATCGCTCAGGTCTGCGGCGCCGCCGCCGATGAGACGGTGGGGTCGAGGGCCGACACGGGTCCTCGGCGTTGCCGGGGACCGGTCCGCGGGGCCGTCTCCGACAAGGTTGGGACGTGGTCGTCCGGGGTAGAGTCAGCACAGCCCGGCGGCGGCACGGACCGGCATCGACCGGGGTGGAAGAGGGTTCGCGAGGCATGTCCAACGACGCCGGATCACACGGTCCGGGTCCCCACGATCCGGGGCCCCCGGGTCCAGGGGAGCGCAACGGCGCCGCGATCGCGACGATCGCCGTCGTGGGCCTGCTCGGCCTCGTCGTGTCGGTGCTGGCGATCTTCCGGCCCGCCGACACCGGTCCCAGCGCCGGAGACCTGACCTACGCCACGCCGCGGACGACCGCCACGCAGCCCGCGCCGCCCAGCTCGACGAGCTCCTCGGGAGCGGTCGCCGACCAGCAGGACGTGCTGCCGGCCACCGAGCTCCGGCCGCGGCGCCCCGGCATCGCGCCCAAGGCGCCCGGCGCGGGACGGGTGGGTCCCGTCGGGCGGCAGCTGCGGCTGCGCACCCAGCTGGTCCTCCAGCAGGAGCCGACCTCGTTCCGGGTGGCCTCCCTCAACGTCCTCGGTGCCTCCCACACCGGCAAGGGCGGCAACAAGACCGGGTGGGCCGACGGCAACACCCGGATGGGATGGGCGACCTCGGTGCTGCAGTCCTCCGGAGCCGACGTCGTCGGGTTCCAGGAGTTCGAGGAGCCGCAGTTCCACACGTTCCTCAGCCGGGCCGGCAGCGCCTGGGACGTCTACCCGGGGATGAGCGAGGGCCGGCCCGCCGTACGCAACTCGATCGCCTGGAGACGCGACACCTGGCAGCTCGTCGAGGGCGCCACGACGCCGATCCCGTACTTCCACGGCAACCGGGTGCCGATGCCCTACGTCCGGCTGCGCAACATCGCCTCCGGGCAGGACGTCTACTTCCTCAACATCCACAACCCCGCCACCACCCGCCGCTGGGGCGACAACGAGCGCTGGCGCGACCTGGCGACCGAGATCGAGATGGGGCTGGTCAGCCGGATCCACGAGGCCGGCTTCCCGGTGGTGTTCACCGGCGACTTCAACGAGCGCGACGAGGCCTTCTGCAAGGTCACCGGCTCCGGTGCCATGCGGGCGGCCAACGGCGGCTCCGTCGGTGGCAGCTGCGCCCCGCCCGCCAACCGCGGGATCGACTGGATCTTCGGGTCCTCGGTGATCCAGTTCGCCAACTACCGGTCCACCCGGGCCGGGATGGTCCAGCAGGCCACCGACCACCCGTTCGTGGTGGCGGACGCGGTGATCCCACCGCTCGCGACCGGCGGCTGAGCGTGCCGCGACGGTCCTGGGGCGTGGCCCTTCTCACCCGGGTGCCCGATGTCACATGGGCCCAGCCGGGGTACAACAAGTAGGTTACCCGCGAGTTCGTCCCGTGTCGGGACGCCGTCGACGAGAGGACGCCATGGGCCGCCTGTGTGAGACCGAGGGACTGACCGAGGACCAGACCGAGATCCTCAAGGCGGTCCGGACGTTCGTGGAGGAGCGGATCCTGCCGGTCGCGACCGAGCTGGAGCACGCCGACGAGTACCCGCAGGAGATCATCGACGGGCTCAAGGAGCTCGGGATCTTCGGCCTGACGATCCCCGAGGAGTACGACGGGCTGGGCGAGTCGCTGCTGACCTACGCGCTGTGCGTGGAGGAGATCGCGCGCGGCTGGATGAGCGTCTCCGGCGTGATCAACACCCACTTCATCGTCGCCTACATGCTGATGAAGCACGGCACCGAGGAGCAGAAGCGCAAGTACCTGCCCCGGATGGCGACCGGCGAGGTCCGCGGCGCGTTCTCGATGTCCGAGCCCGGGCTCGGCTCCGACGTGTCCGCGGTCAAGACCAAGGGCACCCGCAACGACGACGGCGGCTACACGATCGACGGCCAGAAGATGTGGCTGACCAACGGCGGCACGTCCAACCTGGTCGCGGTGCTGGCCAAGACCGACGAGGGCGCCGACTCGGTCTACAAGAACATGACGACGTTCCTGGTGGAGAAGGAGCCCGGCTTCGGCGAGACCGCACCCGGCCTGACCATCCCCGGCAAGCTCGACAAGATGGGCTACAAGGGCGTCGAGACCACCGAGGCGGTCTTCGAGGGCCACCGGGTCTCCGCGGACCAGGTGCTCGGCGGCGAGCCCGGGCAGGGCTTCTACCAGATGATGGACGGCGTCGAGGTCGGCCGCGTCAACGTCGCCGCGCGCGCCGTGGGCATCGCCAACCGTGCCTTCGAGCTCGCGATCGCCTACGCCCAGCAGCGCGAGACGTTCGGCAAGCCGATCGCCCAGCACCAGGCGATCTTGTTCCGGCTCGCCGAGATGGCCACCAAGGTCGAGACCGCCCACGCGATGATGGTCAAGGCCGCCCGGCTCAAGGACCGCGGCGAGCGCAACGACGTCGAGGCCGGGATGGCCAAGATGCTGGCCGCGGAGTACTGCAACGAGGTCGTCCAGGACTCCTTCCGGATCCACGGCGGCTACGGCTACTCCAAGGAGTACGAGATCGAGCGCCTCTACCGGGAGGCGGCGTTCATGCTCATCGGCGAGGGCACCTCCGACATCCAGAAGATGATCATCGGTCGCTCGCTGCTCAAGGACTACCAGCTCAAGGGCTGACGCGCGGGCGCTTCACCAATGGGGCTGGTGGGGCTGGTGGGAGGTTAGAGTTCTCCCGTCGCCTCACCTTCCCCGGAGGAACCGATGCTGTCCGACCCACGTTCGCGTTCTCGTGCTGCCGTCGTGGCGGCCCTGCTGCTCGGCATGGTCCTCGGCGCGGGCGCGCTCCGGCTCGCCGGCGGCACCGGCTCGGACGGCGAGGCCGCGCGCCTCGCCGAGGGCACCGTCGCGCCCAGCCCGACGTCGACGCCGACCAGCACCCCGACCCCGGGCACGCCGTCGCAGTTCACGATCAGCTCGCTGAACGTGCTCGGCGCCGGCCACACCGGACCGCACGGCAACAAGAAGGGCTGGGCCTCGGGCGAGCAGCGGATGCGGTGGCTGACCAACGTGATCCGTGACAACGGCGTCGACGTGATCGGCCTCCAGGAGTTCGAGCTCCCGCAGTACCGCGTCTTCATGCAGATGGCCGGCGACGAGTACGGCATCTACCCCGGCCAGACCTGGGGGCCCAAGGCGACCCGCAACTCCGTCGCGTGGAAGCTCGACGAGTGGGAGCTGGTCAGCGCCAGCTGGGTCGAGATCCCGTACTTCCACGGCAACCTGATGCGGATGCCCGTGGTGCTGCTGCGCAACCTCGCGTCCGGCCAGGAGGCGTACTTCTCGACGTTCCACAACCCTGCCAACGCCCGCGGCCCGGCGGCGAAGTGGCGCAAGCAGGCGACCGACATCGAGATCGCCCTGGTCAACCGGCTGCGCGCGGAGAGCGGGCTGCCCGTCTACGTCACCGGCGACATGAACGAGCGGGACATCTACTTCTGCCGGATGACCTCGGGCACGGACATGCTGGCGGCCAACGGCGGCTTCAACGACGGCGGCTCGTGCGGCCCGGCGCGCCCGACGTACATCGACTGGATCTTCGGCTCGCCCGAGACCACGTTCACCGAGTACGCCGCCAACCGGGGCCCGCGCATCCGCCGGTCGACCGATCACCCGATGATCGTGGCGCAGGCCGCGCTGCCGCCGGTGGTCACCGACCCGGACTGCCCGACGCCCACGCCGACCGCCACCCCGACACCCACCCCGACCGGACCGCCGACGCCGAACGTCCCCTGACGCCGCCCGGACACCAGACGCGCCCTGACGCCGGCCGTCCCCGGCTCTCGCCGCGGGCCCGCTGTGGACGGAAGTCCGTGGCGGGCCCGCGGCCTGTCGTGCCATGGTGGGAGGACCCGACAGCGCGAGCGCAGGAGGACCGATGACCGACGCCCACTCCAACGACGACCTCAAGGCGAAGATGCGCGAGGCGCTCGAACGCAAGCAGGCCCGGGGCAAGGGGGTCCACCAGGACGGTCCGGCGCCGGAGAAGGCGCACGGCTCCGAGGTGGTCGGTGGCGCACCGAAGATGCACCGCCGCAAGGCCGGCGGTGGCGGCTCCTGAGTCGGCTCCTGAGTCGGCTCCCACCGGCGGGTGAGGGCGGCTGGTGAGATAAGCCACGGTGCGATCCCGGCCGGGTCCGGGCAGAGTGTGCGCATGCAGTTCGGACGCAGCTACGAGGAGTTCGAGGTCGGCGCGACCTACAAGCACTGGCCGGGCAAGACGGTCACCGAGTACGACGACCACCTGTTCTGTCTCCTGACGATGAACCACCACCCGCTGCACATGGACGTGCACTCCGCGGAGGAGACGACACAGTTCGGCAAGAACGTCGTCGTGGGCAACTACGTCTACTCGATCCTGCTCGGGATGAGCGTGCCGGACATCTCCGGCAAGGCGATCGCCAACCTGGAGATCGAGTCGCTGCGCCACGTCGCCCCGACGTTCCACGGGGACACGCTGTACGGCGAGACCACGGTGCTCGACAAGTGGGAGTCGACGTCGAAGGACGACCGTGGCGTCGTCCACGTCGAGACGATCGGCTACAACCAGGACGGCAAGGTCGTGTGCATCTTCCGCCGCAAGGTGATGGTGCCCAAGAACAACTACCTGGAGTCGCGCGGCGGCGAGCAGCCCGGCCGACCCGTCCCGCAGCCCGACAAGTTCTGGAGCGGCCCCGCGTCGAGCTAGCTCGACGCGTCCCGACACCGGGCCACGAGGCCGATCAGGTCGCTGATGGCCGGCGTTCCCTGACCCGCAGCGCGGCGACCCGCGGCGCGAACGCCGGTGCCAGCGGCACGATGCCGAGCACCAGCACCATCGGGACCGCGAAGCCGATCCGCAGCGAGTCGGACCCGACGAGGCCGGTGAGCACCGACCCGAGCAGCGCACCGACGTAGTTGAACTGGTTGAAGCGGGCGATCACGGCGTCCACACGGGCCTGCCGCACCGCGGGCTCCAGGCCCTCGCCGCCCGCGATGCGCGCCGCGGCCGAGAAGCTCAACGGCGCGACCACGGCCACCCCGCCACCGAGCAGCGCGAAGCCGAGGATCGCCACCCGCCAGTCGGGGGAGAACACCACGACGGCGAGTGCGGCGGCGCCCACGACCGCGCCGGCCCGCAGGACCGGCACCGGGCCGAAGCGGCGGACGATGCCGTCACCGGCCAGGCGGACCGCGCCACTGACGAGCAGATAGGTCAGCGCCGCGAGCGCGACGTACCGCTCCGGCGTCGGGAACGTGTGGTCGAGGAACAGCGGTCCCCAGGTCTGCACCGCGGTGTCGACCATGTAGAAGAGCACCATCGCGATCCCGACGAGCAGGATCGGGCGCCACGGCACCGCGATCTCGGCGGGCAGCTCGGTCGGACCGTGGTCGCGGGGGAGGAACGGCGCGAACGCGATCAGCAGCGGCACGACGGCGACCGCGGCGTTCGCCGAGAGCGGCAGGTGTGCGGTGCCGAGGGTCACGGTGGCGCCGGCGGCGCCGCCCAGCGTCCACGCGCCGTGGAAGGACGGGAGGATCGGCCGCTGGTAGCGGTGCTCCAACGCGACAGCCTGCATGTTGGTGCTCGCGTCGACGATGCCCAGCCCGAAGCCGTAGACCGCGATGCCGGCCACGAACATCTCGGTGATCCGCGCGGTGCACAGCACCGGGACGCCGACCGCGACGATCAGCAGCCCGGTGCGCAGCAGCAGCGCGCTGTCGCGCTGCTTGGCCAGCGTCTCGGCGACGACGGACCCCGCGCCGGCGAGCAGGATCATCATCAGCAGGATCAGCGACAGGTCGACGTCCGAGAGGCGCCACCGGTCCTGGAACTCCGGCAGCCGGGTCGTCAGGCTCAGCAGGATGAGGCCCTGGCTGAGGAAGCCGGCCGCGGTCGCCAGGCGCGCCCGGGTGAGGTCCATGCGCGGCATCGTGGCACGGATGCGGTCGGCCCGGGGCGGTATGCGCCATGTCACACTCGGGCGGTGGATCCCTCGAACGAGCTCTGGATCGTCCGGCACGGTGCGACGGAGTGGAGCCGCGACCACCGGCACACCTCGGTGACGGACCTGCCGCTCCTGCCCGAGGGCGAGCAGGTGGCGCGGTCGCTGGCGCCCCGCCTCGCCGAGGTGGAGTTCGCGCAGGTGCTGACCAGCCCGCGGCTGCGCGCCCGGCGTACCGCCGAGCTGGCGGGGTTCCCGGACGCCGTCGTCGACGGGGACCTCGCCGAGTGGGCGTACGGTGACTACGAGGGCACCACCACCGAGGAGATCCGCGAGGACGTGCCGGGGTGGACGGTCTGGACGCACCCCGTGCCCGGGGGAGAGACCGCGGAGGACATCACGCGGCGCCTGGACCGCGTGATCGCTCGTGCGCGCGGCGCCGCGGGCCCCGTGCTGGCGTTCGGGCACGGCCACGCGCTGCGCGCCCTCGCCGCACGCTGGCTCGAGCTGCCCGCCACCGACGGCCGGCACTTCCGTCTGGACACCGCGACCGTCTCGGTCCTCGGCTGGGAGCGGGAGACGCCCGTGCTGCGCTGCTGGAACTCCTGAGCCGTCCCGCGGTGGTCCTCACGCACCTGACCCAACTGTCGTCCCCGGGCGCTGTGCGCAGCAGTTCTGTCAGGTGCGCGGGGCCCCCACGGACCTTGTGCTCTTGACGTCCGACACCGCGATCCGCACCGTTGACGCATGTCGTTCGCGGCGAGCTGTGTGCGGTGCTCCGCGCCGGTGCTGGAGGCGCCGGACGATCCGGAGGGGCGCTGGGCGTGCCCCCAGCACGGGCTGACCCGGGCCCTGTGGCACGCCGGCGATGCGACGTACGAGACGTTCGGCGAGCACCTCGCGCTGACGCGGACCTTCCCGACGTACCTGCCCTGGCCGCTGAGCCCCGGCTGGGCGGTGACCGACTTCGCCGCGGTCGGGGACGGGCCCGAGCGGGCCCGCGCCTCGCTCACGTGCGTGTCCGGCACGAGCGAGCTCGACGGGCCGGTGGACGTGCTCGTGGTCGCGGAGGAGGCCGGCACCGGTCTCGGCGCCCGCTGCGCGGGCACCCGGTACGACGACCCGGGCGCCGACATCGGCCACCGTCCGCCGACGGTGCGGATCCGGATCGGCAGCCAGTCGGTGAACCTGTGGGACGTGTCCACCAGCGGCGCGGACGGCGAGTTCGACCGGTCGGTGGTGGCGGGGGAGGCCGGCGGGCGCTGGCTGTGGATCGTGCTGCGACCCGCGTCCGCGCTGTTGCTGCTGCGCGACGACTGGATCCTGCGCGACGTCTCGCACCTCGGCCCCCAGCTCGTCGAGCTGCCGTTCGGAGGGCCGCGCCCCAGCTGGTGAGCCGACACTAGGCTGCACGGGTGCGCATCGACCTCCACACGCACTCGCGGGCCAGCGACGGGACCGACACCCCGTCGGGGCTGGTGCGCGCCGCCGTCGAGGCCGGGCTCGACGTGCTCGCGATCACCGACCACGACACCGCGACCGGGTGGGCGGAGGCGGCCGACGCCGCGGCCGCCCACCGCCTCGAGCTGGTGTCCGGCATGGAGATCAGCACCCGCCACCTCGGCCGCAGCGTGCACCTGCTCGGCTACCTCCCGGATCCGACGTACGCCCCGCTCGCGGAGGCGCTCGGCCGGGTCCTCGACGGGCGGGAGGCGCGGGTGCCGACGATGATCGAGCGGCTGCGCGGGCTCGGCATCGACATCACCGCGGACGACGTACGCCGGGCCGCGCGCGGGACGGCCGCGACCGGGCGGCCCCACGTGGCCGACGCCCTCGTCACCCTCGGCGTGGTCGCCGACCGGGACGAGGCGTTCGCGACGTACCTGGGCTGGGGCAAGCCCGCCCATGTCGACCGGTACGCGGTGCCGCTCGTCGACGCGCTGCGGCTGGTGGGGGAGGCCGGCGGGGTGTCGGTGATCGCCCACCCGTGGGGGCGCGGGGGCCTCGCGCGGCCCGACGAGGAGACGTTCGGCGAGCTCCAGGAGCTCGGCCTGGCCGGCATCGAGGTCGACCACCAGGACCACGACGCGGCGGTGCGCGACCGGCTGCGCGCCGTCGCGCGCAACCTCGGGCTGGTGGTCACCGGGTCCAGCGACTACCACGGCGCCGGCAAGAACGACCACGAGCTCGGGTGCAACACGACCGCGCCGGAGGAGTACGCGCGGCTGCTCGACCTGGCCCGGGCCGCATCCGCGCGGTCCGGCCGGGCCACGCCCGCGGTGGTCGGCTGAGCGCTACTTGCGCCCCAGCGCCTGGAACCGCTGGAGCACCCCCGTCGGCACCAGCCGGGCCGCCGTCGCGATGGCCTGGTACTGAGCCCCCGGGATCGAGAACACCTTGCCGCGGGCATGGTCCTTGAGCGCCTTCTCGACCAGGGCGTCGGCGTCGAGCCACATGAAGCCCGGCGCCGAGTCGCGCCGCACCCCCATCCGCTCGTGGAACTCGGTGCGGGTGAAGCCCGGGCACAGGCATGTGACCTGCACGCCCTGGGGCCCGTACTCGTGGTGTGCCCACTCCGAGAAGCTGTTGACCCACGCCTTGGCCGCCGAGTACGAGCCGCGCGGCAGGAACGACGCGACGCTCGAGACGTTGATGATGCCGCCGCTGCCGCGCTGCGACATCGGGGCCAGTGCCGCGTGGCTGAGCCGCATCACCGCGGTGACCAGCACGTCGAGCATCGCCTGCTCCTCCTCGACGGCGTTGTCGAGGAACCGCTTCTTCAGCCCGAAGCCGGCGTTGTTGACCAGCAGGTCCACGGGCCGGTCCGGGTCGGCGAGCCGGGCGGCGACCGCGTCGACCTGGGCGCGGTCGGTCAGGTCGGCGGGGAGCACCTCGACGAGCACGTCGTACGTCGCGCGCAGCTCCTCGGCCTCGGCCTCCAGCCGGTCCCGGTCGCGGGCGACCAGCACCAGGTCGTGGCCCCGGGCGGCGAGCTGGTGGGCGAAGGCACGTCCGATGCCGGCCGTGGGGCCGGTGACCAGGGCGGTTCTCGACATGCGGCACAGTCAAACAGGTGGCTGCGCCATCTGGGCACCCCCGTCCGGCATGATGGGCGGTGATGAGCACGACACTCGCGATCGCCAACCAGAAGGGCGGGGTCGCCAAGACCACGACGGTCGCCTCGGTCGGCGCCGCGCTCGCCGAGCTCGGCCACTCCGTGCTGCTCGTCGACCTCGACCCGCAGTCCTGCCTGACGTTCTCGCTCGGCATCGACCCCGAGGACCTCGAGCTGTCGGTGCACCACGTGCTCACCAAGGGTCTCGACCCGGCCGAGGTGATCATCGAGACCGAGGACGGGGTCGACCTGGTGCCGGCGACGATCGAGCTCGCCCGCGCCGAGGCCGAGCTGCTCACCCGCACCGGACGTGAGCACGTCTTGAAGTCGATGATCGAGGCGCTGGAGGACGCCGAGCTCGAGTACGACTGGATCCTGCTCGACTGCCCGCCCTCGCTCGGCGTCCTGACGGTCGCGGCGCTGACCGCCGCCGACGGTGTCCTGGTGCCGCTGCAGTGCGAGACGCTCTCGCATCGCGGGGTGGGGCAGCTGCTCGACACCGTCCACGACGTGCGCCGGTTCACCAACCGCCGCCTCGAGGTCTGGGGCGTGCTGCCGACGCTGTACGACGGGCGCACCAACCACTCGCGCACGGTGCTCGAGACCATCTCCGAGACCTACGACCTCGAGGTGGTCGAGCCGCCGATCCCGAAGACCATCAAGTTCGCCGAGGCGCCCGCGGCCGGCCGCTCGATCCTGGCGACCAACCGCAGCAGCAAGGGCGCGAAGGCCTACCGCGAGGTCGCCGCGAACCTGGTGGCCCGCGCGAAGCGGCCCCGGGCCAAGGCGGCCGGGAAGGCGAAGAAGAGGTGAGCCGGCACCGAGGTGCCCCGGTACGGCCGCGCTACGGACGGCTGGCGGCCTTGGGCTCCTCGCTCGCGGTCACGGCGATCGCCGTGCTCGGCGGTGCCGGTGTCCTGCCCTCGGCCGTCGGCGACCTCGACGAGCCCGGGCGGTCCGGTGGCGGCGCCGCGGCGATCGAGGGCGTCGCGGCGGACGAGCCGGCGGCCGCACCCTCGACCAGCCCCCCGGCCACCGTCGACGAGGGGTCCGCGGACAGCGACGCCGCCGCGACCGACCCGGTCGACGACGCCGTGCTGCCTGCCGACTCCGGACGAGGGCGGCGCATCGTGTTCAGCCAGAGCCGCCAGCGGGTGTGGCTGGTCGACCGCGGCCAGCACGTCGAGCGCACCTACCTGGTCTCGGGGAGCGTCTCCGACAACCTAGACCCGGGCACCTACTCCGTCTACTCCCGCTCGGAGCAGGCGTGGGGCATCGACGACTCCGGGACGATGCGCTACTTCGTGCGCTTCACCCAGGGCGACACGGGCGCTGCGATCGGGTTCCACGACATCCCGATCGACGGTGGCGAGCCGGTGCAGACGCTCGCCCAGCTCGGCACCCCGCAGTCGCACGGCTGCGTGCGCCAGAAGCGGTCCGACGCCGTCGCTCTATGGGAGTTCGCCCCGCTCGGCACGACCGTCGTCGTCACCGCCTGACGTCGACCCGCCCGTGACTTTCGGGCGGGTCAACCTGGCTGGGGCGCTCAGTCGGTGGCCGCGGCCTGCGTCACGTCGCTGGACCCGGCCGAGGACCCCGAGCCACTCGAGCGGCGCCGGTTGCGCGAGCGCGAACGGTTGCGCGAGCCACCGGGGCGCGCCTCGCCGTCCTGGGTGCCGCCGTCCTGGGCGGCCGCATCCGGCGCGGGAGCCGCCCCGCCCGCGGCGACGGACTTGCCCGAGCGCGTGCGGGTCCGGCTGCGGTTGCGGTTGCGCGAGCTCCGCTCGCCCCGCTCACCGCGCTCCTCGCGCGGCTTGCGCTCCACCGGTGCGGGCTCGGCGATCCGGCCCTTCGTGCCCGGCGCGATGCCCTGGTCGTGGTAGAGGTGCTCGGAGGTGGAGTAGGTCTCCTGCGGCTCCTCGAACGGCAGGTCGAGGGCCTTGTTGATCATCTTCCAGCGGGCCAGGTCGGCCCAGTCCACGAACGTGATCGCGATGCCCGAAGCGCCCGCCCGGCCGGTCCGGCCGATGCGGTGGACGTAGGTCTTGTCGTCCTCGGGGCAGCTGTAGTTGATCACGTGCGAGACCCCGGCGACGTCGATGCCGCGGGCCGCGACGTCGGTGGCCACCAGCACCTGGATCTTGTCCTCGCGGAACCGCGTCAGCGCTTTCTCCCGCGCGACCTGGGCCATGTCGCCGTGCAGCGGACTGGCCTTGAAGCCCCGCTCCACGAGGTCGTCGGCGACCCGCTGCGCCTGCCGCTTGGTCCGGGTGAACACGATGACCTTGGCGACGTCCTCGGCCTGCAGGACGCGGCCGATGATCTCGGGCTTGTCGAGGTCGTGGGCCTGGTAGATGAACTGGGCGGTCGCCGGCACGGTGGCGTTCTCGTACGACGACTCCGCGCGGATGTTCATCGGGTGCCGCATGTGGCGGCGGGCGAGCGAGACGATCGCGGACGGCATCGTGGCCGAGAACAGCATCGTCTGGCGGGTCTCGGGCGTCATCGCCAAGATCCGCTCGACATCGGGCAGGAAGCCCAGGTCGAGCATCTCGTCCGCCTCGTCGAGCACCAGCGCGTGCACGTGGGAGATGTCCAGCGCCCGCCGGTTGCACAGGTCGATGAGCCGACCCGGCGTGCCGACCACGATGTCGACGCCGGCCTGGAGCGCGTCGAGCTGGGGCTCGTAGCCGACCCCGCCGTACACGGTGAGGACGCGGAAGCCGCGGTCGGCGCCCGCGAGCGCGAGGTCGCCGGACACCTGGAGCGCCAGCTCACGGGTCGGGGCGACGATCAGCGCCTGCGGCTTGCCCTGCGGGATCTCGGCGTAGTCGGGGTCCTTGGGGGCGACGCTGCGCTGCAGCACGGGGATGCCGAACGCGAGGGTCTTGCCGGTGCCGGTGCGGGCCTGCCCGATCAGGTCGGTGCCCATCAGGGCGACGGAGAGGGTCATCTCCTGGATGGCGAAGGGGGTGACGATGTTGGCGCGCTCGAGCGCGTCACAGATCTCGGGGAGCACCCCGAGTTCGCGGAAGGTGGTCAGGGTCTTGTCGCTTTCGTGAGTCAGCCGGGATCAACCGAGTGAGTGTCGGATGCGGCGGACTCGGAATGCGGTCTGCCGCGCACATGCGTCGTACGTGCAGGACTACCTGCGGGGGCCACCAGGGCGGCCCCGGTCACGGGCAGTCTATCGGTAGGGTGCGCACGTGCCCTCATCCCCGCCGGACGACGCCGCGCCGAGCGACGGCGTCGCCTTCCAGGACCCGGAGTACCGCGAGGCGGTCGTCGACCTGCTCGGCGCGATCGCGTACGGCGAGATCTCGGCCTTCGAGCGACTCGTCGAGGACGCCAAGCTCGCCCCGACGCTGGAGGACAAGGTCGCGATCGCCAGCATGGCGACCGCCGAGTTCGCCCACCTCGCGCGGCTCAACGAGCGGCTCGCCCAGCTCGGTGCCGACCCGTTCGAGGCGATGGCGCCGTTCGTGGCCGCCATCGACCGGTTCCACGAGTACACCGCGCCCGCCGACTGGTACGAAGGCCTGATCAAGGCGTACGTCGGCGACGGGCTCGCCAACGACTTCTACCGCGAGATCGCGGCCTACCTCGACACCGAGACCCGCGACCTGATCGTGGCGTCGCTGGAGGACAGCGGCCACGCGGCGTTCGTGGTCGACCGGGTCCGGGCGGCGATCGCGGCCGACCACCGGCTCGGCGGCCGGCTCGCCCTGTGGGGGCGCCGGCTGATGGGGGAGGCGCTCACCCAGGCCCAGCGGGTGGCGGCCGACCGCGACGCACTGTCGGCGCTGCTCGCCGGCGGCGTCGACCGTCCCGGCCTCGACCTCGCCGCCATCGGGCGGATGTTCACCCGGATCACCGAACGGCACGCCGAGCGGATGGCCGAGCTGGGGCTGGCCAGCTAGCGTCGGACGCGGCCATCACCGCCCGCCTGCTGCCCACCGTTCTCGCACGCACCTGACAGAACTGTCGTCCTCGCCGGCGGTTCGGCAGCAGTTGCGTCAGGTGCGTCGACGACCGCCGGGCTGCTAGCTGCGGAAGCCCACCTGGCCGAGGGTGCCGTGGCCGATCTCGACGTACGCGAGCTTGGCGACCGGGACGATGACCCGGCGGCCCTTGGTGTCACTGAGCGTGAGCACTCCGTCGGAGGCGACCGCCTCGCTGACCAGCTCGGCGACGCGGTCGGCCGTCTCGTCGATCTCGACGCTCAGCTCACGCGCGGCGTTCTGGACACCGATCTTGACCTCCACGAGGCCCTCCTTCTGCTTCTGGGTGGTTCGGGCTGCGGGCATCCGTGCTCGTCAGTGCTCGTCGGGCCGGGGCTCGTCGGACTTGGGGTAGCCGCGGATGCCTCGCCAGGAGAGTCCGGCGACCAGGGCGGCCGCGTCGGTGCGGTTGATCCCGCCGGGCTCCGTGAGCCAGAACCGCGCGCTCACCTGGGCCATTCCCACGAGCGAGACGGCCAGCAGCCGGCACGCGTCGGCGGGCAGCCCGGTGTCGTCGTGGATGACGTGGGCGATCATCGCGGCGCACTCGGTGGTCACCCGGTCGACGTGGCCGCGGACCGCGGGCTCGCTGGTCAGGTCCGACTCGAACACCAGGCGGAACGCGCCCGACTCGCCGGCGACGTACTCGTAGAACGCCGCCACGGTCGCGGCGACCCGCTGCTTGTTGTCCTGGGTGGACTCCAGGGCGGCGCGACAGTTGTCGATGATCGTGTCGCAGGACTCGTCGAGGAGCGCCAGGTAGAGGTCGAGCTTGCCGGGGAAGTGCTGGTAGAGCACGGGCTTGGAGACGCCGGCGCGCTCGGCGATGTCGTCCATGGCGGCCGCGTGGTAGCCCTGGGCGACGAACACCTCGAGCGCGGACTCCATGAGCTGGGCGCGCCGCTCCCGCCGCGGCAACCGGGTGCCGCGCGTTCGGGCAGCCGGTGGTTCGTATTGCTCAGCACTCACCCGGCGCACTCTACCGGGAACGTGTTGTCGTCCGGATGACGGGACGCGCGGCCGCGCCGGTCGGTCGCGCGAGGGAACATGGCCGTGCCCGCCGATGTTCTCCGGGGGTGTCCGGCAGGCGAACCGACCAGAAGGAGTACGCCGTGTCCTATCCCGCGCTCGTGGAGCCCGCGGACGAGCTGAGCATCGACGAGGTACGTCGCTACAGCCGCCACCTGATCATCCCCGACGTCGGGATGACCGGGCAGAAGCGGCTGAAGAACGCCAAGGTGCTCGTCATCGGCGCCGGCGGCCTCGGCAGCCCCGCGCTGCTCTACCTGGCCGCGGCGGGGGTGGGCACCCTCGGGATCGCGGAGTTCGACGAGGTCGACGAGTCGAACCTGCAGCGCCAGGTCATCCACGGCGTCTCCGACATCGGCAAGGCCAAGGGCCTGTCCGCGAAGGAGTCGATCGCCGAGATCAACCCGTACGTGAACGTCGTGCTGCACGAGGAGCGCCTCGACAACGACAACGTGATGTCGGTGTTCGAGGGCTACGACCTGATCGTCGACGGCACCGACAACTTCGCCACCCGCTACATGGTCAACGACGCGGCGTACTTCCTCGGCATCCCCTACGTGTGGGGATCGATCTACCGCTTCGACGGCCAGGCGTCGGTGTTCGCGCCGACGCTCACGGACGACGCACCCTGCTACCGCTGCCTCTACCCCGAGCCCCCGCCGCCGGGCATGGTGCCCAGCTGCGCCGAGGGCGGCGTGCTCGGCGTGCTGTGCGCGTCGATCGGCTCCATCCAGGTCAACGAGGCCATCAAGCTGCTCACCGGCATCGGCGAGCCGCTCGTCGGCAAGCTGATGATCTACGACGCCCTGGAGATGGAGTACCGCAAGCTCAAGGTCCGCAAGGACCCCAACTGCGCGCTCTGCGGTGACCACCCGACCGTCACCGGGCTCATCGACTACGACGCGTTCTGCGGCGCGCTGTCCAACGAGGCCGCCGAGGCCGCGGCCGGCGCGACGATCTCGGTCACCCAGCTCGAGCACATGCTCAAGGAGCGGGAGGAGGGCACCCGCGACTTCGTGCTCGTCGACGTCCGCGAGCCCAACGAGTACGAGATCAACAAGATCCCCGGCTCGGTGCTGATCCCCAAGGGCGACTTCCTCAACGGATCGGCGCTGGAGAAGCTGCCGGCCGACAAGCAGATCGTCATGCACTGCAAGTCCGGTGTCCGCTCGGCCGAGACCCTCGCGATCGTCAAGGGCGCGGGCTACGCCGACGCCGTCCACGTCGGTGGCGGCGTGGTCGCCTGGGTCAACCAGATCGACCCCAGCCAGCCCTCCTACTAGGCCGAGTCGGCGCCAGTTTCCCCCTGAACAACGCCGAGTCGGCGCCAGTTCCCCCTGAGCCACGCCGAGTCGGCGCCAGTTT
>NZ_DASWVI010000296.1:0-3991 GCF_036401255.1 Nocardioides sp. | reverse complement strand
AGCCCGCCGATCGGGCTGGCCGCGAGCGCCGCGACGAGCTCGGCGCCGACGACGATCGCGAGCGGCCCCGAGACGGGGCCCTCGAGGTCGGCGACCACGGCGCCCGCGAAGCCGGTGCCCTGGAGGTCGTCGGGCGTGCCGGGGCGCGGTGCTCCGGCCGAGAGCGGCTCCGAGGCCGGCAGCACGGTGATGGCCGCGGTCGCGGCACTCACCGCCAGCTGGAGGTCGGCGGTGGTCTGCACGGTGGTCATGCGTTCTCCTTCGGGGTGCCTACGATCAGAGCGGCGAGCCGGTACCCGCTGGTCCCGGGCGTCGCGTGCGCGAAACAGGTGCCGTCGACGACGACCTCGAGGGGCGCCGCGGCGGGGTGGTGCAGCCGGACCGCGTCGCCGGGCTTCAGCGCCGCGAGATCGGCCGGGCTCAACGTGGTGGGTCGCAGGCTGACGGCGACCTCGACGGGGACCCGCTGGAACTGGTCGGCGAGCTCGGCCGCGGCCTGCGCGCGCTGGGCCCGCTCGCGCTCGGAGACCGGGGAGGGCGCCGCGGCGCGGACCAGGTGGGGGAGCACGCTGGAGAACGGCATGCACAGCGTCATCCGGAAGCTCCGCTCGCTGATCCGCAGCTCCAGGCTGACCGCGACCATCACGTCCGAGGCGCCCGCGACCTGCGCGAACTGCGGGCTGTACTCGACACCGCGGACCTCGGGCTCGAAGGCCACGATCGAGGCCATCGAGTAGCGCATCTCCCGGAGCAGGCGCTCGATCATCCCGCTGGCGACGCCGGCCTCGATCTCGGTCAGCGGGCGCTCCGGCTGGTCGTCGCGCCCGGGGCCACCCAGCATGTGGTCCACGCAGGTCATCACGGCGACGAGCGGGAGCTCCAGGACGCCGCGGTTGAACAGCGGCTCCGCCGAGAAGGTGGTGAGGTACGTCAGGTTGTCGAGCGAGTCGATGTACTCGGCGTACGTCCGCTGCTCGATCGAGGTGACGCCCACCGAGCAGACGGTCCGCAGGGAGGACGTGAACACCGTCGTCGCCTGCCGGCAGAAGTCGTCGAGGGTCAGCTGCAGCATCCGCGAGTGCTCGCGGGAGAGCTGGATGGGACGCCGGAAGTCGTACGGTTGCGGGATCGCGGAGGCGCGCCGAGACGCCCGGTCCGCCGCGGGCGGGGCGTCGGGGTGCGTCACGGAAGCGTCGGAGGCGGCCACGATGACATGCATCGGCCCGTCCGGCGCGTTCCTTAAGGGAACTCGGCACCGGAAATCCGGTGCTGGCTCACATTCGGTTGTTCGGGGTCAGCCCACCAGGGGAGCTCTCACGTCACTGCGTGACGAACTCCGTGAAGTAGATCCCCATGACCTCCTCCTCGTACGCCTTCTCCAGCGTGGTCTCGAGCTCCTCCTTGAGCTCCTTGCGCTTGCCC
Source organism: Nocardioides sp. (assembly GCF_036401255.1). GTDB lineage: Bacteria > Actinomycetota > Actinomycetes > Propionibacteriales > Nocardioidaceae > Nocardioides. The sequence goes on along the minus strand of NZ_DASWVI010000296.1, from coordinate 2,569 downwards.
GCGTTGCCGACCTCCTCGACCGTCCGGCCGCTGAACAGCTCGATGGTCGCGTCCAGCGCCTTGCTGCCGTCGAGCTCCTCGGGCGCCCCCTCGACCAGCTGCAGGGCGATGCCGACCTTGAGGTAGTGGCCCGACGCCAGGTTGATCTGGGTCGACTCCAGCGGCAGGATCGCGCCCGGCTTGGGGCCCTCGTCGGCGCTCGCGCTCGGCTTCAGCACGAACCAGTACGCCGCCAGCGCGACGACCAGCACGCCCGCCACGAGCAGGAGCAGCTTCTTGCGCTTGCCGCCCTTGGCCGCCTTGCCGTCGCCCTCGGCGTCGGTGTCCTTGGCCTTGCTGGCCTTGATCGCAGTCACGCTCATCCCTCTCACCCCTGTCCGCCCGGTCGGGCGCTCAGCACGTCGTCGATCAGCTGGGTGGCCTCGAAGCTGGTCTCCGGCAGGACGACGATGTCGACCCGCTTGTTGATCTCCTGCGACCCTTCGACGTCCGGGTCGATCAGCGGCCGCTCGTGGCCGAAGGCCGACAGCGAGAGCCGCTTCTTGGGCACCTCGTCCACCTCGTTGAGGCGGCGCAGCACGGTGACCGCGCGGGCGGCCGAGAGGTCCCAGTCGGTGGCGAAGTACTTCGGCTTCACCGGCTCCTGGTTGGTGTGGCCGTCGATGCGCAGCGCGTTCGTCACCTCCCGGAGCACCGGTGCGAGCGTGTCGACCACCCGCTCGCCGCGCCGGCTGAGCCGGGCGATGTTCGGCTCGAAGACGACGTGCCGTGAGACCAGGCTCACGACCAGGCCCCGCTCGTCGATCGCGGTGAACACGTCGTGCTGGAGGCCGGCTCGCCGCAGCGCCTTCATCAGCTCGCGCCGGACCGCCTGGAGCCGCTTGGCCTCGGCCTCCGCCTCGGCGTACTGCGCCTGCTGGCGGCGGCGCTCCTCGGCGGTGACGGCGTCCATCACCAGCTTCTGCTGGTCGGCGGGCATCGCCTGGAACGCCTGGGTGCTCACGTACTCCGGGCCCTTCTCGGCGAGGTCGTCCGCGAGCACCGAGGTGCTGCCGCTCATGATCGAGCTCTCGGCGCCGAAGCCGTCGGCCAGGCCCGACTTGAGGGCGTGGTACTTCGCCTCGTCGACCTGGCTCATCGCGAACATCACGATGAACAGGACCATCAGCAGCGTGAGCATGTCGGCGTACGTCACGAGCCAGCGCTCGTGGTTGTCGTGCTCGGGCTCCTCGGCTTGCTTCTTGCGGCGTCGTGGAGGGGCGCTCATCAGGCAGCCTCCTCACGTTGGTCGACGGGCAGCAGGGAGCGCAGCCGCTGGGCGACGATGCGCGGGTTGGAGCCGGCCTGGACGGCGGAGACGCCCTCGATGACGAGCTCCATCTGAGCGGCCTCGAGCTCCCCGAGCCGCAGCAGGCGGGCGCCGAGGGGCAGGAAGAACACGTTGGCGGACATGACGCCCCAGAGGGTGGCGACGAATGCGCCGGCGATCAGGTGGCCGAGCTTCTCGGGCTCGGCGAGCTGCTCGAGCACGTGCACGAGGCCCATGACGGTGCCGACGATGCCGATCGTGGGGGCGTAGCCGCCCGCCGCGTTCCAGAACCTGGCGGCCTGCTTGACCTCGGCGCGCTTGGCCTGGACCTCGGCCTCGAGGATGTCGCGGAGCTCCTCGGGGTCGGTCCCGTCGATCGCCATCGTGAGCGCCCGCGCGAGGAACTCGTCGTCGAGCTCGGCGACCGCGTCCTCGAGCGCGAGCAGACCCTCGCGGCGAGCCTTGTCGGCCAGCGAGACGAGCTGCGGCACCAGGAGGGCACTGTTGGGGGCGCCGGAGGTGAAGGCGTGGACCAGGCCGCGCATCGCGAGCTTGAAGTCGCCCATCGTCCCGCCGGCGAGCGAGATCAGCAGCGTGACCCCGAAGACGAGGAGCATCGGCGGCATCAGGAACAGCGCCATCGGGTTGCCGCCCTCGAGGACGTTGACCACGATGACGACCAGGAATCCGACGAGGACTCCGATCAGGGTTGCCGGATCCATCAGGATTCCGCCCTGTCGATCCGGGTGAGGTGAGCGGCCGGGTGCTCGCTGACGGTGCCCAGACGGGGCTGCTGGCGCCGGGGCTCGACCTCGATGTAGGAGCTGAGAGCCAGCACCTCACCGCGGTAGTAGCGGACGGCGTCGATCACTTCCTCGAGCGTGTCGGTGACGACGTACTTCTTGCCGTCGACCAGGGTGACCACGGTGTCGGGGGTGGAGTCAACTCGTTCGATGAGGTCGGAGTTGAGTGCGAACACCGTTCCCGAGAGTCGCCTGAGCGTGATCATGTGCACCGTCCTTGGGCCGTTCCGAGCTGCCGTCCGTGGCGCTCGAAGTGTTCATCGGCGGCGAGCGCCCGGACCTGAGCGGTCCGGGCGCCCCGCCAGGGGTCACCGCTTGATGTTGACGAGGTCCTCGAGCACCTGGTCGGAGGTCGTGATGACCCGCGAGCTGGCCTGGAAGCCGCGCTGGGCGAGGATGAGGTTGGTGAACTCGGCCGCGAGGTCGACGTTCGACATCTCCACCGAGCCGGGGCTCA
>NZ_DASWVI010000295.1:0-5355 GCF_036401255.1 Nocardioides sp. | reverse complement strand
GTGGTTTCGAGACGGTTGCAGCGCAACCTCCTCAACCACCGAGGTGGCTGTGGTTTCGAGACGGTTGCAGCGCAACCTCCTCAACCACCGAGGGGGCGGTGGTTTCGAGACAGGCGGTGCGCGCCTTCCTCAACCACCGAGGTGCAAGAGCCTCGTGGTCTCCTCGCGCATCTGGACCTTGCGGATCTTGCCGGTCACGGTCATCGGGAACTCGTCGACCACCAGCACGTAGCGAGGGATCTTGTAGTGGGCGAGCTTGCCCGTGGCGAACGCGCGCACGGCGTCGGCGTCGACGGGCTCGGACCCGGACCGGATCTTCACCCAGGCGCACAGCTCCTCGCCGTACTTCTCGTCGGGGACGCCGATCACCTGCACGTCCTCGATGTCGGGGTGCTGGTAGAGGAACTCCTCGATCTCGCGCGGGTAGATGTTCTCCCCGCCCCGGATCACCATGTCCTTGATGCGACCGACGATGTTGCAGTAGCCGTCCTCGCGCATCTCGGCGAGGTCGCCGGTGTGCATCCAGCCGTCCGCGTCGATCGCCTCGGCGGTCTTGTCGGGGTCGTCCCAGTAGCCGAGCATCACCGAGTAGCCGCGGGTGCAGAACTCCCCGGTCTGCCCGCGCTCGACGGTCGCGCCGCTCACCGGGTCGACGATCTTGATCTCCACGTGCGGGTGCACCCGGCCGATCGTGGCGGTACGCCGGTCGAGGTCGTCGTCCGCGCGCGTCTGGCAGGACACCGGGCTGGTCTCGGTCATGCCATAGGCGATCGCGACCTCGGCCATGTGCATGTCGTCGACGCAGCGCTTCATCACCTCGACGGGGCAGATCGAGCCGGCCATGATGCCGGTGCGCAGGCTGGAGAGGTCGTGCTCGGCGAAGCTCGGGTGGTGCTGCATCGCGATGAACATCGTCGGCACGCCGTACACGCCCGTGCAGCGCTCCGCCGCGATCGTGCGCAGCGTGATCTCGGGGTCGAAGCCGGGCGCGGGGATCACCATCGTGGTGCCGTGCGTGGTGCAGCCCAGGTTCGCCATCACCATCCCGAAGCAGTGGTAGAAGGGCACCGGGATGCACAGCCGGTCGTCGGGCCCGAGGTTGATCAGCTCGGTGGTGAAGTAGCCGTTGTTGAGGATGTTGCGGTGGCTCAGCGTCGCGCCCTTGGGGTAGCCCGTGGTGCCCGACGTGTACTGGATGTTGATCGGGTCGTCCGGCGCGGTCTGCGCCATCCGCTCCGCGACGACGCCGTCGGGCAGCGCCCGCCCGGCCTCGACCAGCTGCGCCCAGTCGTCGGTGTCGAGATAGACGACCCGCTCGAGTGTCGGCGTCTGGCCCGCTGTCTCGGAGAGCATCGCGCGGTAGTCGCTGGTCTTGAACGTGGAGGCGCTGATCAGCAGCCGCAACCCGCTCTGGTTGACCGCGTAGGACAGCTCGTGGGTGCGGTACGCCGGGTTGACGTTGACCAGGATGATCCCGAGCTTGGCGGTGGCGTACTGGACGATCGTCCACTCCGCGCAGTTGGGCGCCCAGATGCCGACCCGATCGCCCTTGCCGACGCCGGCCGCGAGCAGCCCCCGGGCCAGGTCGTCGACGTCGCGGTCGAGCTCGGCCCACGTCCAGCGCCGGCCGGTCGCGACCTCGACGAGCGCCTCGCGCCCGGCGTACGCCGCGACCGTCCGTTCGAAGTTCGCTCCGATGGTCTCCTCGAGCAGGGGCGGGTCGAGCTCGCCCTTCGCGTACGCCTCCATGGCCGGCAACCTACGCTGCCGGACGTTGGCCTGTCGTTGGTCGCCGCCCCCTGGGGCCGGCGGATCCGGTCCTGCAGCCCGCCGAAGCGGGCCGGATCAGGCGCTCTTCTTCTCGGCCATCTGGACGAGGGCGTCGAGCGTCCGGGTGGCCTCGGCGGTGATCAGCGGGGCGATCTCGTCCGAGCCCGGGCCGGCGACGACCGTCCGCACGGTCACCTCGGAGCCGGTGGCCGTCTCCTTGACCTGGTGGTCGATGCGGATGACCACGTCGCCGATCGTCAGCTTGTCGAGGTAGCGAGCGCACGGCTCGACGATCTCCAGGACGAACTTCGCCTCCATGCCCTTCGTGAGCACCATCGTGCCGGCCGCGCCCTCACCGAAATGACCCTCGATGGCCACCTGTTCCACCGTCGGATCCCATCGGTGCCAGCTGCCGACGTCGCTCCAGAGCGCCCAGACGTCAGCGGGAGTCGCGGTCGTGGTCACGGTGTGCTCGTAGTCGAAGCTCATGTCCAGAACCTAGTACGTCCCCTGACCGATTGGGCAGGTACGAAGACCCTTTCGACCGGGCCCGGTGTCGGTCTTCTCACGGACCTGCGGGCACGCACGAACGGGCCCCGCCACCACGGTGGCGGGGCCCGTCGGCGAGCAGTCGAGGGTCAGCTCGAGGTGCCGACCCGCACCTTCATCACGCCCGTCTTCTTGTTCACCTTCACCACGCGGATCGTGGTGCCGGTCTCGGGCACGTCGACGGAGTACCAGCCGGGCTGGTAGTGGCCGGCGTGCTCGCCGGTGCCGTGCTCGTCACCGGCGAACCACCAGTCGACGGTGTCGTCGAACAGCGGCACCGCCGACTCGCCGCGCAGCGTGAACGGCTGCCCCTTGAAGTGCAGGATCTGCGTGCTGCTGCGCTTCAGGGAGAACGTCGAGTCGTAGGTGAGCGTCCGCGGCCGGGCGAGCGCGCCGTCCGGGGTGTGCCGGAACGTCGGGTGCGCGTCGACCGGGAGGGCCTCGCCACTGCCGGGGTGCTCGCCGACGTTGTTGTCGGTGTAGGAGGTGTCCCAGTAGGTGATGAGGGCGCCCGGGTCGTTGTGGAAGAACTCCACCCGGTCCGGCCGGTTCTCGTAGCCCGCGAAGTTGTAGACGTGCTTGAGCAGCTTGTCGCGCCCGACGTACTGCCGGTTGTCGACGATGTAGGCGTTGAGGAACGACTGCATCTCGCTGCCGGTCGTCGTCCGGAACCCGTCGAGCTGCCAGCCCTCGGCACCGGTCTCGGCGGTGCCGATCGTCGTGCCGCCGAGGGTGATCTGGTCGACCTGGAAGCCCGAGAGCGCGTAGCCGCCGTCGGTCTTGTACAACCAGCGCACGGCGTTGGTGCCGGCCGGTACGTCGGCGGTCAGGTCCACCCAGGCACCGTCGGTCGAGCCGGTGATGCCGGCGCCGGAGTCGTTGAACCCGCTGGAGTCCTCACCGGAGTAGCTGAGGTTGGTGGGGACCTCCGTCCACGTCGCGCCGCCGTCGCTGGAGGCCTCCAGGAACGCGTAGTCCCAGCCCTCCTCGATGTCGTAGCGCACCTTCGCGGTCAGGGCGCCGCCCGCGGCGACGGCCTTGGTCATCGTGTTGTCGAGGTTGTCGCCCGAACCGCTGTAGAAGTAGCGCTCCCCGCACTCAGCGCACGGGTCGCCGAGTCCCAGCGGGACCTGCTTGTCGGGCAGCAGCACGATCAGGCCGTTGGGCTGGGAGCCGCGCAGCGACTGCCCCGGCCGCAGGGCGAACGAGGCGGTGCGGCCCGCGCGGGCGACGTCGTAGTCGAGCCAGCCGAGCTGGAACTTCTCCCACGCGCCGAACGGCATCGGCCGGTCACCGATGCCCTTGTCGCGGGGCGCGGTGCCGCGCGACTGGCTCATCAGCGACCAGAAGCCGACACTGTTCTCGGCGCCGCCGGCGTTGCCGGAGGTGTCGTAGAGGTCGGGCAGGCCGAGGTCGTGCCCGAACTCGTGGGCGAAGACGCTCAGGCCGCCGTTCTCGGGCTGGATCGTGTAGTCGTTGACCCACACGCCCGTCGGGTTGTCGGGGATCTGGACGGCGCCGCCGTCGCTGGGACCGCCCTCACCGACGTTCACGCCGCCGATCGGCGCACCGCCCTCGGGGCCGGTGCCGAACGGCTCGATCTGCGCGTTCCAGCGGTGGCTCCAGATGGCGTCCTGGCCGAAGGTCGGGTCGCCGTCGGCCTCGTCGCCACCGGCGTGCACGATCTGGAAGTGGTCGATGTAGCCGTCGGGCTCGTTGAAGTTGCCGTCGCCGTCGAAGTCGTAGCGGTCCTGGCGGTCGAACGTCTTGAGGTAGGCCCGGATCCGGTCCATCGTCCAGCCGGCGTCGAGGCGGTTCTGCACCCACTCGGCGAGCGCGTCCCGGATCAGGAACCAGGTGTTGGTGCAGACGTTGGAGCCGCAGGAGTTGCGGCCGTAGCGCGCCTCGTTGAACGGCACCTTCACCCACGCGGTGACGTCGCCGTCGATGGAGTACACGCCGCCGGACTGGTCGCGGTAGAACGACTTCATCCGGTTGAAGTACATGTCCTCGTAGTGCGCGCGGTTGTAGTCGGGCGCCCACAGCGTGGAGTTGTCCTTGGACCGGTCCGGCTGGGGGATGGAGTTGTGCACCGGCCCGTCGAACGTCTGGGCGCCGGTCTCCGGGTCGTCGGGGTACGCCGAGTGGCGGGTGTCGCCGAACTCGGCGAGCACCACGAAGATCCGGTCGGTGCCCTTCTGGGCGACCCGGCCGTAGACGCCCTTGGAGACGCGCTCGGCCTGGCCGGTGCCGCCGGTGCGCAGCCGCTTCTGCAGGGCGGCGTCGCGGATCGCGTCGTACTTCTGGCGCCACGGGGGCGTGAGGTTGTCCGACGTCGATGTCGTGCCGTCTCGAGACGGCGTGACCGAGGGGCCGGACGCGGCGCCGGCCTGCGGCGTGGTGAGCGACAGCGCCGTGGCTGCCGCGATCAGAGATGCGGTCGCCGTGGCGGCGACCCGGGTCCTTCGCAAGTGATGCCTCCCGATGTGATGGGGCGGGATACGCCCGACTCCTCCCGGGGATCGCCGGCACCGGGTCACGGTGCCGAGTCACCGCCAGGGAGGAGAGCAGTCGACACGCCCGGGCCCGTGCGGGGGAAGAGGCGCACGGGTTCGTTATCGGACCGTTACCGCGCCGTCGGCTCGGTGGTGGTGGCGTGCGAGATCCGCACCTCCCGGTCGCCGAGGCGGAGCACGTCGCCGGCGAGCAGCGTCGTCGGCCGGCCGGGGGCCAGCTCGCGAGCCGCACCCCGCCGCAGCAGCACCGAGCCGTTGCTCGATCCGCGGTCGAGGACCACCAGGCCGCCGGTGGCGTCGAGCCGCAGCTCGGCGTGGGTCTTGGACAACGACAGGTCCGCGGATCGCAGCGCCACCAGGTGTCGCACCGCCTCACCGGGACGGGCCTCGGGCTGGCGACCGACGAGCACGGGTCCCGTCACGGCCACCTGCTCGCCGGTGTCGACGCTCAGCAGCCAGCCCGAGCCGGCCCCCGGGGCCGGGGTCGGCGGTGGGGTCGCGGGACGCGGGGTGGGCGGCA
>NZ_DASWVI010000294.1:0-9889 GCF_036401255.1 Nocardioides sp. | reverse complement strand
CGCGCCCCGGCGAGCGCGCAGACGGCCGTGGCGGCCAGGGTGCCGGTGAGCCGCTCGCCGACGGGCAGGTCGAGGCTCTCGCCGACGAAGTCCTTGTTGGACAGCGACACGAGCACCGGGTAGCCGGTGGCGACCATCTCGCCGAGCCGGCGGGTGACCTCGAGGGAGTGGAAGGTGTTCTTGCCGAAGTCGTGGGCCGGGTCGATCACCACCGAGGCCGGGTCGACGCCGGCGGCGACCGCACGCTCGGCGTAGGCCACGGTGTCGTGGATGGCCGCGGCCACCACGTCGTCGTACTCGATGCGGTAGGGGCGGGTGCGGGGCGTGACGCCGCCGGTGTGGGTGCACACGATCGCGGCGCCGCCCTCGGCGGCGGCGTCGACGAGCTCGGGGTCGGCGCCTCCCCAGGCGTCGTTGAGTACGTCGGCGCCGGCCGCGCAGACCGCGCGGCCGACCTCGGCGCGCCAGGTATCGACCGAGATCACCAGGTCGGGGAACGCCTCGCGCACGCGGGCCACGAAGTCGACGACGCGGGCCTTCTCCTCGGCCTCGGAGATCTCGACGCCGGGCGCGGCCTTGATGCCGCCGATGTCGACGATCTCCGCGCCCTGGGCGACCACGAGCGCCACCCGTTCGAAGGCCTTGTCCTCGGCCCAGGTCGCGCCCTTGTCGTAGAAGGAGTCGGGGGTGCGGTTGACGATCGCCATCATCAGCGTGGCCTCGTCGGCGAACGCGTGCCGGCCCAGCCTCAGCATCGGCGGCGGGGTCATCGGACGCTCACCGCCGGCGGCCGCTCCGCGGCCGGGCCGGCCGCGGTGGTGGTGCCGGACCGGGCCAGGGCCGCGGCCAGGATCTGGGTGGCCATGCCGCTGAGGTCGCGCAACGACTGGTGCCGGTGGGCGCGGGTGCCGAGGTCGACCTGGGCGATCGCGTCCACCCCGCGGGCGCGCTGGGCGTCGACGAGGGCGGCGAGCTCCACGGCGTACCCGGTCGGGACGCTGAGCCGCTCGAACAGCTCGCGGCGTACGGCCCACTCGCCCGCGAGCGGCTGGTGCAGGCCGGCGAGCTCGGGGAACAGCAGCCGGATCAGCGGTCTGGCGACCAGCTCGGTGACCCGGCCGCCCTCGAACGGGACCGCGGCGTCGCCGGAGACCATCGGCCGCTCGTAGAAGCCCTTGACCAGCGCGACCTCCGGGCGGGTGAGCAGCGGGCCGAGCAGGCCGGGCACGAAGTGGGTGTCCCAGTCGAGCAGGTCGGCGTCCATGAACACCAGCAGGTCGCCCGTGGTCACGAACTGCGCCTTCCACATCGCCTCGCCCTTGCCGGGAACGGTGCCCAGGTCGGGGCGGATCTCGGCGGCGCGGTGGACGACGGCGCCGGCGTCGGTCGCGACGTCGTAGGTGTCGTCGGTGGAGTCGGAGTCGATGACCACGATCTCGTCGAGCAGCGCGACCGTGTCGACCAGCGCCTCGCGCACCCGGCTGACGACGTCGCCGACGGTCGCGGCCTCGTTGCGGGCGGGGACCACCAGGCTCACGGTGTGCCCCGACTTGGCCCCCATCAGGTCGGCGAGGGTCCAGTCGTCCCAGTGATGGGTGTTCCTCTCGCCCCAGGCCGACACACGGTCGAGCGTAGCGAGCGCCACGCGACCATCGGCGATCCGTCACGTTTTGTCCCGGTTGTGATGTTCAATCAGTCATGTCCACCTCACAGGGCGCCACGGGGGAGCCTCGCCGGAGCCGCGGCCGGCCACGCACGCCCGGGGCGGAGCAACGCATCATCGACGCCGCGCTCGAGGAGTACGGCGAGCACGGCTGGTCCGGCTTCACGATGGACGGCGTCGCACGCCGTGCGGGCGTCGGGAAGTCCACGGTCTACCTGCGCTGGCAGGACAAGGACACGCTGCTGACCGACGCGGTCGGCACGCACACCGGCGACCTCGGGGACGTCGACACCGGCTCACTGCGCGGCGACCTGCACGCGCTGGCCGTCAAGCTGTTCCACCACTACCGCGAGCCGGCGGGCTGGGCCGCGCTGCGAGTGGTGGTCGACACGGCCGGCGCCCCGGAGCCGCTGGGTGGGTTCACCCAGGCGGTGACCGACGTGCTGGCCGACTACGCCGTCCAGATGGGCGCCCGCGCGGTCGAGCGCGGCGAGCTCGACGGCGACCGCCTGGTGTTCCCGATCGGCCAGTGCATCTTCGGCTCGGTGATCGTCCAGAACCTCACCCTCCGCCTCGAGGGCCGCGCGTTGAGCGACGAGGAGATCGACGAGCGCGCCTCGATCCTGGTCGACCTGATCCTCGACGGCGCCCGCACCTGACCTCTCCTGCCGGACGCCCTCGCCACGCACCAGACGTATCTGTCCTCTGCACGCGGTTGGGGCGACAGATACGTCAGGTGCGTGCGGCTCAGCGGAGGTAGCGGCGGGTGGCGGCGGTGAGGGCGCGGGCGTAGGTGGCGCGGCCGGCGGCGGTGGTCATCCGGTGGGCGTCGCGGCGGTCGCGCATGTTGCCGAGCTCGACCATCACGGTGGGGACGTCGGAGAGGTTGAGGGTGCCGAGGTCGGAGCGGAGGTCCAGGCCGTCGCCGCCGGCGACGTAGTTGGCCACCGGCACGCCCCGGGCGCGCAGCGCGGCGCGGGTGTCGAGGGCGAGCCGCCTCGAGGAGCGGCAGATGTCGTGGGTCCAGGGCCGCCGGTCGGCCGGGGCGATCACGTGGAACCCGTGGGCGCCGGCGGCGTAGGACCCGTCGCCGTGCACGCTGATCTTGAGGTCGGCGGCGACCTGGTTGCCGGCGCGGCCCCGGACGTCGATGCACGGGCCCCAGCGGTCCTGCCGGTTCGCGGACCGGGTCAGCAACACCTTGGCCCCCAGCCGCTCGAGCCGCGCCTGCACCAGCCGGGTCACCCGCCACGCGAACGTCGCCTCCGGATAGCCGCCGTTGGTGGCGGTCCCGGTGGTGTTGCACGCCTTCTTGAACCCGCCCGCCGGGACCAGGCGGTTGATCTTGCGGGGGAAGTTGTGGTTGCCGAGCTGGTGGCCGGGGTCGAGCACGACGACCCGACCCACCAGCGGCCGGGCCGAGCCGTCAGCGCGGGTGGCCACGTCCGTGCGCTCGGCGTACGCCGGTCCGGCGGGTCCCCCGAGCAGGAGGACCGCCACCAGCACACCGGCGCACCGGCGCAGCGCCCGCATCACTCGTAGCCCAGGATCTCCTGGCGCTTCTCGCCCCACGCCAGCGCGGAGGCGATCGCGTCGTCGAGCGAGAGCTCGGTGCGCCAGTCGAGCAGCTGCCGGGACCGGTCCACGTTGGCGAACGCGCCGACCGCGTCACCGGGCCGCGGCGGCGCCTCGGTGATCGGCACCTCCGAGCCGAAGACGTGCTCGAACGACTTCACCAGCTCGCGCACGGTCACCCCGGAGCCGGTGCCGACGTTGATCACGACGCTGGGCGCGCCGGCGGCCGCGATGACCTCGTCGAACCGCTCGACGGCGCGGACGTGCGCGCGGGCCAGGTCCCAGACGTGGATGTAGTCGCGGATGCCCGTGCCGTCGCGGGTCGGGTGCTCGGTGCCGGTGATCGTGAAGGAGTCCTTCTGCCCGCGGGCGGCCATCACCAGCTGGCCGAGCACGTGCGAGGGCTCCTTGGCGTAGATGCCGGACTCGAGGTCGGGGTCGGACCCGATCGGGTTGAAGTAGCGCAGGATGATCGCGCGCAGGCCCGTGGCCGCGGACATGTCCTGGAGGACCTCCTCCATCATCCGCTTGGTGCGGGCGTACGGCGAGGTCGGCTCGAGCCGGTCGCCCTCGGAGACCTCGAACTCGTCCTTGAGCGCGTAGATCGACGCCGAGGAGGAGAACAGCACCCGGCCCTTGCCGAGCGCGTTGAGCTCGTCGAAGAGCTCGAGGGACTTCGCGACGTTGTCGCGGTAGTACTCGTAGGGCTTCTCGACCGACTCTGGGACGACGATGCGCGCGGCCATGTGGATGGTCGCGTCGATGTCGGGGTGCTCCTCGAAGACCCGGCGCAGCAGCGCGCGGTCGGCGATGTCGCCCTCGTAGAAGATCCGGTCGCGCACGAACGCCAGCGGCCCGGTGAGCAGCGAGTCGAGGATCACCGGCGTGTGGCCGGCCTCCTCGAGCGCCTTGGCAGTGGTCGAGCCGATGTAGCCGGCGCCGCCGGTGACGAGAACCTTCATGGCACCCAGCCTAGAGGGCGGCACCGGTCTGGACCGGAGCGGCCGCGACCTCAGTCAGGACCCGCCGGCGCCGATACAGGTCATATGACCAGGCCCATGCCGGAGGCGTGGAGGCGCACCGTCCACGACGTACCGGACCCGCTCACCGCGGCTGCCACGTGGTGCGACGTCATCGAGCTGCACCCCGAGGCCTGGCGCGCGCGATCGTTCCTCCCGACCTGGTCCCCGGAAGACCCGGTCGCCTGAGGACCGCGCCGCGCCGCTCGGGGTGCCCCCCTGCCGCCGGCGGTCGCCCGCCGGTCAGCAGCCCAGGTCGCGGGCGACCCGCCGGTGGGCCTCCCAGATCTCCTCGGGCAGGCCGTCGAACTGCCGGAGGTGCTCCTCGCGGAAGCCCATCTCCTGGCACCAGCGGTCGATGTCGACGGTGAGGATCCGCTCGAGGTCGGCCTGCGGGAGGTCGAGGTCGTCGAGGTGGAGCTCCTCGGCCTGGGGCAGCACGCCGACGGCGCTGGGTACGCCGGTGACCTTGCCGGCCTTGAGCCACACCAGCCACAGCAGCGCGCGCAGGTTCTCGCGGTAGCCGGGCCACAGGAAGTGGCCGTCCTCGGGGTCGCGCTGGAACCAGTTGACGTGCGCGAACACCGGCTGGTCGCTCGCGCGGCGGATGACGTCGAGCCAGTGGGCGGCGTACTTCGCCTCCGGGTAGGACATGAACGGCCGCATCGACATCGGGTCGTAGCGCAGCTGGCCGTCGACGCCGTCGGCGGCGAACGTCGCCTCCGCACCGAGCGTCAGGCCGTCGTAGACGCCCTCGGGGAGGTCGGTGATCGCGCGGATCAGCGGCTCCCGGTCGCGGGTACGGCCGCCGAAGATGATCGCGTCGATCCGCACGCCGCGCGGGTCCTCGAAGTCCTCCGCGACGTTGGGGACGTTCGCGAGCGTGGTGGTGAACCGGCTGTTGGGGTGCGCCCACGGCGACTCGTCGCCGGGCTCGCGCTCGGCGATCGGCAGGCCCTTCCAGTCCAGCCAGCCGGCCGGGTCGGCGGGCGGCTGGGGCGTGCGGCCCTCCCACCACACCTCGTGGGTCAGCTCGTTGTAGGCGACGTTGGTGAAGATCGCGCCGCTGCCGTCCTGCACGGAGTGCAGCGCGGTCGGGTTCGTGATCTCGTTCGTGTCCTTGGCGACGCCGAAGACCCCGAACTCCGGGTTCATGCCGTACAGGCGGCCATCGGCCGGGTCGACCCACAGCCAGGTGATGTCGTCGCCGTAGAACTCGACGCGGTAGCGATCACCCAGCGACTCCGGCGCGAGCGTCATCGCGAGGTTGGTCTTGCCCGACGCGCTCGGGAAGCCGCCGGCGACGTGGTAGCGCTCGCCGGTCTCGTTGTCGACGATGCCCAGCAGCATGAACTGCTCGGCGAGGAACTCGCCGGACCGCCAGCCGTCGTAGGCCGCCTGGCGCAGCCCGTGGGCGATCTTGCCGAGCAGCGCGTTGCCGCCGTACGACGAGCCGTAGTGCAGGATCGTGCGCTCGTCGGCGACGGTCACGAAGTAGCGCTGGTCCTCGGGCGTGCCCTGGCCGAGGTTCTCCAGGTCGCCGGTGACGTGGACGGCGCGCACGAAGCTGCCGGGGTCCTGCAGGTCGTTGATGTGGTGTACGCCGACGCGCGCCATCCGGATCATGTGCAGCGCGACGGTGCGGCAGTCGGTGAGCTCGACGCCGGCGGCGTACCGCTCGAGCGGGGAGCCGGGCGGTGCCATCAGGTAGGGCACGACGTACATGGTCTTGCCGGCCGAGGCGCCGCGCATCAGCCCCTCGAGCAGCGGCTTCATCTCCGAGGACGGGCGCCAGTTGTTGTAGGTGCCCTTGTCCTCGGGGTTGCCGGTGGCCACGATCGTGCGCTCCTCGGAGCGCGCGGTGTCGAGGTGGTAGCTGCGCGAGTAGTAGCAGCCCTCCCCGACCGGCAGCAGCTCGCCGGCGTCGAGCGCCTCCTGGACCAGCCGGGCGTCGTCCGCGGCGTCGACGACCTCGACCCGGGCGGCGCCGGTGAGCGCGGCCCAGTGGGCGACGTACTCGCGTACCTGCGCGTTCTTCAGCCCCGCCTCGTCCAGCACGCTCTCCAGGTCCACCACGTTGTCCGAACGGTTGTCCACGGTCCTCGCCCTTCGTTGGTCTCTGCTGGGTCCTCGACTGGTTGCCATGCTCGCATCCCCGTTGCGCCCGGACGCTACACGACTTGAAGAAGTTTGCAACTTGTGTAATCTTCACGTGAGACGACGATCTCCGGGGGAGGGAGACGAGACACCATGGGGGTTCCCCTGTACCAGGCCAAGGCCGAGCTCTTCAAGACGCTCGGCCACCCGGCCCGCATCCGCATCCTCGAGCTGCTCTCGGAGCGCGACCACGCGGTGCACGAGCTGCTCGAGAAGATCGAGATCGAGCCGAGCAACCTCTCCCAGCAGCTCGCGGTGCTGCGGCGTACGTCGATGGTCGTCTCGCACCGCACCGGCAGCGAGGTCGTGTACTCGGTGAGCGTGCCCGAGGTGCGCGACCTGCTGTTGGCCGCCCGCACGATCCTCTCGGGGCTGATCGCCGTCCAGGGCGAGCTCGGCACCGAGCTCGCCAGCACGCCCTCGTGAGCGGGGCGACGATCCGGACCAGGATCTCCGAGCTCCGCCCGCACGCCGGCGACTGGCGCCCGTTCCACCCCGGCGCCGACCTGACCGCCGGCCTGATGGTCGGCCTGGTCGCGCTGCCGCTCGCGCTCGGCTTCGGCGCCAGCTCGGGTCTCGGCGCGGGCGCCGGCCTGGTGACCGCGATCGTGGCCGGCGCGGTCGCGGCGGTCTTCGGCGGCAGCCGCGTGCAGGTCAGCGGTCCGACCGGCGCGATGACCGTCGTGCTGGTGCCGATCGTCGCCACGCACGGCGCCGACGGCGTGCTGGTCGTCGGGCTGCTCGCGGGCGTCGTCCTCCTCGTGCTGGGGTACGCCGGCGCGGGTCGGTTCATCCGCTACGTGCCGGTGCCGGTGGTGGAGGGCTTCACCCTCGGCATCGCGGCCATCATCGCGCTCCAGCAGCTGCCGGCCGCGCTCGGCGTGCGGCCCGAGGGCGAGGAGGTCCTGGCCCAGGCGTTCCACGCCGTGCGGGACTGGGCCGACCACCCGGCGTGGGCCCCGCTGGGGCTGGCCGCCGGCGTGGCGGTCGGGATCGTGCTGGCCGGGCGGCTGCGGCCCGGGCTGCCGTGGTCGCTGATCGCGGTGGTGACCGCGACCGTCGTCAACTCCGCCGCCGGGCTGGGCGCCGACCCGATCGGCGACATCCCCTCGGGCCTGCCCGCGCCGTCGGTGCCGACGGTGCCGCTGGCCGACCTCGGCGGGCTGGTGCTGCCCGCGGTCGCCGTGGCCGCGCTCGCCGCGCTCGAGAGCCTGCTCTCGGCGACCGTCGCCGACGGGATGAGCGTCGGCCGGCGCCACCACCCCGACCGCGAGCTGATCGGCCAGGGCCTGGCCAACGTCGTCACCCCGCTGTTCGGCGGCATCCCGGCCACCGCCGCGATCGCCCGCACGGCCGTCAACGTCCGCTCCGGCGCGACCTCGCGGCTGGCCTCGCTCGCCCACGCCGGCGTACTCCTCGTGGTGGTGCTCGCCGCGGCCCGCTGGGTCGGCGAGATCCCGCTCGCGGCGCTGGCCGGGGTGCTGGTCGCGACCGCGGTCCAGATGGTCCGGGTCTCCAGCGTCACGACGCTGCTGCGCGCCACCCGCGGCGACGCGGCCGTGCTCGCGGTCACCGCGATCGCGACCGTGGCCGTCGACCTGGTGACCGCCGTGCTGGTGGGGCTGGTGGTCGCGGGCTTCTTCGCGCTGCGCCAGACCGCCCTCGCCGCGCACCTGGACGAGGTGCCCCTGGAGGACGGCGTCGAGGTCGACGACACCACCCACGCCGACGAGGAGCGCCGGCTGCTCGACCAGCACATCGTGGCCTACCGGCTGGAGGGGCCGTTGTTCTTCGCGGCGGCCCACGACTTCCTGCTCGAGCTGTCCGAGGTCAGCGACGTGCGGGTGGTGGTGCTGCGGATGTCGCGGGTCTCGACGATCGACGCGACCGGCGCCTCGGTGCTCGCCGACACCATCGGCCGGCTGCGCGGGCGCGGCATCACCGTGCTGCTCTCGGGCCTGCAGCCGCGCCACGAGCGGGTGCTGCGCGAGCTCGGGGTCCACGACCGGCTCGGCGCCGACGAGCACGCGTTCGCGACCACCCCCGAGGCGATCGCCCACGCCCGCCGGCACGTCGCCCGCGAGCATCACGCGCACGCGGCTCACCACGCGTGAACCGTCCACTGCGGCTCGTCGAGCTCCCCGGCCGCCCGACCGAAGGCCCGCAGGGCCGCGAGCGCGCCGGCCGCCTCCTCGGGTGACATCCGGGCCAGCACCCGGCGTACGTCGGCCCGGCGCGCCCGGGTGACCTGGTCGACCACGTCGGCACCGGCCTCGGTGAGCCGCACCCGCACCACCCGGCCGTCCGAGCGCGACCGCCGCCGGGCCAGCAGGCCGAGCCGCTCGAGGCGGTCGCAGTGACGGCTCGCGTTGGAGTGGTTGACGCCCAGGTGCTCGGCGATGTCGCCGACGGTCCGCTCCCCCGCGCCCGCCACGAGCACCAGCAGCCGGAACTGGGCGACGGTCACCTCCGTCGGCGCCGCGCCGACCGAGTGCACGGCGAGCCCGACCAGGGCCCGGCTCGCGTCCACGAACGCGTCGGCCAGCTCGTCGGTGACGTCCATGGAGGGACGATATATGCCCCAGCGCATATATCCGCCGGTGTGGGGCACCGAGCAGGGCGTGACCTCTCCCACGACCGACACCCGCACCGACCGCACGCGTGACGTCTGGGGGGAGCGGACCCCCCACGGCCGCGGCACCGACTGGCCGACCCGGGTCGACCTGCACCTCGAGGACGGCGTGACCGAGGACCAGGTGGACTCCTGGGTCTCCTCGGCGTGCCTGCTGTGCAGCAACGGCTGCGGCTGCGACATCGCCGTCAAGGACGGCCGGATGGTCGGCGTCCGCGGCCGCGCGACCGACCGGGTCAACCACGGCCGGCTCGGGCCCAAGGGCCTCTACGGCAGTACGCCGTGGTCGCACTCGCCCGACCGGCTCACCCGGCCGCTGGTCCGCGAGGGCGGCGAGCTGGTCGAGACCGACTGGGACACCGCGATGGGCCGCATCGTGGCCCGGTCGAAGCAGCTGCTCGAGGAGAAGGGGCCGCTCAGCCACGGGTTCTACACCAGCGGCCAGCTGTTCCTCGAGGAGTACTACACGCTCGCGGCGATCGGGAAGGCCGGGCTCGGCACCCCGCACATGGACGGCAACACCCGGCTCTGCACGGCCACCGCCGCGGCCGCGCTGAAGGAGTCGTTCGGCGCCGACGGCCAGCCGGGGTCGTACGCCGACATCGAGCACTGCGACGCGGTCTTCCTCTACGGCCACAACATGGCCGAGACCCAGACCGTGCTCTGGTCGCGGATCCTGGACCGCACCCGCGGCGAGGACCCGCCGCGGGTGGTGTGCGTCGACCCGCGGCGCACCGCGGTCGCCGCGGAGGCCGAGGCCACCGGCGGCGTGCACCTCGCCCCGCGGGTCGGCACCAACCTCGCGCTGATGAACGCGCTGACCCGCGAGCTGCTCGAGCACGA